>JAFQQM010000025.1 GCA_017410585.1 Clostridia bacterium
CGAAAGACTACCCCTCAGTCGGCTGCCGCCGACAGCTCCCCTGACAAGGGGAGCCGGCAAAGACTGACAACCCATTTATGGGTGGCCGGTTAGCGGTGCGTGGCCGGCAGGCCAATAGGGCTATGCCCGAAAATGAAATCCCCCCCGCTATGCGGGGGGGATTTTTATTTCATTTATAAGAGCGGTTGCATTTCCTTGCCTTCGGCGATCCAACCGAGCAGGCGGTCGCACAGCATCAGGCAGCGGGGGAGATGATACGGGCCTTTCCACAACGATCCCTTCTGGGTGTGGGAGACGGTACCGTCGCGGTGCAGATAGCCGTACCATTCACCGAACTCCTTGTCGGAGAAATGGCTGAAGGCATATTCGTGCACCAGTTTAAAGCGTTCCCAATATTTTTCGTCACCGGTCAGACCGTACGCCATCAGCGAGGCGATGAGCACTTCGTTGTGTACCCACCACAGTTTCATATCCCATTCCAACTGTTCGCAGGGACGGCCGTCTACGTCGACAAAATACAGCATACCGCCGTGTTCGGTATCCCAACCGCGTTCAAACGCCCAATCGAACATATTCAGCGCCTTTTGCAGCATTTCCTTGTCGCCGGTGCAGACCGCCAGACTCATCAGGAACCACGCATTTTCGCTGGAATGACCGGGGTTGATGGAACGGCCGGCAGGATTGTCGATGTGACTGCCGTCCGGCAGGACGTTTTCCAGCGTTGCCTTCAATTCGGGACGGTAATGATAGGTCAGAATATCTTCGGCCATCCGCTTGGCAACGTTCGTATAATACTCCGCCTTGGCGGGATCGCAACGGCTCAGTAACTGTGCGGCTGAGACCAGCACCATCGGCACGGCGGCTGTCCGCTCGGAGCGGGTAGCGGCATAGCCTTTCGGCGTGATCTTGTGCGGATCGGAGGAGGGATCGTCATACATCCGGAGCATGCCTTCAAAGCACGCTTCTGCCTTAGCGATCGCCTCGGCATCGCCAAAGACCGCGCCGTATTCCGCCATACTGATGACGTAAAAACTTTCCGAGTACATATAGCGACGTTTGCGGAGCGGCTTGCCATCTTCCGTCACGACGAAAAACATACGTCCGTCTTCGTCGATACAGTATTTTTCCAGAAACGGCTTGCCCGCATCGGCGGCGGCTTTCCATTCTTCTCGGATGCCGTACTGCGCGCATAACGCCGAGAAGGTCCATAGGCAACGCCCTTGAAACCAAACGGATTTATCGCTGTTGTAGCAGCGCCCTTCGCGGTCGACCGATGAAATGTAACCGCCATAGGTCTTGTCGATCAGATCGCTGTTCAACCAAAACGGCACCACGTCCTGCAACAACTGTTCACGGTAGAATTGCTGCAACTCGGCCGCTTCCGCGCGATGTTGATTCATAAAAAAACCGCCTTTCGTACATTTTTTTCTTATTATAGCAGGTCAAACAAAAAACCGCAAGAGGAATGATGCGCGAATTTTTGTTTTTGCTTATCCGCTTCTTGGCTTTCGCGTTTTGCATTATAATACCTTTATATTTGATTGAGAACGGGTTGTTCGCAATTTGACTCTGCCGGCGTGGACGTATGGCAATTTTAGACAAAAAAACACAACACAAATAGTGAAATTGCTTCAATAGTTCCAAAAAAACAAAAATTGAGAAACCTATAAACCAAAACGGGGAACTTTTCTTTACAATTGAATATGTTATAATGTAAACATCAGAGGGGGACGTGTCCCCCTCGGAAATTTGGCGAACAGCCAAAGAAAGGTGTGAACAACGTGAAAAACAAGTTCAAGAAAGTGTTAGCCTTGGTTTGCTGTCTCGTTCTTGGCGTGACCGCCCTTTCCGTTTTCGGTCTCCCGACCGCGGCGGAAGGCGAGTATTTCGTCATGACCGAGTCCAACCGCAACATTTTTGTCAACGTCGATCAAAAGATCGAACTGGTTGACGTTGCGGTGACCATCAACGGCGTGTCTATGTCCGGCAAGGACGTCGCGTCGTGGACCAGCACCAGCCCCGAGGTGTCCGTGGTAGGCGGCATCTTGCAGGTGTCTGCTGCCGGTAAATACACCGTGACGGTTGCGGATGCCAATAACAACACCGCAACGGTGACTGTGCATGCGAAGAACCCGACGGATACCGAATGGGTCATCTATGAAGAAGATTTTGAGTCGGTTGCCGAAGGCACCCTGCCGGAAGGCTGGACCATCGCCAAGAATGCCGACGTGGCGGCCGATGAAGCCACCGGTCTGGCCACCGTTCCGACCTACGTTTCCCAGCCGATGGTCAAGGACGGCAAACTGTGGATCGGTAACGGTGTCAACACCGCTTACACCTACGTATGGTTGCCGGAGTTCATCGACAGTTACGGCGACTACTCGGTCGAAGCGGATATCCAGCAGACCTGGGCGTACAACAATATTCGTATCGGCGGTCTCGTCCTCCGTGGCGACCGTACCGAAAACACGGGCGCGCATCCGTCCGGCGGTTATCGCATTATGGTCCGTCGTGCCTCGACCGGCGGCGACGGTATCCTGCTGACCAGTCTGGCCCGCATCGACAACGCCGGTAACACGGTCAAGGCGGCGTTGCCGTTCTATATGGGTTCCACCCGTAACTGGGGCCGTCCGGACTGGACCGATCAGAACCCGTGGTACAAGCCGGCAACGGCCGGTACGACGGACGCCGATTGGAAGTCCGAAGGCTATCAGGTCATGCTGATCGGTACCGCCAGCGGCGACACCGTGAAGTTTGACGCTTATCGCAACGGCGAGCAGGAGCAGTTCCAGGGCGATATGGGCCCGGCCGGCGGTGGCGGCTGGTGGGAGACCCATTGGCTGGCTGACGATCCCAATCTGGCCGGTGCGGAACTGGAAGCGGATACCTCCGCTTGGGATGCTTCCGTCAAGCGTGAGACCGGCGCGGTCGGTCTGATCACCACCGGTGTTCAGATGGCGGTCGAGTCGATCCGCGTGGTCGTAAAGGCCAAGGATCTCGCGGGTAATCCGGATGCTTACATCCCGACCAGCGAGCAGGAAGCGGCGAAGAATACCGAGTACACCGCGCAGAAGTTCGGTGTTATCTCCGATATCCACATTCAGGATGCCGCCACCGATGGCGACTACAACCTGAAAGCGATGCTTACCAAGTTTAAGAACGACGGCGTGGCCGCCGTTTTGATGACCGGTGACGTGGTCAATACCGGTCTGACCTCCCAGTACGAGAAGGTCATGGGCATTTGGAACAGCGTGTTTACCGATCCGGCGACCGCTCCCGAACTGCTCGCCATTATGGGTAACCACGAGTTTGAGCAGGCTTACTACAACCGCGAGACGGTGGAGGATGCCTATCAGAACTATATGGATGCTTACGGCTATGACGAAGTGAACTTCCACAAGGTCATCGGCGGCGTCCACATCATTGGTATCAACAGCGAAACGGCTGCCGTTCACGGCGGTTACACGCTGGATTCGGTTGCGTTCCTTGAGGAAGAATTGGCGGCGGCGGCTGAGGCCGATCCGTATGCGCCGATCATCGTGATGTGCCACCAGACGCTGGCCGGCACCACCTACGGCTCCGGCTGGGGTTCGGACAACACCGGCTCGCTGTACGACGTTCTGAAGCCGTATCAGCAGGTCATCTATCTGGCCGGTCACTCCCACTTCCCGACCGAAAACGAGCGCAGCATTATGCAGAAGGATTTCACCACCGTTGATCTGCCTTCCCTGCAGTACACCTCGGTCGAGACCAAGGCGGACGGCACCGGCAGTGTGGTTGCTCCCAATGCTTTCGATTCGCAGGGCGGTATGATGATCACCATCAACGCTGATGCCAAGCAGATGGAACTGCAGCGCCTGAAGATCTCGGGCAAGCAGACTGCCGCGTCGGTCGTCGATCTGAAGGATCCGTGGATCATCAAACTGCCGACCTTCAAGCGTGAGTTCGCTTACACCGCTAACCGTGCCGAGTTCCGTGAGGCGCCGGTCTTTGATGCCGAAGCGGCGGTCTCCGTCGGCGACATCGATACCGATTCCTGCATCATCACCTTCCCGGCCGCTTCGCACGACGACTTCGTCCACGGCTACAACATCGTGGTAACCGAAGCCGGCGGCACCGAAGTTCTGCTCAACAAGTACGTGGTGGCGGACTTCTATACCGGCATCGATGCGATGGCGGAAGAAGTTTCCGTGGAACTGGAAGCGTTGCCTTCCAATACCGATATCGTGATCGAAGTGACCGCGATGGAATCGTTCGGTAAGACCAGCGCGCCGATCACCGGCGAAGCGACTACCGATCCGATCGATACCCCGTCTGCCGGCTACAATATGGCTGACTTCTTCGACGTCAACCTGTCGGTCGACTGGAACGACAACTCCCCGTATCGCCGCACGGCGAGCGGTGTGTACAACAAGGCCCACCCGACCAAACTCGTCTTTGACGAAGAACTCAACCGTCAGGTTGCTTATATGGCGGGCTGGATGAACTATCCGGTCTCTCAGGGCCAGTTGAAGAAGATCACCGAGGCCTTCACCATCGAAGTGTCCTTCAAGACGCCGGCTGAGGCGATCACCGCCGGTCAGTGCATCTTTGGTAACCCCGAATCCGGCGGTGTCACCGTCGAGTTCAACGGCGCCGGCGAATTCCAGGTTGGCGCGAGCATCAAACCGGCCGAAGGCAACGCCGCTTACAAGTATATCAACGCCGGCGCGCTGGCGGCAGATACTTGGTATCACGCGGTCTACACCTTCGACGGTGAGAAGTCGGTCCTGTACCTCAACGGTGTCAAGGTCGGCGAGGTTGAGTCGGTCGGTACGGTCAACTTCAATCCGAGCGTCAATTACCTGACCATCGGTGCGAACGTCAACGGTACCGGTAATGCGACCTACGTCTTTATGGGTCACGTCGCGGCTGCCCGCGTCTGGACCGAGGCTTGCGAGGCGACCGATGCGCCGATGCTGTACGAGATGTTCCAGAAGGACGATCTGCTCAATGCGCTGTATCAGAAGGCTTTGAACCTCTACTATCTGACCACGGAGAACGAAGTGACCGAGGCGGAGGCAGAAGCCGCTTATGAGATGATCGCCAAGATCGATGAGACCTATTTTGCCGAGAATCTGACCGCGGCACAGGCCGAGGAAGTCATCGCGGAAGCGTCCGCTCTGCTGGCAGAACTCGCGCCGAAGTACGATATGACCAAGCAGTGGACCGAGTATCGCGATTCCTTCTACGATTGGTCCAAGTTGTATGATCGTTCCGAAGGCTGGCAGTGGGACTACACCAACAAGGCTTCGATGAAGGTCTATATGCTCAACAAACTGCAAAACACCGATACCCACGTCATCTACAAGGTGCCGGGCGGCTACGTCCGCAACATCGAGTTTGATGCGTATTCGGTGGCCACCGAATATGACTTTGAGGCGGACTTCAACATCTTCGTTTCCGAGGATGGCGTCGAGTGGCGTGAAGTGTCCTACAAGTTCACCGAGCCGGTGGAGAACCAGTACAACAACTACTGGGTGCAGTCGGTCGTGTCCTCCAAGGGCGCTATCGGCGGCGAGTACCAGTACGTGAAGATCGAACTCAACCAGTTCGGTAAGAATGCCGACGGTGGCGACCGTGCTACCTGGAGTACCGCTCTGGTCGACGTCCGTATCGCTTACTCCGCCGACGCGGACGATATCGAGATGGATGAGTCTGTCTTTGCTGACTACGTCGCTCCGCAAGAGCCTCCGAAGGACGACACGAAACCGAGCGATCCGGATGCTCCGGATACCGGTGACGTCACGGTGCTGCCGGCGCTGCTTCTGGCTCTGGCTTGCGGTGCCGCCTTTGTGGTGCTCACCAGCAAAAAGCGCGTGAACAACTAAACCTTAACCCTTTCCCGCCCGACGGATCCCGTCGGGCGGGATTCTTTTTGCAGGCGAAAACCATGCGATAGTCGCGTGGTTCAAAAGAGCTTTAGCGATGAACAGAAATCGTAGAGATCAAAGGCAGACGCAGAAAGTGTTTTATGTTATGCCTCCCTCTGACGAGGGAGGTGGATTTTTGCGAAGCAAAAAGACGGAGGGAGAGAAAAGACTACCCCTCAGTCGGCTGCCGCCGACAGCTCCCCTGACAAGGGGAGCCGGCAAAGACTGACAACCCATTTATGGGCGGCCGGCAACCGGTGCGTGGCTGGCAAGCCAATAGGGCTATGCCCGAAAAGGGGGAGGAGGTTATCCCGTTTTGCGATACGCTGTGACAAATGAGGTTTATTTTAGACAGAAAGGTGGGCAAAATTGTGGATAAACAGCGAACAGTCGTGGTAAAATTTGGTACAAGAGGCAAAAAGGAGACCAGCCTGTTTTATAAATAAACAAAATTCGGATAACTATCACCTAAAGTGCGGAACTGTTCAGAAAATGGATTTCATTGTACAATAGAATTACAATTAAGGTTTTTATATATAAAAACCTGAAGGAGGAAATAGCAATGAAAAAGTGGATGGCTTTGTTCGTGGCAGCGATACTGCTGGTGACGTTGGCGGTGCCGGCTATGGCGGCACAGACCGGAGTGTATATTGATGAAGTGGTGGATTATGCCACCACGCCGGTGGCGGAGGTTGTGGATATCAGCCAGTATATGTGCTTTGAAAACAATCTGGATCTGGAAGTGACCCATCTGGTCAAGGCGGCACACCAAGAAGACATCGATGCGGGCCTGACCTATCCGCAGAAGGCCAATCACTCCGAGTACATCGTTTATAAGATGGCGGAGAACATCGGCGGATTTGAACTGTTCGTCAACTGCTGTGCCGGTCTGGGCGATCCGATGGCGGATATCAGCGTGTACATTTCCAAGACCGGCGAGCAAAACAGTTGGGTCGAGGTGCGTAAGCAGGCTACCGAACTGTTTTACAACGACGAGATCTATATCCATTACGACAAAGCGTACTGGCATCATGCGGTCGTGATGAACAACCAGAAGATCCCGAAAGGTTATACCTATCTGAAGGTGCAGTTGAATGCCTGCAACGATAAGAACGACGTGCCGTGGAACGTGGCGATCGACACGGTGAAGATCGTGCTGGGTGACGGCGTGGCTGTTCCGACGTTGCCGGCTATCGACAAGAGCCTGACCAAGCCGTCGGCGACCACTAAGACCACCACGTCCACCAAGGATCAGGGCGGTGTGACCACCACGACCACCAAGGGTCAGGGCGGCGTGACCACCACGACCACCAAGGGTCAGGATGGCGCGACCACCACGTTGGCGGGCGGTGAGACCACCACGCTGGCGGACGGCGAGACGACGACAACGCAGCAGGGCGATGCTTCGCAGGATGCGGGCGCGACCACAACGACGGCGCCGACAACGGGCGGTGTCAGCGGCGATCCGTCTGAGGATCAGCCGAAGGATGAACCGAACGCACTGCCGTGGATCATTGGCGGTGTGGTGGCGGCGATCGTGATCGCCGGTGCGGTGCTGTTTTTTGTGCTGGAGAAAAAGAAGAGTAAGTAACGTGTTGATAACGATCAAAAAAGGGAAGTGATCCGGTGCCGACAAGTGGTAGAAGATTTCAGTTTGATATGCTGTACGAGAGCAACGAGGGCGGTGACGCCCGCCGGTTCGGAGGGATCGACCTTTTTCAGGCCGGCGACGTTTCCTTTGTCAGCGGTTATGAGATTCCTTCGCATACGCAATGGTGCCATGAGTTCAGTTACGTGATTAGCGGAGAAGGTTACTTTACGACCGATAACGAGACCGACCTGTTGGTGGAGGGGGATATTCATTTCTGCCCCGCCGGCAAGACGCATGCGATCCGCACCACCAACGGTTCGGATCTGCGCTATGCCTATATCGGTTTTACCTTTAACGAGAAGGCCGACGAGGACGAGGAACTGCGTAAACTGAAGGAATACTACGAAAAACTGGCGTATTACAAGGTGACCGACTCCCATAATCTGGTGGTGCCGCTGTTCCGTAATCTGGATGAGTTGTACGGTCGGGAGAGTTTTTATAACACCATGGTGGCGGCCTATCTGGTGCAACTGTTGGTGTTGGTCTACCGTTGCTTTGACGCGCAACCGAAAAGTGAGTACTTCCCGCCGGTATCCGAAAAGAACGTCAGCCAATCGATGTATGCGGTTGCCAAATACATCGACAAGCACATTTTTGAGAGCATCAACGTGCAAAAATTGGCGCAGGAGATCGGCTACAACTATTCGTATCTGTCGGATGCGTTTTGCCGCTGTAACGGTATCACCATCCGCAAATATATCAGCAATCGCAAAATACAAAAGGCGATCGAACTGATGTGTTGCGGAAAGTTGTCGGTGGTGCAGGTGTCCAATCGCCTGCAATATGCTACCGTGCAATCTTTCAGCAAAGCGTTTAAACGTACGATGGGGTGTTCCCCCACCGAATTTTTGCGGCAGCAGGCTGCCGGCAAGCCGGCGGACCCGTCCTCTTCCGAGAACGAGCCGACCGAGGATCCCCCTAAATCCAATGAGTAAGGAGTGAAAGATATGCGTTTCGGCAAACGGAAAGCTTTATCGCTGCTGTTGGCGGCGGTGCTGTTGCTGACTTGTTTCCCGTTGTCCGCTTCGGCGGCGCCGGCGGAACCTGATCTGTCGCCGCTGGCGACACCGTCGACCGATACGCTGTCGCTTCCTTCGTACTACGAATACCAAAAGAGCATCACCGTACAGCCGGCAACGCAACCGTTGCCGCTGTCGGTGGCGCAGGCCACCTTGTCGGCGGAGGATGCCGAGACGGTGACCTATCTGGAAAAGCCGGCGGTGCGGTTATCCCCTTCCGGATATCTGGAATGGACGGTTTCGGTTCCGACCGATGCCACCTACCTTGTTTCGCTGACCTATGCCTCGGAGCAGGGGATCGGACAGATGCTGGAACTGATGATGACGGTGGATGGAGAATATCCGTTCCGTGAAGCGACCGGTCTGACTCTGAAGCGGCTGTGGCAGGATGCCACCGAGATCCGGCAGGATGCCCACGGCAACGATCTGGTGCCGGAACAGGCCGAACTGTCTGCGTGGCAGACCGCCGATCTGAGCGATACCAGCGGTTACACCAGTGACAGTTATCGTGTGTTGCTGACCGCCGGTACGCACACACTGCGACTGACGGCGGGGGATTACCCGCTGTATCTGGCGGCGGCGACTTTGGACGTTCCGCCCAAGCGCGCCGACTATGCCGCCGCCCTTAGCCAATGGCAGGCGGCAGGATATCAACCGCAAGATAACGTGCGGTTGACCTATGCGGCGGAGACGCCGCTGCTCAAATCCGACCGTACCATTTTCGCTACCTATGATCTGGGCAACGCCGCCACCGTGCCGAGCGAGCCGGGGGTCATCAAGCGAAACGTGATCGGCGGTACCAACTGGAAAAAAGCGGGCGAATGGATCACCTACGAGGTGGAAGTACCGGCGGACGGTCTGTACTTGCTTACCTTTAAATACCGACAGAACATCTCGTTGGATATGACCGTCTACCGTAACGTGTATATCAATGGCGAGATTCCCTATACCGAGTTGGAAGCGGTGGAATTTCCGTATTCTTACCGTTGGCGTAACCTGACGCTGACGGGGAAGGACGGACAACCGCTGTACGTCAAACTCGATCAAGGCGTCAACACGATCCGGCTGGAGACCACCACCGGCGAGTGGGCGCCCATCTTGCAGGACGTGGATTCGCTGGCGATGGAGATGAACGACCTGTACCGTCGCATTATTATGGTGACCGGTACCACGCCGGACACTTACCACGATTACCATCTGGAAAGCGAGATTCGCGGGCTGGGAGAGAAACTGGCCGATCTGGCCAAGCGCACCCACGCGGCGGCGGATGCGTACGAAGCGATCAACGGCGGTGTTTCTCAGCAATCGGCCGTGTTGCGTACGGTGGCCGATCAGATGGACGTGTTTGCCAAGAAGACCGAAAAGATCCCGAAAGGATTGGCGACCTTCCGCGAGAAGATCACCGCTTTGACCGACTGGTTGCTCAATAACAAGGAACAACCGCTGGAAATGGACTACTTTATGGTACATAGCGCCGGCGCGGAAATTCCCTCTGCGCGCGGTCACTGGTGGACCAATTTGATCTTTGCAATCCGCCGCTTCTTTGCGACCTTCTCGGCCGACTATGCGTCGTTGGAAGATTACGACGAGAACAGCGAACAGCGGATGATCACCGTGTGGATCAGCGACGGCCGCGATCAGGCGACCATTTTAAAGGATATGATCGCCGATACCTTCACCTCCGAGACCGGTATTGCGGTCAACGTCAATCTGGTGCAGGGCGGCTTGATCGAAGCGGTGCTGGCGGGGAAGGCTCCCGACGTGGCGATCAACGTAGCACGCGGTCAGCCGGTCAATCTGGCATCCCGCGGTGCGCTGATGGATCTGACGCAGTTTACCGAGTTGTCGCAGGTGAGCGAACGCTTTACGGACGACGCGCTGATCCCCTACAGTTACGATGGCGGAGTGTACGCTCTGCCGATGACCCAGACCTACCAGACGATGTTCTACCGCACGGACATCTTCCGTGAGTTGGGTCTGGAAGTCCCGCAGACGTGGGATGAATTTATGGACGTGGCTGCGGTGTTGCAGCGAAACAATATGAAGGTCGGTCTGCCGTATACGGCGATCACCGCCGCCGGTGCGGTGGAGGTCGGTGTCGGTGCAAAAGACCTGTATCCCTCCCTGTTGATGCAGGGCGGCGGCCGCTTCTACAATGCCGATCTGACCGCCACAGCGTTGGATAATCAGCAAGCGCTGGATGCGTTTGAGACGTGGACCGGTTTTTATACCGATTACGGTTTTGATCTGAGTTACGATTTTGCGACGCTGTTCCGTAGCGGCGAGATGCCGCTGTGTATCACCGCCTACCCGATGTACGGTACGCTGGCGGCGGTCGCCACCGAGATCCGCGGTTGCTGGGAAATGACTACCCTGCCCGGTACGCCGCAGGAGGATGGCAGCATCGACCGAAGTGTCGGTGCTTCCGGTTCGGCAGCGGTCATCCTGCGGGATGCGAAGGATCCGGAGGCCTGCTGGCAATTTTTGGAGTGGTTTACGCGCACCGATACGCAGGCTGACTACGGTAACCGCTTGGAAAATCAATTAGGCGAAGCCGCCCGCTATGCCTCCGCCAATCTGGCGGCGGTGGAACTGCTCAACTGGAACAGCCAAGAACGCGCCGTCTTGCGTGAGCAACGGCTGTGGGTCAATGAGATTCCCGAAATTCCGGGCAGTTATTATACGTCCCGCTGTTTGGACAATGCTTTCCGCAGTGTGGTGTACGATGGCGACAACCCCCGCGAAGTTTTTGAAAAGCAAGTGAAGATCATCAACAGCGAGTTGGAGCGCAAGCGCCTCGAACTGGAATAAACCTAACGAAAGGAGAAACCGATATGCCTAAATTTGTCAGCCGCCCCCGTAAACTGTCTGCCAAATCGGCGGTCAATCTGACGGCCTATGGGATGATGGCACCGTATATGATTCTGTTTCTCCTGCTGACGGTGATTCCGGTAGTGACGGCGATCGGTCTCAGTTTTACCTATTTCAATATGCTGGAGACCCCGAAATTCATTTTCCTTGAGAATTACGCCCGTATGTTTTTGGATGACGACGTATTCCCCAAGGTGTTGAAAAACACGTTGCTGTTTGCGCTGATCACCGGTCCGGTGAGTTATTTTATCTCCTTCCTCAGCGCGTGGCTCATCAACGAATTTCCGCCGATGATCCGTTCCTTCTTTACGCTGGCGTTTTATGCGCCGACGTTGACCGGTAACCTGTATTTCACTTGGACCTACGTCTTTTCGGGTGACCGCTACGGTATTTTGAACAGCATCCTGCTCAACCTCGGTTTGGTGGATGCGCCCATCCAATGGCTCAGCGACCCCAAGACGATGATGGCCAGTTTGATCGTCATTCAGTTGTGGTCCAGTTTCGGTGTCAGTTTCCTTGCCTTTATTGCGGGTTTCCAGAATATGGACCGCAGTTTGTCCGAGGCGGCGGCGATCGACGGTGTTCACAACCGTTGGCAGGAGTTGTGGTACGTGACCCTTCCCTCGATGGCCCCGCAATTGATCTTCAGTGCGGTGCAACAGATCGGTGCCTGCTTCTCGGTGGGACAGATCGTGCAGGCGCTGTCCGGTTTCCCCACGACCAACTATGCGGCCGACACCATGCTCACCTATATGCTGGACGTCGGAACGGTGCGCTTTGAGATGGGTTACGCCTCTGCCATTGCCACCTTCCTGTTCCTGATGATGGTCTTCGTCAACTTTATTATCACCCACCTGCTCAAACGTTTCGGTACCACCTGAGCAGGCCGGTTCAATTCACCGAAAGGAGGGAACACCGATGCGCATACGCCTGCGCCCCAAAAAACTCAACCGCTCGCTGGGCGGTAATATGGTTATCTTCGTGCTGGTGGCGCTGATGTCGGCATTTATGCTGTTGCCGATCGTCTATACGATCAGTACGGCCTTTAAGCCGCTGAGCGAGATCTACGTGTTCCCGCCTCACTTTTTCCCGCACAACCCCACCACCGAAAACTTTTTGCAGATCGGTTTGTTGCTGGAGGATTTTTGGATCCCCTTCTCGCGCTACGTGTTTAACACCATCCTCATCTGCTCGGTGGTGACGTTTGGGCATCTGTTTCTCTCCAGTCTGGCGGCGTATCCGCTGGCACGGCTCAATTTCACCGGTCGGCGGTTGATCAGCAGTATCGTCAAACTGTCGCTGCTGTTTACGCCGGCGCTGATGCTGATTCCGCAGTATATCGTGATGTCCGAGATCAATATTATCAATACCTACTGGGCGTTCATTTTGCCGCAGGTGCAATCGGCGCTCGGCTTGTACTTAATGCAGAACTTTATGTTGCAGGTGCCGGAAGCGATGCTGGAAGCGGCACGCATCGACGGTGCAAACGAATTTCAGATCTATTCCAAGATCGTGATGCCGAATATCAAACCGGCTTGGCTGACCGTTATGATCTTTGCCTTCCAGACCATTTGGAATTCCAGCGGCACCACCCTTTCCACCACGTTGGTGTACGACGAAAAGATCAAAATGATCTCCTCGTTGCTTTCGCAGGTGGTGGCGGGCGGTACCGCCCGTTCGGGCGTCGGCTCGGTCATGGGGCTCATTTTGATGATCCCGCCGCTGGTGCTGTTTATCTGTTGTCAAAATCAGGTCATCGAAACGATGTCCACCTCCGGTATGAAGGATTAAGTCCCCTTATTTTTACGAAAGGAGTTGACCGGTATGAAAAAGAGTCGGAAACGGCTGTTATCCTTGTTGACCGCGCTTTTGCTGGTCGGCTCCTGCCTCGGCGTTGCGGCCGAAGGCACCTCCCACTCGTACGTATACGATTCGTGGGATCAGGCGATGTCGGTGTCCGCACCGTACGAAGCCACCGATTATCTGGTGGATGCCGCCGTCTTCGGCGGTACGCCGCTCAATCAACCGACCGACGTATTCGTCACCGGCGATCAACAACTTTTGTACATTCTCGATGAAGGAAACGACCGCATCGTGGTGCTTTCGGCAGAAGGGACCTTCCAGCGGGAGATCCGCCTGCAAAAGGACGGACAACCGCTGGCTTTTGAGGCCGCACAAGGTCTGTTTGTGACCGCTGACGGTGTGTTGTACGTGGCGGATAAGGATGCCCGCACCGTATACGTGGCCTCTCCCGACGGCACCGTGATCGGTGAGATCGGCGCTCCGCCGGCCGATAAGGTGGAGGATAACTTCGAATATACGCCGGTCAGCGTGGTGGTGGATACCGCCGGTATCATCTACGTGATCTCGTCCAGCGCTTACAACGGTGCGTTGCAATACGATGAACATTATCAATATCTCGGTTACTACGGTGCCGAGAAGGTCACGGTTACGGTGGAAGTGCTTATCCGTGAACTGTGGAAGACCCTGCTTTCGGAGGAAGCCGCCTCCGGCTTGAAGCGAAATCTGCCCACCTCGATCATCCGGCTGGATATCGACTCGGATAATTTTGTCTATACGCTCAAAGGCGGCGACGGCACCGGCACCGGTCAGGTGCGCCGGTTGAATACGCTGGGCGGCAACATTTTGTACGACGTCAACGGCGAGCCGGGTATGTTCGGCGATCGGGATACCTATTACGATAATACCAACAACGTGACCGTCACCTCTTCGCTGGTCGATCTGGTGGCAGACGATCACGGCTTTGTGACCGTGCTGGATCACACCTACAACCGGCTGTTGCAGTACGACGGCAATGCCAATCTGCTGTATGCCTTCGGCGGCAGCGGCACTCGCTACGGCAATTTCAAAAGCCCTGTGGCGGTGGAAACGCTCGGCGATCGCCTGTTGGTACTGGATCAGGAACGGGGTTCGGTGACCGTGCTGAGTCCGACGCTGTTTGCACAAAACGTCCGCAATGCCACCGTATTGTACGACGAGGGCTTGTACGTGGAGGCGGGCGCTTACTGGCGTGAGGCGCTCAAGACCGACGCCTACTACGAACTGGCCAATATCGGCGTGGGCGCCGCCTACGAGGCGGAGGGCGATTACGCCTCCGCCATGCATTACTATGAGATCGGAAACGATAAAGCGCGGTATTCCGCTTGTTTTGCGGAGGTCCGCGATCTGTGGATCCGCGAGCACTTTGCGCTGATCTTGGGGGCGGTGGTGTTGGTGCTGCTGGCGACAGTGGTACTGGTCAATCTGTCCGAACGCCGGCGCAAGAACGAGTACAACGTGCAGGTCAGTAAATGGCGGTATCCGTTGTACTGCCTCGCACATCCGTTTAAGGCGTACTACGAGATGAAGGTGGAGAAAAAGGGCTCGATGTTGCTGGCCGGCATCAGCGTGTTGCTGTTCTTCTTCGCCGGCATCGTAAAGGAGCAATTTACGGCCTTCCATTTTATGGACGGCGTCAAAGAAAACCTGAACGTTTTGTTGGTGCTGGGCTCGACCGTCGGATTGCTGGCCCTGTTCGTGCTGTGCAACTGGGCAGTCAGCACACTGGCAGACGGTGAGGGTAAACTGAAAGAGATCTTTATTTTCAGCGCGTATGCGCTGATCCCGTACAGCATCTGCAGTCTGGCGTTGACCGGACTGACCCATTTCTTCGCATTGGAAGAAGCCGCCTTTATGGGGGTGATGTGGGTGGTGGCGTACGGCTGGACCGCCATCCATCTGTTTATGGCGACCCGTGAGGTCCACCAATACAGTGGCCTGAAGGCATTGCTGTTGCTGGGTGGCACGGTATTGGGCATCTATCTGCTGTTATTGCTCATCACCATCGGTTACAGTTTGTTTGCGCAGTTACTGACCTTTATCACGACGCTGTACAGCGAATTCCGACTACGTTAGTTTCTGTCGAGATCTTATGAAAGGAGGAGATGGGTTTGAAAAAGAAAATAGCGGCGTTGGTGTTGCGTGTTCTCAGCGCGGTGCTGATCGTCGGCTTGGTCGTGGCGCTGTTGCTCAAGGCTTCGCAGACGGCTGAGTTGGACGTGGCACAGAAGGAAGAAAAGCGCCCCATCTCCTTTACGGCTAACGTCGGTCAGACCGACGAACTGCAATTGGTGTCGGAAAACGACCGTTATGCGCTGTATGCCAACTTGTGTGACCCGACCATCCGATTGGTGCGGAAGAGTGACGGTGCGGCGGTGGACAGCCGACCGGCCGGTATGGAGGAGATGCCCGACCTCAAAAAGGCGGTGCAACTGACCTTGTCCTCCTTGCTCAACATCCGCTATGCCGACCGTGATTCCAACATTACCGAGGTCAATAGTATGGCGGGTAGCGTTTCCCGCAAAAACTTTGCCGCCACCACCATCGCCGGCGGCGTGCGCTATGATTTCTATTTTGCCAACGAAGGATTTTTGGTTCCGTTGGAACTGACCTTGACCGAAGACGGTCTGCAAGCATCGGTGCCGCTGGAGGATATTCAAGAGGCGTCCGACTCGGTCAAACTGACCGAGATCCTTCCGTTGCCCAATTTCGGTGCCGGTCCGGTCGGTTCGGGTGGCTATGCCGTGGTGCCGGATGGCAGCGGCGCACTCATTCCGTACGAATACGGGCTTTCCGATTACAGCCAACGCCTTTACGGTGAAGATGCCGCCGTCGGACAGACGGTCGGCACGGCACCGACCCAAACGGCCCGCCTGCCGGTTTTCGGCTTTACCGGTCCCTCGTCGGCAACCGTCGGTATCATCACGGCGGGCGATGCCCGTGCGCGCGTGGCGGCGAAATCCGCAACGACGCGTTCTCCCTTCACCACCGTTTCGGCGGAGTTTATCTACCGCGAACGCCTGCTCATCGACGTGGGTAACCGCACTTTCGAATCGACGCAGGCCAATATGTTTGAACCGGCGCATTGCGCGCTGGAACGCTTTACGGTGGAATACCGTATGGCGGCGCAACCCGATTACGTCGGTATGGCCAATACCTACCGCGACTATTTGATGACCGAAAAGCAGATGACCGCCACCGCCGATTCGTCGGCGTTGCAATTGCAGGTGATCGGCGGTGTGATGCATGAGGAGAGTATCCTCGGTATTCCGGTCGACCGTGTGTTGCCGGTGACCGCCTATGCCGACGTGCAGGCGATGGTCGAGGCTTTTGCTAAACAGGGAGTCACCGATCTGACGATGGATTATCTGTATTGGGCTAAGGCCGGCACGGAACATCGTCTGACGGTGGATATGAAAGCAGAGACCCGCTTGGGCGGTAAAAAAGACTTGCGGCAGTTGCTTTCGCAACTTCCCGATGGCGTCAAGTTGTATTTCGACTTAAACGCCACCGATCTGATGCATAACCAAAGTGGTTATTCCACGCTGTATTCTACGGCACAAAACGTAAAAAAAGAGCCGCTGACCCGCCAGCAATTTTATTTGAGCACCTACCGTGTCCGCACCGATGCGGCCAAGGTGTTTCTGCTCAATCCTTTGGAATTGCCCGCGTTGTTGGAAAGGTGGAGCGGCAAAGCCGACCGCTGGTTGGCGGACGGTATGACCGGTTTCTCGGCCAACGGTCTGGCCGGTGAGATCTATTCCCATTTCGGCGACGATCCCATCGACCGTGGCAGCGCACAGGCGCTGTGGGAGAGCAGTTTGCAGAGCATTGCCGACAAAGCCGAAAACGGATTGTTGCTGTCGGCGGCCAATGCGTATGCCCTGCCGTATGCATCGGTGGTGCAATCGGTTCCGACCGAACACAGCCGTTTTTATTGTGAACGGCGCGCGATTCCGTTTTATGCCATTGCTCTGCACGGGCTGGTGGATATGAGCGTCGCCCCCATCAACGGCGGCGAAGGCAACCAACGCCTGCTGCAGGCGGTCGAGGGCGGTCTGTCCCTCTGCTACGCGCTCGGCTGGCAAAACACCGACCAATTAAAAAATACGGCCGGTGAGCAATACAACTATATTTCTGCCGCCGATTGGTTGGAACCGGCCGCCACACAGCAGAAGGCGTTGCAGGCGTACGTGGCGGCGGTCAGCGGTCAAGCCATTACCGCCCATATCGAATTGGCAGAGGGCGTCTATCGCACCGAATTTGCTAACGGCGCGTGGGCGATCGTTAACTACACCGCGACGGCGGTCACGGCGGGGGAGACCACCGTGCCGGCAGAGGGTTACGTAACCGGCGGTTATTAATTCCGTTTAGAAAGGAGGAAGACCTGTGAAACGAAAAGGCGGACGCTCGCTGGAACGCCAGCGAGCCAAATGGGGTTGGCTGTTTTTGTCCCCGTGGATCCTCGGTATCTCGCTCTTTTTCGTGTGGCCGATGATCCAGACGGTGATCTATTCGTTCAGCAAACTGACGGTTGGCCCCAACGGGTTTGAGACCTCCTTTGTCGGTGCGGAAAACTACCTGTATTTCTTCACCGATAACTCCTTCTTCTATAACAATCTGGTCACCTCTCTGTGGGAGGCGATCCCCAGCACGCTGTTGATCATTACTTTTAGTACGATGATCGCCTTGTTGCTGAAAGAGCAATTTCCCCTGCGCGGTCTGGCGCGTGCGGTCTTTTTCCTGCCGGTCATCATTGCCTCCGGTCCGGTCATCAGCATTTTGGAAACGCAGGTGATGGGAAACGGTGCGGCGATGGGTGCCGAAACCGCTACTCATCTGTTCCAAGCCCCCGACCTGACGCTGGTGTTTGCCGACCTCGGCGTGCCGGAAAAGATACTGGAAAGTATCACCGGCATTATCAACGAGATCTTCGATCTGATGTGGAAGTCCGGCGTGCAGATCCTGCTGATGCTGTCGGCGGTCAACAACATTCCGGGCAGTTTCTATGAGGTGGCGATGATGGAAGGTGCCACCGCATGGGAAAAATTCTGGAAGATCACCTTGCCCACCGTATCACCGACGCTGGTGGTGGTCGTGATCTATACGTTGATCGATAATTTCGTCGGCTACGACAATCTGATGATCCAGATGATCACCGACTACTATAAAGATACCCATTATGCCTACAGTTCGACGGTCGGCTTGATCTATTGCGTCTGTGTGCTGGCGGTGGTGGGTCTTGTCAGTTGGATCTTGTCCCGCGTAGCGTTTTACTCGGCGGAATGATTTTTGCGAAAGGAGGGACCTCCCTTGGATTGGTCCAGACGTTCTCTGTTATATAAGCGGCGGTTGCTGGGATTCGGCGGCGGTCTTCTCCGCACGATCTTTCTGCTCGGCGTCGGCTACGTAACGCTGTATCCGCTGTTGCTGATGATCTCCACCTCGTTTATGTCGGTCTCGGATACCTTGGATGCCACGGTGGTGTGGTTGCCATCGGGTCTCAACTGGTTTAACTTCCAAAAGGCGTTTGAATTGATGCGATACGGCGAAGCGCTGAAAAACACCGTCAAACTGGTGATCCCCTGCGTGTTGCTTCAGGTCTGCTCCTGTGTGTTCATCGCTTACGGTTTCGCCCGTTTCAAACTGCCGGGGTTGTCGGTGCTGTTTGGATTGTTGCTGTTTAACATCATCGTGCCGTCTAACTGCTATATCACGCCGGTGTACGTGCTGATGACCGAACTCAAGTTGATCAATACGCCGTGGCAATTCTATCTGCAGGCTTTGCTTGGCGTCGGCGTGCGCTCGGCGCTGTACATTTTCATTATCCGTCAGTTTTATCGCACCATGCCCAAGGAATTGGAGGAGGCCGCCTGCATCGACGGTTGCAATCCCATCCAGACCTTCCTGCGCATTATGGTGCCGAACATCCGACCGGCCATCCTCACCGTTTCGGTGCTGTCGCTGGTCTGGTATTACAACGACTTTTCGATGATGGGGATGTTGCTAAACGGCAACTATCCGCTGTCGGTGGTCATTACGTCGGTTGGTTCCACGTTGGATTCCAATATGCAGTATCTGACCGGTCAGGCGATCAGCGCCGATCTGAAGATCCTGCGGGCATCCATTTTGGCGGCGGCGTGTCTCATCGTGGTATTGCCGATCACGGCGGTGTATGCGCTGGTCCAGCGTCATTTCACCGAAGGGATCGAACGAACCGGTATTGTGGGGTAAGTCAAATGAAAAGAATAATGGCATTATCAATCGTATGTTGTTTGCTTCTGGCAGCCTGTCAGCCGGCCGATCAGCCGGCCGATGGGGATAAGACGACCACTTCGTCCTCGGTAACGACGGTGCCTTCGTCCACGACGGACAGCACCGGAAGCGGAACCGGTGGCACGTCGGGCAGTGGCACGTCGGGGTCTTCTTCCACCGTGACGACCGGTTCGAACAGTACGACCGGTTCCACCGGTCGCCCCTCTTCGTCATCGACCAAAAAGACGACCACTACGACCACCAAGACGACCCGCCCGACAGTACAATTGGAGGGAAGCGATATGCAACTGTTGCAGAAGATCGTGGATACCGAAAACGCGTGGTTGGCTTCGATGCAGTTGGATAACGGTGCCTTCCCGATGACCCCCACCACTTCGGGTACCGTCAAGGTGACGCCGTATTTTTCGGATTTTGCGGCCTTGTCGTTGCTCAATCAGCCGGAACAATATGCCGGCGCGGTCAAGAAATATATGGAATGGCATTTTGACCACCTCAACACCGCCCAGCAGGACTACAACCGCGTTGACGGTACCATCTACGATTACAATATCAGCGTCTCCAACGGCAAGGTGACGGGGGAGACCTCGCTGGGGTCGTACGATTCCACCGATTCGTATGCGGCCATGTTCCTTATCGTGTTGCAGAAGTACGTAGAAAAGACCGGCGATACGGCGTACGTCATCAGCCGTACGGCGGATATTGAGCGAATCGTCAATGCGCTGTTTGCCACGATGTCGGGCGATCTGACGCTGGCCAAGCCGGATTACGCCATCAAGTATCTGATGGATAACTGTGAGGTATACGAGGGTATGGTGGCCGGTGCCAAGTTGTATAAGGATACGCTGGTGCCTGCCGGCGGGTCATCGGCGACTCGCGATAAACTGGCAAACGGTGCCGAAACGGTGAAGAACGCCATTGAAAATCGGATGTGGTCGGCGAAGGGCGGTTATTACCATCCCGCCCTCGGCGCGGACAATGCGGTGGCGTGGAATTTTTCGTGGAACGATTATTATCCCTCTGCGACCTCCCAGACCTTCCTGATCCTGCACGGTCTGCTGGATCCGTCGAGCGACCGCGCCAAGTCGCTGTACGACAAGTTCTGCCAGTACGTGGATTGGGAGAACTTCAATCACCCCGATACGTTCTATTGGGGATCCAACGTACTGACTGCGGCGATGATGGGGGATTACACCAGCGCGAAGGTCTACTTTACCAACTATGAGCGCGTGATGAAACGGCATGCGTATCCGCTGTATAATGCGGATGCGGCGCGTGTATGTATGGCGGCATACCTGTTCCTTGAAATGGCGTAACAGGTTGCAAAATAGAGATTAAAGGAGAGAATTTTATGCGTAATTGGAAACGGTTAGCGGCTCTGTTGCTGGCGATGGCTATGCTTTTGTGCCTGTGTGCTTGCGGTGAAGATAAACCGGCCGGCGGCAACGAAGGCGGCGGTACGGGAGATGCGGACCGCGATGCCAAGATCTTGGCCGAGCCGAAAGAGATCAGTTTTATCGTCCCCGGCTACGACGGCACCGATGAGGAAAGCCCGTATTATAAGGCGATCAGCGAACTGGAAACCAAATACGGTAAGAAGGTGACCGTTATGCAGGCGGTCGGCGATCAGACCTGGAACCAGAAGGTTGCCGCTCAGGTTGCCGCGAAAGATCCGATCGACGTGTTCTACGTTTCCATCAGCGAATACCTCAATATGTATCAGAAGGGGTATATGAAAGCGGTGGATGAGTATATCGATCTGACCCAGCCGTGGCATCAGTTGTCGGTGATGGACGATTACGTTAAGTTTGACGGCAAGTATTATGCCGGCCACGTGACCGCCACCGCGTACGTCATCTACTATAACCGCGACCTGCTTATCAACAACGGCTACGGCGCGGATGAACCGATGGATCTGTACAATGCCGGTGAGTGGACTTGGGAAAAATTTGTGGAGATCTGCCGCGAATGCACCGATGAGACCGCCGGTATCGTCGGTATCGAGAATATGTTTGATGAGGTGTTTCAGGCATCCAATATGTGCCGTGCGGTGGATTTCGTTGATGGCAAGTATAAGCTGAACATCCGCTCTGCCGAGATGCGCAAGACGCTGGAGATGGTGCAGGATATTTTCTATACCAACAAGATCTGCGGCGTCGGTTACGTCACCGGTCAGAACAAGTTCCTGAAAGGCAAGTCGGTGTTCCACGGTGCTTATGCCTACGAAGAGGCGACCTTTGCCGGTCTGAAGCAGAGCGGCGTGGTCTCGCTTGATTTCGGTGTGGCGCCGTTTCCGGTCGGCCCGAACAATCCCGATAAGAAAAACTTCGGTCACTCCACCGGCTTTGCGATGGCCAGCGGTACCGATGCACCGTATACCGCCGGTATGCTGATCGACCTGATCGGTAAGTATCAGCATGAGAAGGAAAGCGAAGCGAAGGAACTGTTGCAAGAGGGTAGCAAGGAACTGTACGAGACGCTGGCCAAAGACCTGTACATTCCGTCTTATACCGACGGCGTGTTGGAACAGGGCTTCGGCGCGTTCTACCTGCTGTACTACATCCGCCAAGGTGACGACATCAATAAGGTGATCGGTGAATACGAGACCATTTATCAAAAGATGATCGACGATGCCAATGACTTACTGTGAAAGGACGACCACGCCCTATGACGACGCATTGCTATTTTACCCCCGTTCCCTCCCGCCGGATATCCACTAACGGCAGGGTCGAATTCCGTCTGGCCGCGGATGGCTGTTGCCGTGTGCGCGTGGCGGCTGTTTTTGCGGACGGTCGCCGTATGGAGGCGGGTTGCTTTGACCTGTTGCCGGACCATCGGTTGGTCAAGGGGTATCCCGATACGACCGGTCTGCTCGGTCGATTTGTATGGGAACTGCAATTTGAGGATGAGAACGGCGAAGTGATCGAGACCTTGCGCCAACCGTATGAGATCGTGGCTTCTTCGGTCCATTCCACCTGCCTGTTGGACGGTTGCTGGATCAGCATCCGTCATTGGAGCCCGACCGAATCCCGCTATTTTAAGGACGGTCTGGAGCAGATGACCGATGAGGATTGGCGGGAACACGTGTTCCAGATGCATCGTCTCGGGATCACCACGGTACTGATTCAAAACGTCTTTGACAGTGTGCATTACGTGCATCAGCACGATATGACGGCGGATACCTACGACGGCGAGGCGTTTTACGACAGTGCCTACGCACCGCGCCGTTTAGGTATGAAGGAACACGATCCGCTGGAAGCCATTTTGTCGGCGGCGGACGAATGCGGTATGGCGGTATTTCCCGGCGTAGGGTTGTACGCGTGGTTTGATTTCTCGCCCGAATCGCTTAAATGGCATAAGCGGGTGGCCGCCGAATTGGTCGAGCGCTACGGTCATCACCATTCCTTCTACGGTTTTTACGTGTCGGAGGAGATCATGGGGGCGCTGTATTACGGTTATCCGCCCGTCCCCGATGAGAAGTATAAGGATATTCAGGATTTCTTCCGTGAATTTTCCGCGTTTGCCCATGAACTGGCTCCTACCAAACCGGTGGCGCTGGCCCCCAACAACATCGATATGCATCTGTATCAGGATGAGTGGAAGGGCATTATGCAACATCTGGATATTTTGATTCCGTTTGCGTTTGCCCGCAGTGAGAATAACATCCCGCAGATCGCCGAGATGTGCCGGAAATGGGACGTCCACTTCTGGGTGGATATGGAGATCTTCCAATTCCCGTTTGATAACGGGGCGTTGCGTCCGAAGGACTTTGAGGGCCTGCTCAAGGAGATCCACGATTACGATATGCTCGAGCAGATCTACGGCTATCAATACACCGGTATGCTCAATGAGCCGGGCAAAAACGACAAAGGCCTCGGCTTGGAAGAAACCGAGATCCTCTACGAGAAATTTTATCACTACCAGCGGAAGATTCGCGGTCTGGAGTAAAGAAAAAAAGGTTCGTTTGGCGATCCAAACGAACCTTTTTTCTTTTACTTGCTGTTTTTCGCGTTGGTGGATTTACTCTGATTGGAATTGCTGTTTTGGTTCTTGTTGCTGTTCTTCGCGTTCTGATTGCTGTTTTTGTTCTGATTGTTGTTCTTTGCCATTCGTTATCCCTCCTCGTATGATTGCGGATCGCCCGCCGAGGATAGTGTAACCGCGAAAAACGACGTTATTCATCAAAGGACCGTCGGTTGGTATTTTATGAGTCCGACGGTGTACTCCCGACCGCAGGGGAAGGGGGTGGGGAGGGTAAGCGCATACGCGTCTGCCGCGGCGGCTTCCAGATCCCAGATACGCTTGGCTTTCGGGGAGAGGGACTCCGCTTGCGAAGCACGGGTGATGACCGGCAGGATATTGGCTTCACGGGCGGCACGGACGATATCCAACCCCTTTTCGCTGACACCAAGCACACGGATATACGGCGGCAGACCGGCGGCATCCTCCGTCGTCACACCGAGATACGCATTCCACAACAGCCGCTGTACCCGCGTTTGCGGATACCGTTTGGTCTTGATGCGGGCAATGAGATCGGCGTAAGAAGTCGCTTCGCGGGCGGCTTCGTATAACCGGTTTTCCAAGCCCTCCGAGACGGCAGGGAGTGCCGCCATCTGTTCGAGGGTCATCTGCCGCAAGCGGTAGAGTAACGCCCGCTCGGCGCGGGTCTCATCGGCGGGGCAAAATCCTTTTTCGCCCGCTTCGGTCACGATGGGGCGGCAATCGGCCGGCATAAACCGACCCGCTTCCGGAGAACGACCCGCCGCTAACATTTTTCGAAGCAATGAAGCGGAGGCGTAGCCGTCCAACGGGATGAGGTCATCGTGTTCCACGCCGGCCCGTTTGACGGTGTACGGCCGGAGTGTTTTCATCGCACGGATGTATTCGATCCCCAGCGTGTTGTTGGGAGAATCGAGCAGTGCGGCCAGATTGTCGCCGGCGATCTCCGCCAGCGCCTTGCGCTGTGCCTCCGGATAGGAAATGCCGCCCGCCATCCGGTAGCGCAACAGATCGCCAAACCGCTCACTGTCCATCAGCGAGGCGGCTTTTTGCAGTTTATCCGCGTCGCCGCACTCACTGCCAAACGCCATGGCGTCCACGCACCCAAGTGCCTCCAACAGCGACACACAACCGCGTGCGAACCCCTCCGCGGAGGATAACGCCCACGGAGTGGGCAGTTCGATGACCGCGTCCGCACCGCCCGCCAACGCCATCTTGACCCGTTCCGCTTTGGGCAGAACGGCGGGCGCACCGCGCTGTACGAAGTGACCGCTCATCACCGCCACCACGTGGGTGGCAGACCCGCCGTCGACCGCCTTGGCGCGTTCGATCAGATACGCGTGACCGCTGTGGAAGGGATTGTATTCTGCTGCTATACCGATGACCTTCATCGTCTCGCCGCCTTTCCGAAAAGACTTGCATTTCGTATGCATTCGCATTATAATATCAGTATACTGTTTTTTTAAACAAATTGCAAGGGAGTTTGACAAGTATGAAGATTTTAGTGATCAACGCCGGCAGTTCCTCGATGAAATACCAGCTGATGGATATGGACGGCGAAAAGGTATTGGCCAAGGGCAACTGTGAGCGCATCGGTAACGGCGGTCATCTGGAACATAAGGCCAACGGCCGGCAGTTTGATACCGACATTCCGATGCCGGATCATACGGTGGCGTTTGAGGTCATCAAGAAGGCATTGACCGAAGGGGAGGGCAAGGTTATCGACGATCTGTCCGAGATCACCGCCATCGGCCACCGCGTGGTGCAGGGCGGCAGTTCCTTCTCCGCCTCCTGCCTCATCACCGACGAGGTGGTGGAAAAGGTGACCCAGTACATCCCGCTGGCTCCCATCCACAATCCCGCCGGTCTGCGCGGTATCGAGGCGGCAACCGCCGCCTTCGGCAAGGAGATCCCGCAGGTGGCGGTGTTTGATACCGCCTTCCATCAGACCATGCCGGAAAAGGCGTATATGTACGGTCTGCCGTACGAGTACTACGAGAAATACGGTATCCGCCGCTACGGCTTCCACGGCACTTCCCACCGTTTCGTCTCCCAGCGTTGCTTTGAACTGCTGGGCAAGCCGGACGGCAAGGGTACCCGCGTCATCACCTGCCACATCGGCTCGGGTGCGTCCATCGCCGCCATCAAGGACGGCGAGGTGGTGGATACCTCGATGGGTATGACCCCGCTGGATGGCTTTATGATGTCCACCCGTTGCGGCTCGGTCGATCCGGCGGCGGTCACCTTCCTGATGGAAAAAGAGGGCCTTACCCCTGCCGAGATGGATAACATTATGAATAAGAAATCCGGTATGGCAAGTCTGTCCGGCCAATCTCCCGATGACCGCGACGTTATCGCCGCCATCGAAAAGGGGGATGCCCGCGCCAAGATGGCGTGGGACGTGCGCTCCTACCAGATCGCCAAGACCATCGGCGGTTACCTGATGGCGCTCGGCGGTGCGGACGCCATCGTGCTGACCGCCGGCTCGGGCGAGAACCAGTACCAACTGCGTAAGGATATCCTCGGTTACCTCGCGTGGCTGGGCGTGACGATGGACGATGAAGCCGCCCACGTCCGCCGTCAGGAGATCGAGATCAGCGGTAAGGACTCCGCCATTCGTGTGTTTGTCATCCCCACCGACGAGGAGTTGGTCATCGCCCGCGATACCGCCGCCATCGTCGAAAATCTGTAAGAATAAAAAGCAAAAATTCCCTCCCGACTGTTGTCGGGAGGGAATTTTGTTGTAAACGAAAACCACGCGATAGTCGCGTGGTTCAAAAGGCTTTAGCGATGAACAGAAATCGTAGAGATCAAAGGCAGACGCAGAAAGTGTTTTATGTTATGCCTCCCTCTGACGAGGGAGGTGGATTTTTGCGAAGCAAAAAGACGGAGGGAGAGAAAACAAAAGACTACCCCTCAGTCGGCTGTCGCCGACAGCTCCCCTGACAAGGGGAGCCGGCAACCGGTGCGTGGCTGGCAGGCCAATAAAAAGCGCACTTGTGCGCCGCCAGTATCGTATAGGGCTATGCCCGAAAAAAATTCCCTCCCGACTGTTGTCGGGAGGGAATTTTGTTTTACAGATAAACCGTTTTGCCGGTGGCAATGCTTTCGGCAGAAGCGTAAGCAACGCGGAAAGAACGCCACACGTCCTCAATGGTCGGGTCACCGTCGGTGTCTTCTTCGATCATTTGGATCAAGGTGGCCAACTGCGCGTACATATCCTTGTACTCTGCGTGGCAATTGATGCTTTCATAGACACCGGTATCGCTGTGATAGACGGTGATGAGGTCGCCTTCTTCCACGTCGTACTCGCGCCCTAACCGCATATTCAGCGTGATGCGCCCTTTCGTGCCGATAAATTCTTTGAGGTTGCAGGTGCGGATGCTTTCGCCCCAGCCGACCTCGTAGTAACCGGAACAGCCGCAATCGGTACGGAAGGTCACGATATTGTGATTTTCACGGACGGTATCGTCCTGCGTGGTGGTGCCCATACCGGTCACCTCGGTGATGTTTCCGCCGGTGATCCAATGGATGATATCGTAATAATGTACACCGCAATCCAGCGTCGGACTGCAATCTTCCAGCAAGCGGCGGTGGCGGTTCCATTCTTCCTTGGTCGCGGTGTGGTGATTTTGCGACATACGCACCAATCGCAGTTCCCCGATCGCACCGCCGCGGATCAGTTCGCGGATCTTTTGATACGAGCCGTTGTGCCGCAGAATATGCGCGACCAACACCTTTTTGTCGGTGTCACGTACCGCCTGAACGAACGCTTCGCCATCCTCATAGGTGCGGGCGATCGGCTTTTCGCAAAGGACGTGTTTGCCGGCCGCCAGACAATCTTTGAGGATCGGCAGATGGGTGTCCGTGTAGGTGGCGATGATGACGATCTCCACGCGCGGGTCTTGCAAGAACGGACGGTAGTCGGTTCCCCAAGCAGAGCCGCAACGTTTGGCGGCAGAGCGGGCGCGGTCCTCGTCGGTATCGACCACCGCCACGATCCGAACGTTATCGCGGAAATAAATATCCAGCAGGTGTTCCATACCGATATGGCCACAGCCGATAAGTAAAATACCGTAGGTCTTCATAGCGATCCTCACACAATGCTTTTTAAGAAATCCATCGCCAGTTTGATGTCGGCGGCGGGGTCGTCACCTACCTCACGCTCGATGGTGAGGAAGCCGTTGTAGCCGATGCTCTGTAACGCGGCGAGGTAGTTTTTGAAATCCACCTTGCCCTGTCCGAGCGGCGTTTCGACGAAATAATCGCCGATAAACAGCCCCTCGATGCCGCCGACCGCAAAACTGTCGTAGATGACCTGCGGGTCGGAGGGCTTGAGCATCATTCCGTCCTTGGCGTGGGTGTGGACGATGTACGGTGCCAGTGTGGTCACCGCTTTGACCGGATCGTCGCCGGTCACCATAACGAGGTTGGCGGGGTCGAGGTTGACACCGACACCGTCGCCGTCGAGACTGTCGAGGAAGGTGCGCAACCGCGTCGCCGGTTCAGGGCCGGTCTCAATGGCAAACCACGCCCCGTTTGTATGCGCGTATTCTGCCAGTTGGTTGCACGCTTCCTGCATAATTTTATAGCGGTCGCAGGTCACGTCCGCCGGTACCACGCCGATGTGGGTGGTGACCACTTTGGTGCCCATTTCCAGCGCCAGATCGACGATCCGCTTGGAACGTTCGATCTTGTGGGGATTTTCGTCCGCCAAACAGAAACCGTGGCCGCCGAGGTCGCCGCAAAGTGCCGACACGATCAATCCGTTATCCGCCAGCAGGCGGCGTTTCTCCGCAATGGTGGCGGCGGTCTGATTTTCCGGTGCCATCTCGCCTTCGACGGCGTAGATCTGCACACCGTCAGCGCCCAGTTCGCGGCACTTGGCGAGGCTTTCGGCAAACGGCAGGCGGAGGGAATCCGCCATAATACCAAAGGAAAAACCCATAGCGTTCTCCTTTTAGTCCAGCACGATCTCGTGATGTGCTTCGGACGAGTCGTAGATGGCCTGCATCATCTTGGCGGTGATGATGACCGTGTCGATGTGGGACGGTAATTTCTCGCCGGTCCGGATGCAGTTGATAAACGCGTCGATCTCGTTTTGGAAGTGGTCGCGCATCTTGAAATGCGGCTGGGTGGTGGTGAGGGCACCGTTCTCGGTGCCGTAGACGGTGAACGGACCGCCGTACTGCAGACGGATACCCGCCTTGGTGCCGAGGAAGTCGATGTACATCGCGCCTTCGCCGATGTTTTGCGCCCACGCGCCGTTTAAGGTGATGACCGGACCGTCGGTGCGGATCATACCGGTCACCGAGTCGTCGACGTCGTACACGCCGTCATACTTCGGCGGGCCGGCCCACATATCGGTAAACACGTAGTTTTCCATATCCTTGCCCAGTTTGCAAAACGCTTCGCCGGTCACGGTAAGCGGCTTCGGATCGCCGCAGCAATACATTACGATATCCAGAAAATGCACGCCCCAGTCGATGAGCGCGCCGCCACCGGCGATCGCCTTGGTGGTGAATGCACCGCCCAGACCCGGAATGGAACGGTGGGAACGGAAACTGACGTATACCTGATACACCTCGCCGAGTTTGCCGGAATCGATGTACTCCTTGATGCGGTTGACGCTGTCGTTAAAGCGGTTGACCACGCCGATGTTGAGGATCTTGCCGGTCTCATGCTGTACCTTTTGCATCTCCAGCGCTTCTTCATAGGTGCGGGCCGCCGGCTTTTCGCACAGGACGTGCTTGCCGGCACGCATCGCGTCCATCGCGATGACCGAGTGCATATTGTTCGGCACGCAGACCGATACCGCCACGATCTCCGGATCGGCGAGCACCTCACGGTAATCGGTCACCGCCTTGCCGCAACCGTACTTGGCGACCGCCGCCTCGGCGCGCTCCGGAAGGATATCGCAGAAATACGCGATCTCCGCATCGGGATTGTTCATATAAGAAGGGATATGGGCATTGTTGGCAATGGTGCCGCAACCGATAATGGCTATTTTCATCATTCATTCCTCCGTCATTTGGTTTTTATCCATCATAGCAGGCGCCGCCTGCGGGGGTCCGTTTTCGATGCCGAGGTAGTGGGTGGGGGTCACCCCCATCACTCGGCGAAAGGATTTACTGAAACTCTGCACGCTTTCATAGCCGAGCATACCGGCGATCTGTGTCGCCGAAAGATCGCCGTAGCGCAGTAACTGCACGGCGGTCTCGATCTTTTTGTAGGCGATGTAATTTTGCAGGGTGGTGCCGGTGCGCTCCTTGAACAAATGGGAGAGATAGGTGTAACTGTATCCGAGCGTGTCGGCAATATCCTGAATGGAGCCGAGTTGGTACAGATTATCTTCCACGTAGCGGATAACACGGTACACCGCCGCACCCGCTGACCGAAACTTTTCGGGGTGCGCGCGATCGGCGTCTGAAGACAGCGCCCGCCGTACCGCCAGCACCACGATCTGTTCGCAGTAATTGCGGATCATATCGGTGCTGTAATCGGTCTGGGAATAAAATTCATCCATACACCGCATAAACGGAAACAGCAGGTCACCTTCCGTTTCGGACAATTTCCACGGTGCTTCATACTGCTCAATAAGCCGCCGGTAACGCGCATCGGCGCGATCGTTAAAGCGGAAACCCATAAAATTATACCGCAGGATATCCTGTTCGTCCGCTTCGATCGCGTGCAGATGCTCCGGTGAGTTGATGAGAACGTCGCCGGCGCGAAGCGGCACCGGCTGTCCGTCGGTGTAGGAGGTGCCACTGCCGGAAACGACGTAGGTGATCTCGTACACCGTCTGTGAGTGGGTCTCCACCTTATAGCCCGGTTCACAGCACAGTTCACCGATCTGGTAGAGATCCAAAAATCCCAGATGCAACGGTTCTAACCAGAAATCCTTTTCAAAGTGAAAGAATTTTCCAAACCGTTCGCCGTATGCGTCATTTTTCATCGGTCAGCAGGAAAGGTCAGGCAGTTCCACCCACGTATCGGGAGTCGCCGCGGCACGCTTACTGTAATCGAGAATGGTCATGATCTGCAGGGTCTCTTCCGGCTTGACGCGCGGAATGCCGTCGTTAAAGAACCCGACCACTTCCTTGAGGAAGCGGGGGTAGAAATCGGTCGCGCCCTGCAACACCACCGCGTGGTCACCCTTGTAGTTGACCGCCAGACTGAAATCGCATTCCCAGCCCAACTGGGTGATGGTCGCCACGCGACCGTCACCGAAGCGCAACACCAGCGACGGGGTGTCCTTCGTGCCGACGAACATAATTTTCTTAACGTCGGGACCCATCAGGCTGATGACCGGTTCCAACTGATGGATAAGATAGGTATCAAAGCCGGGACCGCGGCTGTTGATGGTGTCGATCTCTTCGCCTTTGAGATCGGCGTATTCCAGCGCAAAACGCACCGCCGATGAAGAGAAGAAGGGGGTGTTACCGGCCTTGGCCATCTCAATGAGACGGACGGCGGTCTCGCGGTCGGGGGCAAAGGTCTTGTCAACGTAGGTGAGTTTGCCGCTGGCAAACGGCAGGCGGCACAGTTCTTCATGGAATTCCGGATTATCGGGAGACATGACGATGAGGCAATCGCTTTTTTCAATGACTTCCTCGGCGGTGGCACACAGCGGCACGCCGGTCTCCTTGCTCCATTCTTCGGCGGTGCGGCGACCCGGCAGATCGGTCATCGCCCACGCATAGGCGACCTCCATCTCCCCACCGGAATATTCTTTGATCCAATTCGGATAATTATTGGCGTGGTACTGATCCAGACAATAATCGATCAAACCGATCTTTTTCATTCGTTTTCTCCCTTTCTTTATGGTGGAAATGATCAAAAAGCCGTAAGGAAAACCTCCGCTTTTCATCATCATTATATATAAACCGTATGCAAAGTGCAAGTACTTTCTTTATGTTTTTTGTGGTTTTAATTTGCGGTTTTTGACAATCGTAGGGGATCGTCCCTCGGTCAAGGCAACTTTCCGCCGCCGGCGCATAGAATAATAGCAGGCAAAACTTGCAATCGGTGGATGCGGGTGGTATAATACTATCATAATCTTTACCTTGGGAGGGAATACTGATGATGATCTCCACCCGCGGACGGTACGCCCTCCGTGTCATGACCGATCTGGCAGAACACAATAACGGCAGTTATATTCCGCTGTCGGACATTGCCGCCCGCAAGGACGTATCGGAAAAATATCTGGAATCCATCGTCGGTGCGCTGAGCAAGGGCGGCTATCTGGATGCGTTGCGCGGTAAGGGCGGCGGCTATCGATTAAACCGCCCGATCGAGCAGTATACGCTGGACGATATCCTGTCGGTCACGGAAGGAAATCTCGCGCCCATCGCCTGCGTCGGCGGGGAATGTGAACACGCCGCCGGCTGTCGGACGTTGCCGGTATGGCAGGGGTTGGACAACGTCATCCACGAATATCTGCGCAGTGTGACGCTGGCGGATATTCTTGCACAGGAGGAAACGCTATGATCTATCGTTCGGTTGAACAGTTGGTCGGCGGTACGCCGATGGTGGAACTTGCCCGCTTGACGGCGAGCGTCCCCACGACGGTGCTGGCTAAGTTGGAAAGCGCAAATCCCGCCGGTTCGGCGAAAGACCGTATTGCCAAAAAAATGATCGAACAAGCCGAGGCAGAGGGGAAACTCCGCGCCGGCTCGGTCATCATTGAACCGACCTCCGGCAACACCGGCATCGGTCTGTGCTGTCTGGCGGCGGTCAAGGGTTATCGCACTATGATCGTGATGCCGGAGACGATGTCGGTGGAACGTCAGCAACTGATGAAAGCGTACGGTGCCGAACTGGTGCTGACCGCCGGTGAACTCGGGATGAAAGGGGCTATCGACAAGGCCAACGAACTGGCGGCTTCCATCGAGGGCGCGTTGGTGGCGGGTCAGTTTGAAAACCCTGCCAATCCGTTGGCGCATTACGAGACCACCGGTCCTGAAATTTGGAAGGACACAGAAGGCAAAGTGGGTATTTTTGTGGCGGGTGTCGGTACCGGCGGTACCGTATCCGGCGTCGGTAAGTATCTGAAAGAACAAAACCCCGCCGTCCGTGTCGTGGCGGTGGAACCGTCCGCATCGCCGGTGCTGTCCGGCGGCGAGGCGGGCCCGCATAAACTGCAGGGCATCGGGGCCGGTTTCGTGCCGGCGGTGCTGGATCGAAGTGTCATCGACGAGGTGGTGACCGTTACCGCCGAGGATGCTTTTTCGGCGGCCAAAGAATTGGCCAAAACGGAGGGAATACTGGCGGGTATTTCGTCCGGTGCGGCTTTATGGGCGGCACTTGAAGTGGCTAACCGTCCCGAAAACGAAGGCAAGACCGTGGTGGTGTTGTTGCCGGATACCGGTGAACGATACCTGTCGGCAGGCGTATTTTAACAAAGGGTGAGCAAATTGGTCGAATTGATTCCCGTCACCGGCGGGCAGACGTTGCGGCAGATCAAGAAACTGTACCGTGAGGCATTCCCGCGCTGTGAGCGCAAACCGTTTGCGGTCATTTGGGAGAAAAGCCGAAAAGGACAAATGGAACTGTTGGCTATCGACTCGGAAGGTTTTGCCGGTCTGGTCATCACCGTGCTGTACGGCGATATCGTTTTGTTGGATTACTTTGCCGTCTCGCCCGAACGTCGGGGAGACGGCATCGGTAGCGCTGTGATGGCACTGTTGCAAAGCCGCTATGCGGGCAAGCGGTTGCTGTTGGAGATCGAAGACCCCGACGTTCCCTGCGATAACCGTGAGGAACGGGAACGCCGTCGGCGCTTTTATCTGCGAAACGGGCTGACCGTGATGCCCTATTGCATCACGCTGTTTGGGGTGCCGATGCGGGTGCTGACCCGTGGCGGCGCGGTGAGTTTTGCGGAATATCACGCGGTCTACGCCTGCACTTTTTCGCCGTTACTCGCCCAAAATGTCCGTGAGCGGTGAAAAATCGGCGTTTGCCCTCTTGATTTTCAAAAAAAGAGCGTGTATACTAAAGATGTACTTATCGTGGGGAAGGAGGCGGTTTTTCTATGACCGTGCGTTATCAGACCCGTGGCACTTGTGCCCGTCAGATCACCTTTGATCTGGAAGACGGCATCGTCCGCAACGTCCGTTTTGACGGCGGTTGCAGTGGCAACGCCAAAGGCGTCAGCGCGTTGGTGGAAGGAATGACCGCCGACGAAGCCATCCGCCGGCTGGAAGGGATCCGTTGCGGATTCAAGTCCACTTCCTGCCCCGATCAATTGGCGCAAGCACTCAAGCAGGCGCAACAGGGCTGACCCATCCCCAAAAAGCAACCAAAGGAGAAACCGTCATGTTTGTGGAAGACAGCGATATGAAGATCGTCGGTCAGGAGACCGTGAAAAAGGACGATCACAACGAAGTGGAGGAACTTCGCCGCGAGGAAGCCAACGGCAACATCGCGCGCGCCAGAGCGCTTGGTGCGTGGTTGGTGCGTTCGGCGTCCTCCATCGAGATATCCACTCCCATCGAGGATAAAAAACTCATCGCCCAGCGCTGGCTGTTGCTGCTGTTTACGGTGGAATCGCAGTTGGCCCGCCTGTTGCCGACCGAGGTCTCGGCACAGACGGCGCAAAACGAGTTTTACAACTCGCTTCGTACCGATGCACCGCACATCTACGAGGAACTGCAACAAAACGGCGGTCTGACCTTCTATTATCTCTGCCTGCAACAAGACGACGTCCCGACGGCGGTGGCCAAGACCTTCGCCAGCCTGTACGGCAAGCCGGATGACGCTGAGTTTGTGGAAATGGGCAAGGCGCTGTACAACGCCTGCGTCTACGAGGTGGGCGAATTGGTCGCTGAGCAGAAATTCGTCAAGTGAATAAAAAAATCAAAGGCTCTGTGAGAATCGTCTCACAGAGCCTTTTTATAAACGAAAACCACGCGATAGGCGCGTGGTTCAAAAGAGCTTTAGCGATGAACAGAAATCGTAGAGATCAAAGACAGACGCAGAAAGTGTTTTATGTTATGCCTCCCTCTGACGAGGGAGGTGGATTTTTGCGAAGCAAAAAGACGGAGGGAGAGAAAACGAAAGACTACCCCTCAGTCGGCTGCCGCCGACAGCTCCCCTGACAAGGGGAGCC
>JAFQQM010000026.1 GCA_017410585.1 Clostridia bacterium
AATCGAAGATGAAATAGAGCAATTAAACGGATCTTTGAAATTTATTAAACAGGTAGCAAAGAAAAACTCGTCTTTTGATGAATTCGACATTGAAGAGCATTGGAACACAATAATTGAATCTGAAAAATCCGGTGAAAAGTTTATTGATATTTGCAAAGATTTTTTGGAATTAGAACGTGAACTTATGCGAAGATTAGCTAAAATACTGTTTCCTATTTCCGTTGCATTATTTATTTGTAGTATTTCTTTAGGTTTATTGGGTCGCGCATTTTGCACACGAAGTAATAACGATTATAAATCAATCCAGCCGGAATCCTTTGTTCCCGACACAATAGAAACTGTTCTTTATGACGAAGACTTGAAACAAATATATATATGTTACAATGACGCTAACTGTGTAAATGTATATTCCGAAGAAGGCAAATTTCTTTGGTGTGTAGCTACTCCGTATATGCGAAATTCCTACTTTGAGTTGCAAGATGATAAACTTATCATTTGTGACGGAGATGTTTATATTTACGACTCTCAAAACGGTTCTTTTTTGGGACTTGAGAACGAAGAGAAACTGAATTTAACTTATGATTGGGAAAATGAATATGATGACCAATTTACAGGAGGAAACTTCTATTTCGATAGTTTTCAAGTATATAAAGCATCAGCAGACGGTACATTAGATGTAATTGTAAGTCGTCCTTGGTGGCATCACATATTTGATTATCCACTTTGTCTTGGGATAGCATTACTTGGTGCAATAGGAATCGGTGCGAGTATCTTTTTAGAAAAGAAAAAAGATTATTATGCAGTAAGGAAAACCGTTGTTTTCGAAAATCGCAAAGCGAGAATTATCAAAGATTATTTCAAAATAACAACCATCATACACTCGACATACTTTGCCTTAAATATTATCTGCGCCTTTTTTACCGATTGGTTAATCATAGGCATTATCCCACTGGCTCTCCATATGATTATTTCGAGCATCATTCTGTGGAATATGAAAGATCGATTATCGTGCAAATCGGAGGAAATGCAAGTCATTAATTTTTGGGGAACAACAGAAATTGGCTCTTTTGTGATAGCCTTCCTTTCTGTCATCATTGCATCTTCCATAGCAGGTTAAGTGGTAAACCGCACCAAGAAATTGGTGCGGTTTTTGTTTAAAACAATGTCGTTATCCAATAAACAACCCCATACACCACGCTTGCCACCGTGCCGTAGACGATGGTTGCACCGCTGCCGAGGAGGCATTCCTCTGTGGTTGTTAAAAAATACCGCCAGCGCCAAAAAAGTATATTGTGTTATGCGCAAAATGTGGTATAATGGAACTACCTTATAAATATGATTGGGAGGTATTTTATGGACTGGCAAAGTATTCTATCGCAAATATCGGCTTTTTTGACGTCATTCGGTATCAAACTTTTGGGTGCGATCATCATTTTTCTGGTTGGTATCAAACTCACTTCTTTGGTCTCTAAATGGATGAGCAGATCCACTAAACTCGACAAGTTGGACAGTAGCCTTCGTTCCTTCTTATCAAGTTTTATCAAGATCGTTATGTATGCCGTCCTGATCATCACGGTCGCGATGATTTTGGGCGTGCCCGCAACTTCGTTTATAACCATACTTGCATCCTGCGGTGTTGCTATTGGCTTGGCACTGCAAGGTTCCCTCAGTAATTTTGCCGGCGGTTTAATGATCCTTTTCTTTAAGCCTTTCAAAATTGGTGACTTTATTGAGGCTTCCGGTGAGACCGGTACGGTTGTTGGGATTTCGGTTGTATACACCGAACTGCTTACTCTTGATAACAAACGTATTACTGTCCCTAACGGCACGCTGACAAATTCCATAATCAAAAACTATTCGTCCGAAGAGTTGCGCCGTGTGGATCTTGCCTTTAGCGTTGCCTGCAACAGCGATGACAAAAAGGTAAAAGGTATCATCCAAGAGATCGTTGATGCGCATCCCAAAGCCCTGAAAGAGCCGGAAGCGTTTATCCGTATGTCGGAACGCTCCGACAATGCGCTGGTGTACACGGTTCGTATCTGGTGCAAAAACGAAGACTACTGGACAGTCTATTTTGACGTTCTTGAAGGGGTCAAAGAGTCCTTTGACAAGAACGATATCACGGTTCCTTTCCCGCAAGTGGATGTCCATATCAACAACGGATAATAACAAAAGGCTTGGCCGATCCGGCCAAGCCTTTTCTTTTTGCCTCCCTTGTGTAAAGGGAGGTGGCAAAACGAAGTTTTGACGGAGGGATTGTTGAAAAGTCAAACAATCCCCCAGTCTTTTTGCTACGCAAAAATCCAGCCCCCTTTACACAAGGGGGCCTTTTTAAAACAACGTTGTTACCCAATAAATAATTCCATAAACAACTGATGCTACAGTACCATACACAATAACAGGGCCCGCTATTGTGAACATTTTCGCGCCGACGCCGAGAACGAAGCCCTCTGCTTGTGTCAACTTAGGACCCATTAGTTTGTAAGAATATTTACATTAAAACGACGGTGTGGTATAATAAGAAAAAATCAAGAAAGGAGAAGTATATGAAATCCATTTTTACACAAACTGCAGAACATAATATTGCGAATACAGCTTATACTGCCTGCCTAAACGAACTCCCAAAGCTGATTTATAAGCATACTTATTGGGACTACTCCTGTGTGCAAACAGACCGTGGGTACTTTTTGAAACCTACATTCCGCAATATGCCGTATCGAAACTCTTTTATCCCAGAAATTGATATTGTTGTTTCTCGTAATGATGCACAAACCCTTTTGTATATGAGCGGACAGCCGGTAAAGTTTGTTCGTGTATTTATGGCAATTTGGTTTGGTTTTGCGCTGATGATGGAAGTATTTCTCCTTGCACTCGCAATCACATCTACTTTGGATAATCTTTTCCCTGTTTTTATTCCGCCTATTATGTGTGCATTTGGTTATCTTCTTTGTAAAATAGCCACAAGAACTACCTTTAAGTCCGTTATTAAGGCCATTCAAAAAGAACTAAAATAGTCTTTAACCCTGTACAATAAAAGGCTTGACCGATTTGGTCAAGCCTTTTGTGTTAGAACAACGTTGTTATCCAGTAAATAATTCCATACACCACACTCGCCACCGTGCCGTAGACGATGACGGGGCCGGCGATCTGGAACATTTTCGCGCCGACGCCGAGGACAAACCCCTCACTTTTGAATTCGATGGCGGGGGCGGCGACCGCGTTGGCAAAGCCGGAGATCGGCACCAGCGTGCCGGCGCCGGCGTGCTTGGCGATATCGTCGTAGACGCCGTAGGCGGTGAGGATGACCGAAAGCGCCATAATGGAAAGAGATGCCAGTAGCGATCCCGTTTCCCGCGAAAAGCCCACCTGCCCCGCCCACAGGCTGACCGCTTGCCCCAGCGCGCACAGAAATCCGCCGGATAAAAAGGCCAGCGTGCAATCCTTGAGCATCGGGGATTTGGGGGAGATCTCCTCGCTTCGCTTTTGATATTCCGCCTCTGTCGGCATACCACCACACTCCTTTTCGGGAGTTAGTATTTCCACAGCCCCGTCCGAATATTCCCTCGAAAGTCGCTACTGCCGCTCTACAGTTTCGAGTCACCGCCCTCAATAAACCGGAAAAACTCTTAAAAATAAGCCCTTACCGCTATTAGCAGTAAGAGCTTATTTTTTGTAAGGTTTTGTTTCTTTGGTTAACCCGAGGATATAGTCGGTCGAAGTATGATAAAGTTTTGCTAAGCGGATGAGTACATCGGTGGGGATATCCCGCAAACCGCGTTCATAACGGCTGTATTGTGATTGTTTCATAAAGAGATAGGCGGCAACCTTTTCTTGCGTCAGGTCGTGATCTTCCCTTAAATCTTTTAATCTTGGGTAGTAATTGTCCACGATGTCACCAACTTTCATAACCGTTTGGTATTGACATCGTAACACAAAAACACTATAATTATACTAAAATATAACCGTTTGGATATAATCGGAAAAGAAAGGAAGATTATTATGAAGAAAGCAGGTAAAATACTGCGCTGGATATTTGGCTTTTATGCGATGATTTTCTTTATTTTTGCTTTGGCAAACGGATGGTTGCTGTCAAGTTTATTGATGCTTTTAGCGTCTGTGCTGATTCTTCCGATACCTTTTAGTGAGAAACTATTGGAGAAGATAAAGGTCAAGCGTTGGATGGCTGTTGCATTGGCAATCGTTTTGTTCTTTGCTGCTATTGCTATTTCCCCGTCGTCACCGGCAGATGCCGATGAAACCGATCCACCGATTGCAACTACTTCCACCAGTTTGACTACCACAAGCGAGAAGACCACTACGACCACCAGTACAACCGAGAAAATAATTACGACAACCACCACAACTACCAAGGTCACATCAACGACTGCGGGGGTAGAAATGGTTTGGATTCCGACTAAGGGCGGAACAAAATACCATACTCACGCCGGCTGTAGCAATATGGATGGTCCGATTCAAGTAACCGAACAAGAAGCGATCAATCAAGGCTTTACACCTTGTAAACGTTGTCATTAACCAAAACAGCACGGATGCGGTGGCATCCGTGCTGTTTGATTTATCCTACGTAGTCGGCAAAGCGGAGGAAGGCGGCGAGACCATCGGGCGTGCGCTTGTACACGCCGGCATCTTCCAACACGCGGGTGAATACCGCGCCGATCTCCTGCTCGAGAATAGGCTCGGTGTTTTCGGCGGTGAAGGTGTACCGCGTCTGCAGTTCCTCTGCCCAATCGGCGTGCTTGGCCAGTACCTCGTCGGTGCGTAGGTCAGCCCCCGCCAGCAACGCCGCTTTCAGCGCCGCCATCTCATCCTTGAGGCGAGCCGGCAGTACCGCCAGACCCATCACTTCAATGAGACCGATATTCTCCTTTTTGATGTGATGCAGTTCGGCGTGCGGGTGGTACACCCCCAGCGGATGTTCGTCGGTGGTGAGGTTATTACGCAACACCAGATCCAATTCGTACAGTTCGCCGCGGCGGCGGGCGATGGGGGTGATGGTGTTGTGCGGCACACCGTCGGTCTCGGCGTAGATGATCGCCGCCTCGTCGGTGTAACCGCGCCATGCGGTCAAGATCTTATCCGCCAATTCCACCAAGCGGTTGCTGTCGGCCGCCGTGAGACGGATGACCGACATCGGCCAGCGGACGATGCCCGCCTGCACGTCGGCAAAGCCGCCGAAGGTGAGCGGGGTCTCGACCGGTGCTTCGGCCATCGCGAAGGTATAATGTCCGCCCTGAAAATGATCGTGGCTTAAGATAGAACCGCCAACGATCGGCAGATCGGCATTGGAACCGACGAAGTAATGGGGGAATTGTCCCACGAAATCCAGCAGTTTGGCAAACGCCGCTTTGTCGATCTTCATCGGCGTGTGTTGTGCATTAAACGCGATGCAATGCTCATTATAATATACGTAAGGGGAATACTGCAGATACCACGCACTGCCGTTGATGGTGATGGGGACAGGGCGGTGGTTTTGCCGTGCCGGATGGTTGACTCGACCGGCGTACCCTTCGTTTTGTTCGCAGAGTTGGCACTTCGGATAATCCGATTGCGGCGCGTTCTTCGCCGCGGCAATGGCCTTGGGATCCTTTTCCGGCTTGGAGAGGTTGATGGTGATGTCCAGCGTACCGTACGGCGAATCGTAGGTCCACTTGCGGTCGCGGGCAATGCGGTCACGGCGGATGTAGTTGGTATCGCCGCAGAAGCGATAGTACCAATCGGTCGCCGCCTCGGGGGAGTCGGCATACAACGCCGCAAAGCGGCCGCGTACTTCGTGCGGGAAGGGGGTGACCGCCCCCATCAGTTTGGTATCGAACAGATCGCGGGAGACGACGCCGTCTTCGATGATGCCGCGCGCTACGGCGTTATCGGTCAGCACCTGCAGAATATCCGGCAGTTCGGTCGACTCGATCGGCAGATCAACGGGGGCGTCTAACTGTAAGATCTCCAGCAGGCGGTTTTCGGCAAAAACCGCGTCGTCTGCTGTGATAAGCTGACAGTGGATAGCGTAGTTGACCAGTGCGGAAATGGCTTGCATAATGAGTGCCCTCCCAAGGATTTGTTGATCGGCGGTTGCCGCATCTTTTCCCATTTTAACAGAGGTCTAAAAAAAATGCAACGCTTGACAGCCAAAAAAACAAGGTTTATAATAAAATAAATCGCATTTTAGGAGAGTGATATCTATGAAAGCACAAAGCGGTAACCGTCGGTCGGCGGTGTCGATCATCATCTGCACGTTGCTGTCGGCGTTATTTGTGTTTTTGTATTTTTGGTTTGATCTGCCGCCCATCCATCCGCGCAGTCCGCAGTTTTGGACGTTTTTGATCATCAGTATGATCGTGACGGCGCTCATCTTTTCGTTTGGCGGTTTGATCCGCAAACTGCGCGAATCCGCCACCCATAACCGAACGGCCACCGTTTCGGTGCCGGAACTGTGGGCGAAACTCAAAAAGGCGTCGCCGGTGTTCCGTATTATGGCGGGTATCACGGTGGCGGTCATTGTCGTTTTCGTGCTGTCGTCCTTCATTTTCTCGCCGGTGTTCTGTGCCTCGCAGTATAAGGATCTGATCCAAAGCGAGACGGGGGATTTCGCCAAAGACGTGTCGGAGATCTCTTGGTCGCAGATCCCTGTGGTCGACCGCGACAGTGCCTCCCGCCTTGGCAACCGCAAACTCGGTGAGATCGACAAACTGGTCTCGCAGTTTGAGGTGGCGGAGAATTATACCCAGATCAATTTCCGGAATAAGCCGGTCCGCGTTACGCCGTTGGTCTACGGTGATATCTTCAAGTGGATGCGTAACCAATCTGCCGGTATTCCCGCCTATATCAAGGTGGATATGGTGACGCAGGAGGCGACGCTGGAAAATTTGGAATCGGGCATCAAGTACTCGGAGGGCGAGTATTTTATGCGCAATATCAACCGCTATCTGCGGTTCCGATTCCCCACCTTAATGTACGACAATCTGTCCTTCGAAATCGACGAGGAAGGGACGCCGTACTGGGTGGCATCCACCTACACCTACCGCATCGGTCTGGCCAGCGGTAAGGATTGCAACGGTGCGGTGCTGGTCAATGCCATCACCGGCGAGGCCACGCGCTATGCGCTGGGGGATATCCCCACTTGGGTCGATCAGGTGTACGATTCCGAGATGGTGTTGCAGCAGTTGGAATACTACGGCGCATACCAGTCCGGTTTCTGGAACTCGGTATTCGGTCAGGCGGGTGTCAAGTACCCGACCGACGGTTACAACTACCTTGCCATTGAGGATGACGTGTGGCTGTATACCGGTATGACTTCGGCCGGCGGCGACGAATCCAACGTCGGTTTCGTGCTGGTCAATCTCCGCACCAAGGAGACCAAATACTTCAGCGTCCCCGGCGCGGAAGAATTCTCCGCGATGAGTTCGGCCGAAGGTCAGGAACAGCATCTCAACTATATGTCCACCTTCCCGATCCTCTTAAACATCGAGGATCGCCCGACCTACTTTATGTCGCTGAAAGACAATGCCGGTCTGGTGAAAAAGTACGCTTTTGTGGACGTGGAACAGTATCAGATCGTCGGCACCGGCAACACGGTGGAATCCGCCCGTGAGACCTATCTCGCCAAGTTGGCAGAGAACAACATTCTGACGAAACCGGATGACGAGCCCACGCCGGATATTGCGCTGGAAGTGACCGGCGTCATCGCCGAGATCCACGCGGTCGTGCAAAACGGCAACACCGTCTATTATTTCCGCTTGGTGGATGACAGCACCATCTACACCGCTTCGATCACACAGTGGGAAATGCTGCCGTTTATCAAGGCAGGGGACACCGTCCGCTTCACCTGCGCGGTGGATAGCACGGCGGTCGGCGCCTTTATCCCCGAATAAATTGAAACTCCCGATGCCCACGCATCGGGAGTTTTTTTTTTATACTGAAAAGGTCACGTTGTATTCTCTGACCCAGCGGTCAAACTGCAACAGCCACGCCAGCAGTTGCGGGCGGGACATCAATTGCCCAAACCACGTGCCGTCGTCCCCCTGTAAGAGCGAGTCCAGCGCCCCTGCCGACAAGAGCGGCGCCAGCACGCTGTCTTCGGCTTTGAGCCGCACGGCCAGCATCTGCCGGATCTTTTGTTCGTAGGCGGGATTGTGGGTCTTCGGATAGGGGCTTTTCTTCCGCCACAGAATGCTGTCGGGGAGCAGGCCTTCCGCCGCGCCGCGCAACAACGCTTTTTCCACCCCGCCGGCGAATTTGATACGCCACGGCACGTTGAACACGTATTCCAGAATGCGGTGGTCGGCGTAGGGAACGCGTACCTCGACGCTGCCCGCCATCGACATCCGATCTTTCCGCTCCAACAGCGACGCCATAAAGTAATTGACCGAAAGCCACGTTGCCACCCGAGCGGTGTGATCTTCGTCCGGTTCGCCGTCGAGTGTGGGACATTCCGCCAACGTATCGCGGTAGAGGTCGGAAAGCGCGCTGTAGCCTTCTTCCGGCCGCGCCCATTCGGGGCGGAACAACCCCACTCGCACGGTCGGGTCGTGTATCCACGGGAAGAAATCGCGGTAGAGCATTTCGGGACGGTAAAACCACGGATACCCGCCGAAGATCTCGTCGGCGCATTCGCCGCACAGTGCCACCGTGTGACGTTGCTTGACCTGCCGGCAAAACCACAACAGCGACGAGTCGATATCTGCCTGACCGGGGAAATCCCGCGCCCGCACCGCATCGGTCAGACAATCCGCCACCGCGTCGGTCGGCACGGTCAGTACGGTGTGGTCGGTGCCGAGATACCGTGCCGCTTTGATAGCGAACATATCGTCCCCCTGCGGCTGGAAACTGGTGCGATGGAAATGGGTTTTGTTACCCTCGTATTCAAAGGAATAGGTAGCGAGTTTATCGACTTTGTCGGCGGCCAACGCCGTTACCACCGAGGAATCCAATCCGCCCGACAGGAAGGTACAAAGCGGCACGTCACTGCTCAATTGTCGTGTCACCGCGTCGGTCAGCAGTTCTCGCACGCGGGCGGATGCTTCGTAGGCGGTGTCGGTGCATCGCTCTGCCTTCAACCGCCAGTACGGCGTGAGGGTGAGTCCCTCGCGGGAGTAATGACCGGCGTGAGCGGGTTTTACTTCGTGAATATCTCGGAAGATGCCGCTGCCCGGTACGGTGACCGGCGACAGATACAAAAGTTGCCATAACCCCATCGCGTCCACGGTGGGGGACACCGCCGGATGTTTCAGCAAAGCCTTGATCTCGGAAGCAAACAGCAATCCGCCGCCAACCTCGGTGTAAAACAGCGGCTTGACCCCGAACCGGTCGCGGGCGAGAAACAGCCGTTCGCCGTCCCATACCGCAAAGGCGAAGATACCGTTTAACATGGTCGGGCAATCCGCTCCGTGCAGAATATACGCCCACAACACCACTTCGGTGTCGCATTCGGTCACAAAGGTGGCCCCTTCCGATTGCAGACGGGGTTTGAGTTGGTCGGTGTTGTAGATCTCGCCATTGTAGACGATGGAGTAGCACCGCCCCTTCCATACCGCCCGCATCGGCTGTACGCCGTTGGCCGGATCAATGACCGCCAGCCGGTTGTGCCACAGCGACGCGGCGCCGGCAATGCGTTGCCCGTGCTGGTCAGGACCGCGGTGGGTCATCGTTTCGCTCATTTGGCGATCGTAGGTGATATCCGGCGGCGTGCGGAAATTGATCTCACCGCAGATGGAACACATCGTATTTCCCCCTTTTATAGAAACAGCGGTTGCCATTGCCGCCCGTCGACCGCCGCCGCGACGGTCTGCGGCAGATAGGACAGATCGGCAACCAACGAATTCGGTTTTTTCTGTGGGTCATCCTGCCGCAACGGCACAAAATACATATACTTGGTATTTTTTAAGGTGGCGATACTGCGAAACGATCCGCCCAACGCATCGTTGGTGGAGATGGCCGCCACCACCGGTCGGCTTCCGCGCAGATGCGACTTGACCGCCAGCGTGGCGGGCGTGTCGCTGATACCGGCGGCGAGTCTGCCGACCGTTGCGCCGGTGCAGGGGGCTACCACCAACACGTCAAACAACCCTTTCGGTCCGATCGGCTCCACCGCCGTGAGCGTATCCCACGGCCGTTTACCGCTGATCTCCTCAAAGGTGCGATACCATCCCGCCGCCGTACCGAAACGGGTGTCGGTAGAGGCGACCGCAAAGGAAAAGATGGGGGTAACGTCGTGCCCCTCGGCGACCATTGCCCGCATAGCGTCGGCGGCCTTGGAAAGCGTGCAGAACGATCCGCACAGTACCCATCCGATCTTCATACCGTATGCCCCCGTTTCCGTAGCATCGATAAGACCGTGTCCCCGATGATGCGTCCTGCCGTCTGCGGTGCGACCCGACCGGGAAGACCGCCCGCTACGATCAGACGAAAACCGCGCCGTGCGGCGGCTTTTCGGTCGATACCGCCCGGTTCGGATGCCAACTCGATCAGTAAGGTCTGCGGGCGAATGGCGGCCAACACCGTATCGGGGAACAACATGGCGGGGACGGTGTTAAAGATAACGTCGTAGTCGCTGTCACACATCCGCGACAGATCGCAGACCGCGCAACCGGCGTTTTGTGCGTAGGCGCGATGTTCCGGTCGCCGTGCCGCCACCGTGACCTGTGCGTGTAATGCGATCAGGCGCGGCACCAGTTCCCGTGCGACCCGTCCGCCGCCGGTCACCAGACAGCGGCTGTCTGCCAGCGTGATGGGCAGTTCTTCCATCGCGATCTGAATAGCGCCTTCGGCGGTGGGGACGGCATTGCGTACGGCCAGTTCTTCTTCGGCAAAGTAATCCAATACGGTCACACCGGCGTTGCCGGCGATGGCCGCCACGGCAGGGGAGACCAACCCGCCAAACACCGTCTGTCCTTCGCGTATCAGCGAAAACAGCGATTCCAGCGTTTTGGTATCCCGTGCAAAGGGTTGGTACAGCGTCTCCTCATCGCGGGAGACCGGCAACGGCAGCAAAATGTGATCCGCCGCCGCCACCGCTTGCGAGATCTGCGTACAGCCGGTGACGCAGGCCGGCAACTCGGCATACGCAAAGCCGGCTGCAATGACCGGAAATCCGCTTCCCGCCAAGGCTTCGGTCAGACCGATGGCTCGTCTGTCACCGCCGATCACAGCAAAGGTATCCATAAACATTCGTCCTTTCGGTGTAGTCTTATTGCCAGTATATGGTGACCCGAAGCAGGTTGTGCTTTACAAAAGCGATGACGTATGCTATAATAAAATTCCACCGATAAGGGAGGCTTGACTATGCTCAGCGAAATTATGGCGATCGTGCGGGAAACCGGAAAATTGATCCGCAACGCCGATATCTCCAAGGCGGCGTTCCGCCAAAAGACCAGCAAACGCGATCTGTGCTCTGCCTGCGATATCGAAGTGCAGGCGCAGTTGTTTGACCGCTTGGCCAAATTGTTGCCGGAAGCGCAGTTTATCGGGGAGGAGCAAAGCACCCGCCCGACCGTCAACGGCGGCTGGTGCTTTATCATCGACCCCATCGACGGAACCGCCAACTTTGCCCACGACTACCGCCACAGTTGCATTTCGGTGGCACTGGTCAAGGACGATACACCGGTCATCGGCGTGGTGTATAACCCGTATATGGACGAACTGTTTTATGCCGAAAAGGGCAGTGGCGCCTATCTAAACGGCCTGCCTATCCACGTCAGCGGTCTGCCGCTGTCCGATTCCATCATCGCCTTCGGTACCTCGCCGTACGATCTGGAATATAAGCGGGATACCTTCGCGCTGGCGGAAAAGGTCTTTGATAAGAGTCTGGATATCCGCCGCACCGGTTCGGCGGCACTCGATCTGTGCTACACCGCCTGCGGCCGTGTAGACGGCTTTTTCGAACTGATCTTGCGACCGTGGGATTTCGCCGCAGGAAGCGTCATCCTCACCGAAGCGGGTGGCGTGATCACCACGATGGACGGTGATCCGATCGCCCAGAAAAAGGACTCTTCCATCTGTGCGGCCACGCCGGCGGCTCACGCCGAACTGCTGGAACTGTACAAAGCCCATAAAGAGGGGTAATTTTTGGTAATCTAAATAACAACAAGAAAAAAGACCGAGAGTAAAGGGAATTTGCTTTACTCTCGGTCTTTCGACCTATCTTAGGTGTTATCGCGGTGGGCGCGCCGGCGAAACAACAGCCGCCGTAACGCTTGCCCGTCAAACGGGATAAAGGGGTACAAATATCCTTTTCCGCCCAGCGTCTTGGTGGTGGCGGCGGTGATCAGCATCAGCAACAAAGCGACCGCAAACCCCCACCAGCCAAGCAAAGCGGCACCGATCGTCATCAATAATCGGTAGAATTTGAAGGTGTATCCCAGCGGAAAACTGGGCTGGGCGAAGGTAGCGACCGATTGAAACGCCATCAACAGTAACACCCCTTCGCCGAATAGGTCGTTTTTGACCGCAAACTCCCCTAAAAGCAGTGTGCCGAGAATGCCGAAGGCACTGCCCATCGAGGAGGGGGTATGCAAGGTCGCTAACTTTACAGCGTCCAAAACCAATTCGGCGATCATCAGTTCCCAAAAGATCTTCCAGCGGTCGGGGGTCGGGTAGATATCCGCCGCATACCAGATGGGAATGAGGAATAAAGAGAGCAATAAAATGGCGGTGCGCATCCACCGCAGAAAGGTCCCCACTGTCGGACCGAAGTAATATTCGTTGGTATCCTGCGAAAAATCCGGCAAGGCGGTGGGGAGCATACTGACGATGGGGGAGTTATCCACCATCAGCAGGATTTTGCCTTCGGCAAGTGCGGCGGCGGCGCGGTCGGGACGTTCGGTGTAGCGGAAGATGGGGAAGGGATTCCACCAACGGGGCTTGACCAGCCCCTCGGAGAGCGACTCATGCCCGAGCGAGAGACTTTGCAGGTCGACCGCGTCCAACCGCCGCAACAGAACGTCGATATCCGCTTGTCGGGCGACCCCTTCCAACCAACAGACCGCCACGTCGGTCTGGGATTTTTCTCCCAACACCTGATGATGCACCCGCATTTTTGTCGACCGTACCCGCCGCCGTACCAACGCGATATTGGTCTTGATGGCTTCACCGAAACCGTCGTGTGCCCCCAACAAGACGCGGTCTTCCTCCGGCTCTTTGAGCGTTCGCGTCGGATACAACCGCAGGTCAATGACCAGAAAGGACTCCAATCCTTCTAACAATAGCACCGTCTGTCCTGCCAGCACCTGCTCGGCGGCGAGGGTGGCATCCGCCTGCGGCGTGGCGGCGGTGTAGGGGATATGCCGCTGTGAAAAATCTTCGGCGGAAAGTCCCCGTAGGTCGCTGGGTGAAAGGGACAGAAAATGGGAGAACAACCGCTCTACCACCTCGTCTTTGGTCATCGCATCCACAAACCACAAGGCGGCGGCCCGCCCGCCGATCACCAACCGCCGCTCTTCCAGATCAAAACTTTTATCCGGTTGCAGGATGCTTTGCATCTGCCGTAAGGCTGTTTCAAATTCCATAACTGCCACTCCCTTCCGTATATAAAAAGTTTGCCGATATCGGCGGAATTTATACCGAAAATCCCTTGCGAGTTTGGCTTGATTATGATATACTGAGATCCAGAACATAACAAGGAGGGAAACCCTATGGATCAGCCGACCGAAAACCGACAGCAGCAATCGCCTATGCCGCCGATGTATATGCCCGGCACCGATGCGCCGCAGTACGCCCATCGGCAGACTCCACCGCCTCCGCCGCAACCTCCGGTACCACCCCAACCGCCGGTACCGCCCCAGCCGCCGGTACCGCCGCAGCCGCCGGTACCGCCCCAACCGCCGGTGCCGCCGCAACCTCCGGTACCGCCCCAACCGCCGGTACCGCCCCAACCGCCGTACGGTTATTATTACCCGCAACCGCCGATGCCTCCGCATAAACTCAACTGGCTGTCGGTGACCGCTTTGACCCTTTCGATCATCGGTCTGGCCGGTTTGTGGGTGCTGCCTCCGCTTTTCTTTTTCTGGATTCCTTGTTCCGTTATCGGCTTGATCATGGCGATCATTGCCAAAGCCAAAAAAGTCCCCGGCGGCAAGACGACCGCGGCGTTGGTCTGCGGAATCATCGGTACGGTCTTGTCGTTGCTGGTGGGTGTCGTTTTGTTGCTCGTACTGCATTCGCTGGCCGATCTGCCACTGGATTTTTACGAGCAGTTACCGTACTATGAAGACTACGTGTACGATATGTTAAAAGGAGTTTATCCGTTTTGAATACTGATCTTATCTTACGGCAACAGTTGATGCAACGCGTCTTTGCCCGTATGAACGACCGCCAGCGGGAAGCCGTCTTTTGTGTTGACGGCCCCTTGTTGATCCTCGCCGGCGCCGGTTCGGGTAAGACGACCGTGCTCATCAACCGCATTGCCAATCTGGTGCAATTCGGTCGGGCGTATCACAGCCCCGAGATCGCGGACCTGACCGAGGCGCAACGCGCCGAACTGCAAGCGTGCGCGTCCGGCCTGCAGATGCCGTCGCCGGAATTGCTGTCGCTGTTGGCGGTCGACCCGTGTCCCGCTTGGCGAATTCTCGCCATCACCTTTACTAACAAAGCCGCCGGCGAACTGAAAGAGCGTCTGGTCGCTCGTCTCGGTCCGGAAGGCAACGACGTCACTGCCGGTACTTTCCACTCCTTCTGCGCCCGCATCTTGCGGCGTGAGGGGGAGTATCTTGGCTATTCCTCGCACTTTACCATCTACGATACCGATGACAGCCGCCGTTTGATGAAGGAGATCCTCAAATCCCGTGGCATCGACGAAAAGACCTTACCCGTCAAGACGGTGTTGGGGGAGATCAGCCGTGCCAAGGATAGCCTGATGTCTCCCGATGACTACGCGGCGGCGATGAGTGTCGATCCCCGCCTGCGGAAGGTGTCGGATTGCTACGCCATCTACCAAGCGCGTCTCAAGGAAGCAGATGCGATGGACTTTGACGATCTGCTGTGCAAGACGGTGGAATTGTTTACCACCCACCCCGAGGTACTGCAACGGTATCAAAACCGCTACGATTACCTGATGGTGGATGAGTATCAGGATACCAACCACGCGCAGTACCGCCTTGTCAGCCTGTTGGCCGCCCGCAGCGGCAACCTTTGCGTGGTGGGTGATGACGACCAGAGCATCTACCAGTTCCGTGGCGCGACCATCGAAAACATCCTGAATTTCGAAGACGAGTTTGCGGGTTGCAAGACCATCCGTTTGGAGCAGAATTACCGCTCGACCGGTCGTATCCTGACCGCCGCTAACCACGTGATCGCGCAAAATAAAGGGCGCAAAGGCAAAACGCTGTGGACCGCCAACCCCGAAGGCGAAAAGATCGATATCGTCACCTTCGATAACGGTGACGAGGAGGCGCGCTGGATCGCCGGCCGTATCCTCGATAAGGTCGCTGTTGGGGCGCATCTGCGGGATTTTGCGGTGCTGTACCGCGCCAATGCACAGTCGGCCAGCATCGAAACCGCGCTGGTGCGCTCGGGTATTCCGTACCGTATCTTCGGCGGTCACCGCTTTTACGACACGCAGGAAGTCCGTGACGCGATGGCGTATCTGCGGGTGTTGTGCAATCCCACCGATGCGGTGGCACTGCGCCGCATCATCAATCAACCCCGCCGCGGCATCGGCGATACCACGCTGGAACGTGCCGCCGGTTTAGCGGAACAGCAGGATATACCGCTGTATGAGGTACTCAGCCACGCCGACGAATACGCCGATCTCCAGCGTGCCTCGGCGAAGATCAAAGGCTTTATCGCGATGATGGATGCCCTCCGCGACAAGTTGGAACAGCCGGACGTTCTGCCGCACGACGTATACCGCGAGATGTTGGAAGTCACCGGCTACCAAAAGATGTGGGAACTGCAGGGCGAAGCGGAAGCCGAGCGGGTGCAGAACCTGCAGGAATTGGAGTCCGCTATCCGCAAATACGAGGACGAAAGCGACGAGGGCGCCGCCAGTTTGGCCGGCTTCCTCGAAGAAGCCTCGCTGATGACCGATGTGGACAACTACGATGCGGACGCCGACACGGTGGTACTGATGACCATGCATGCCGCCAAGGGTCTGGAATTTCCTACCGTCTTTTTGCCGGGGATGGAGGACGGCGTGTTCCCCAGCCTGCAGACGATGTTTGAGCCGGATAAGATGGAAGAGGAACGCCGTCTGTGCTACGTGGCGATCACCCGTGCACGGGAGCGTCTCATCATCACCAACGCGGTCAGCCGGTTGATGTACGGTCAGACCAACCGCAACCGCCCCTCCCGCTTCTTAAACGATATCCCGCCCGCCGTCAAGGCGGAGACCAAAAAGACCACCGCCCGTCCGTTTATGACCGAAGCCTTCGGCGGCAACCGCGGCGGCTTTGACGGCGGCTTTGGCGGCTACGGTCATCGCAGTGGCGGTGTCCGCACCTCGTACGACGATTCGAGGATGCCGGATTACGAGAGTTATTCGCAGGAGACCCCGCCCGCGGCGGCGCGTTCTTCTTGGGCGGCAACCCCCGCCACGCCGCCCAAACCGGCAACCCCCGCCGCTCCCTGCGCGTGGCAGGTGGGAGACCGCGTTAAGCATAACGCGTTTGGCAGTGGCACGGTCAAGGCCGCCTCGCCGATGGGCAACGACGTCCTGCTCACCATCGCCTTTGACAAGATCGGTGAGAAAAAATTGATGGGCAAATTCGCCCGACTCGAAAAGGAATCATAAGCGAGAACCCCCCGACAAACGTCGGGGGGTTCTCTGTTGGAAAGAGGAGAGGAAATCAAGCGTTTGCTTGTTTCGCTTGAAAGAGTTGGGTCTTTTCGGGGTACTGTGCCTCGAAAAGCGTGTGCAGATACGCGGTGGTCTTAACGCAGGTCTTCGTGGAACAGGGGAAATGGAACGACCAAGACGCGCCTGTTTTACCGTAATACCCCAGTTGCTGGGCGAAATAGTCATCGGCGTTTTGATCGACCGCCGGCCCCTCGCTGTAATACAGATCCATAAACTGGGCGTATTCCGCTTTGGTCAGCGTCAGTTCAAACCAATCCCCGTATGCGCCCTCGGGATTCCAGATATAGTAGCCGACGTACAGATGACCTTCGCCGACGCTTTCCACCAGTCGGTCGATGCTCTGCCGGTATTCGTCGCTGAACAAAAAGGCGGTCAACCGATTGCGGACGGTCAGATCGTGGCTGTTGTAACTGCGGCTGACCGTCTGCCCGTTTTTCAGTTTGTAGGTGACATCCATCGAATACCAACCGTTGTATTTTTCCTCGTCCGGATCGGCTTTGAGCAGATCGCGCGGATTGCGCTTGATGACGAATTCGTGCAGACTGCGGATGGCGGCGGGATCGTCAAATTCCATCGGCGAGCCGAACATATCCTCGTATACCACCGACTCGATCTGCGACAGCGCGGGCAGTTGATCTTCGTAGCCGACCACGTCTAACCCGATGCCGAGGAAGGTGCTAAACAGCAACCCGAAGCACACGCCGCCGACGATCAGCGACCGCACCGCCGTCTTAAATCCCTTGTCCATAATGGCGCCGAAAGCCAGCGCAATGAGCAATGATCCGACGGCGGCAAAGAGCCAGAACAGCGGCAAAAACTGCGAGTCAAACAGATAGCCGATGACGAAACTGCCGACGTAGCAGGTGATGCCCATAATGCCGTAACGCACCGGACGGAAGGCATAGGCGTTGCCCGCTTTTTCGCTCTTGCGGCGGTTGTACAGCAGGCAACTGACCAGCAGGCAAACCGCCGTCAGCAGGATCAGAATGCCGATATGCATCCACAGTTCCCAACCGGTCGTCTCATACAAGGTGAGATACCGCGTGCCGGCGTACAGCACGGGGGTGCAATGGTAGTACACTTCCAGCATATCGGACGTATACCCCCACAGCGACAGTCCGGCAATGTGATCGCCGATAAACAGAATGGCGGGGATGCCGAGATTAAAGACGGCAAAGGACGCCAGAAAACTGAAGGTGGTTCCGCACAGCACCAAAAAGATGGTGGAAAACGCGGTGACGCACAGCACCACGGCGACGTTGAGCGCCAATCCGGACAGCAAAAACGACACCGGTAAGACGATGTTTCTGTCCGCCGAGAGCATAAACAGCGCGGCGTAGTTGACCAACGCCGGCAGTAACGCCGGCAACACACATCCCGCAAATCGCGCCAGCAACAGTTTGGCACGGGTCAACGGTAATGCGTGGAAGAGATCGCCGGCACTTTTCTTGTACAGATAGGAGAAATTGAGGCATACCAGCAACAGCGCCAGCAAGCAGGAAAAGATCGCCGCTATGGTCATCACGATCATGGCGTCATCGGTGGCGTTGTAGAGGGTGGGCGTTTCGTAGACGGGATAACTCCAGTTGACGAAGAAAAGACCGGGGCAAAGCAACGAAGCACAGGCGGTGACCAATCCTGCCGTGCCGAGGTTTTTCTTCATCGAAAACAGCCACAGTCGGATCGCGGTCAACCAATCATTCCGTAAGACTTTTTGCGTCATAGCCCGCCACCTCCAATTCATAAATAAACATTTCTTCAAGACTCGGCTCGATGCATTCCACAAACAGCGGCGACAGCCGGTGGCAATGTTCCAAGATCTCATCCTTGTATCCGCGCACCACCATCTGCAACAGCATTCCCGTCCGCTCGGACTTGAGCACCTGCAGGGGGCTAAACGCCTCCTCCGGCGGCATTTCGCTGAAAGCGATCTGTACCTTGTGCAGTTTGCCCTTCAGCCGGTCGGCGGAATCGTTGAATTTGAGTTGCCCGTTATGGATGAGACTGATATGATCGCACAGATCTTCCAGTTCGCGGATGTTGTGAGAAGCGATAATGGTGGTCATCTGCCGATCTTCCATTCCTTCAATGAGGATGTTTTTCAGTACCTGCCGCATCACCACGTCCAAGCCGTCGAACGCCTCGTCCAACAGCAGGATCTTCGGGCAGGTGGCGATGGCTAAAATGAGCGCCGCTTGGCGTTGCATACCTTTCGACATCGTGGCAATGCGCATTTTTTCGTTCAGCGGGAAGATCTCCAGCAACCGCGCATAGACCTTGTTGTCAAAACTTTCGTACATTTGTCGGTAGAAATCCGCCATCTCTTTGATATTCGCCTGCGGCAGATAATAGGGGGTATCCCCCAAAAACGCCACTTGTGCTTTCTTGGCGGGGTTGTTGAATACCGGCTCACCGTCAATGAGCAACGCGCCGGCGTCCGGCGCATACACGCCGGAGATCAGCCGCAACAGGGTGGACTTGCCCGAACCGTTTGAGCCGATCAATCCGTAAATACAACCGTCCTCGATCTCGAAATTCAGCGTATCGAGGGCGACTTTGTTTTCAAACGTCTTGGTTAAACCGATTCCTTTGATCATATTACTTCAACTCCTTTACGATGGCGATCAGATCCTCGTTCGAAAGTCCCAGTTCCCGTGCCTTTCGGACGGCATCGGTGAAATTTTCCCGTGCCTTCTGCCTCACCGCCTCGTAACCGGCGGCATCCTCCGAAATAAACGAGCCCTTGCCTTTGACCGAGCAGATGATGCCCTTACTTTCCAAAATGGCATACGCCTTTTGGATGGTGTTGGGGTTGACAGACAACTGCAGAGCCAATGCCCGCACCGACGGCAGTTGACTGCCGGCCGGTAAAACGCCCGTGGCCTTCAGGCGAATGACACCGCTGACGATCTGATCGCAGATCGCCACTCCGCTTTTGTAGTCGAGTTGGATCATAGTGCACCTCCGAAACTGTACTAATTGAAATAGTACAGTTGTATCATACACCGCTTTTTGGCGGTTGTCAATAGGTTTTTTGAAAAAAATTCATTTCGTCGGTCTTCACCACTCTCCCGCCCATCGCATACGATGGCATTGAAGCAACTGCCGTCAAGCCGGCGGCAGGCTTACTTAATTGAGGGCGAACGCCCGGAATGGGGGAGTTGGAAATGGCAGAAAAACGAGACGGTATTTGTCAGGATGCCGTCTGCATCGACGCCGGGCGCGTGTTTGACAGCTGTGCGGATAAGGATTGCTTTGAGGACCTGCGCGTGTATTTCAACGAGCGGGACCAGCAACTGATCGACGCCGCGACCAGCGCACGGGTGCGGAAGATCGATGCGATGACCGTCAACATCGATATGGAGGCTTTGCCCTTCAATCGCGGGTACTATTCCTGCGATCTGACCTATTGCTTTGAGGTGACGGTGGAACTTTGCACCAATCGCGGTCAGCCGGCTACGGCGGTACGCGGTATTGCCACCGCACCGAAAAAAGTCATTCTGTACGGCAGCGAGGGCAACGTCCGCACCTTCTGCAGTGAACTCAAGACCGATCTGTGCGCCGACAGCGACACGCAGGCGCAAAAGAGTATGCCGAAATGTTGCGTGCAGGTGGCCGATCCGGTGTTGCTGGGGGCGCGTCTGGCGGACGTTTGCACCTGCACCGCTTGTTGCCACCCGTTGCCGGAATGCTGTCTGTGCTGCTGCGGTGGGCTGTGCCAGCCGACCAAGGACGGCCAAGTGTTGCTCATCAGCGTCGGCGTGTTCAGCATCGTGCAACTCATCCGCCACGTGCAGATGTTGGTGCCGGTGTACGATTATTGTATGCCGTGTAAGGAATGCACGCCGGCCGGTTGCGGCGAAAGCCCCTGCGAGGCGTTTTCGCGGCTGTCCTTCCCCGTGGAAGAATTCTTCCCGCGGGATCCCGGCTGTAACTGCCACGGATAAACAAACAAAACCTCCCGAAGCACCCGCTTCGGGAGGTTTTTCTATGCTTATTTCGGTAAACCTGCATACACGATATGCCCCAGTTGTTCGTAGCCGGCGTCGGTGAGATGGACGCCGTCACAGTAATAGGCGGGGTCATTCATTTGATCGATCGTTTGGATAAACGGCAGGCCGATCGTGTCGGCGATCTCCTGTTGTACCGCGCGGATCTTTTGCAGATTGGCGGTGAAATCCCGCACGTAGTCCGCTGACCAATCGGCACCTGCCTCACGGCGCATCGCGGTGGTCTGGCAGAGAATGACCGATGGCTTGGTGGGGAGGGATCGCAAGGTTTGAATACAGCGGACAAGCCCTTCACGGTAAGCGGAAAGTACGGCTTCGGTGAGCGGGCCGCCGTTTGGTTCATTGAAAATATGGGTGGGATTGCTGTCGTTCATACCCAGCATCAGCAAGACGGTATCCGGCGCGGATACGGCGGCTTCTGCAAACTGCGGTGAAGCGATCCAAGGAGAATGCTTATCGGGACGCCACGCGAAGTTATCGATGGCGGTAGCACCGTTTCGCCCGAAGTTGCCGACGGCGTAACCGTCCCCCAACAGCCTCGCCAATACCTGCGGATACGGCTGGCCGTTGCGGCTGTGGCCGAGTCCGAAAGTGATGCTGTCGCCACAGCAGGCAACACGGTGTTTGCGGCATTTTTCCAACTTGGCCACCGGAAATTTAAACACGATCTTACGGTTGTGGGTCGCCTCGCCGTCGGGATTGTTGGGGGCGTGCAGATCCCACGGTAACAGTAATACGGCACTGCCGGCCGATAGCCCCGCCGGATGATGCTGTTTCCCGACCGTATAAAACCCGACGTCCTTTTGCTCGTTGAAGTCCCCTTCGGCGGCACCGTCGCACAGCGGCGCGCAGAGGATCCGTTCCTTTCCGCACAGCAACACCTGCACGTCCACCATCCGACGGTGTGCCTCGAAACGGCGGTTTTCGGCGGTATCGTATTCGCTGAGTACCGCGAAGCAACCGTCTTCCAGTTCATATCGTCCGGCCGACAGGGTATCCATATCGTGGGAATTCATAAAATCGGCGATCAATCTTGCCGTTTGCGGGTAATATGAGCCGAGTTCTTTCCAATGAACGTTTAGCATAGCAGTAGACTCCTTATAGATTGATCATCAACAGACCCGCAAACGCGATCAGCAGGCCGATGACCGCTCGGACCGTGACTTTTTCCTTAAAGAGCGTTGCCATAATGCAGGTGTTGAGCAACGTGAAGCCTTGGAACAGCGGATACAACTGGACGGCCGGCAGATAGGATGCCGCCGCCGTTTTGCAGAAGGCGTAGACGTACAATCCCAGCGCCATAATGCTGATGTACACCGCCAACCACTTGGCGACCGGCCGGAGAGCCCGTACGGATTGGGTTGGGTGGACGGTGTGATTGACGGTGGTGAGCAGGAACAGACCCACCACCACGGCACATACGGCGAAGGTATAGAAATTAAATACAGAGCGGGAGGTGTCTGCGCACCAAGCGGCAAACAACTTCTGCGAAAAATCGGTCAGACCGCTGGCCAGACCGCACAGGCACAATAAGAGAAGTGCCGACGGGGTCAGTTTCGTCTTGATCTTGGTGTTATAAGAGCAAATGACCAGCGATGCCGCCAGTAACAGCACCAGACCGATCAACTGTAACACCGTCGGTTGTTCGCCCAGAACGCCCCAACTTAAGAAGACGGTGACGAACACGCCGAGCATCACGAAGACCTCTACCAACAGCAGAGCGTCTTTGCGTGCCGAAAGCAACCAGGTGATGGACTGTGCGGCTTGTCCCACACCGGAGAGCAGTGCGATGATCAGCACGGTGGGGGTGACCGCCAAAGCGGATAATTGCCCCTGCACCGCCAGAATGACAGCGGCTATTATAAAACAAAGCGACATACGGAGAAAGGTGAAAAAGTACGCCTTGCGCGGTGTGTTTGCCAGACCGCTCATCAGTTTGCCGCAAAATCCTTTGGCAAAGTTGGCAACCAGCGATCCGGCCAAATATACATAACCCATCTGATGTTCCTCGTAAAAATCTCCGACGGGCATTCCCTTGACCGTCGGAGGCGGTTTTAATGATTCAAATAGCGGATGTATTCGGCGAGAATGAACTTCTCGTATTTTTCCAGTACCAACTTCATCCCTTCGGCATTGAGATGGTCGGTGTCGCTTTCGCTCATACAGTAGGTCTTACGCCATTCCGCATCGGTCATATATACGCCGGACAGTTCTTGGTCGGCGGCATTGAAACACGGTACGTCGTGCTTTTGGCAGACGGCGAGCATCATATCGCTGTACTTTTTCAGTTCCTCGTTGACGTACCACGGGGTACCGAACAAAATGAGCGTATCGGGGTGTTCTTGTTTGAGGTTGGTGATAAGCGTGTTGAGTGCACCGGCGAAGGTCTTACTGCCGGTGTCGTCAACGTTACCCAGCGCCACCTTGTGGTTGTAGTCGTTGCGACCGCCGACCACCATCAGGATATCGCCACCCTTCGGGATCTGGGTGTATCGCTCGATCATCGGGGCTTTGCCATAGGAGAGAATAGACACGGCACTGCCGTTTAAGCCGTAGTTGCCGTAGGTCATCTCGTATTCCTTTGCCAAAAGCGCCGACCAGGTGTTTTGCGCACCGAGCGTGTGTCCCTGAATATAACTGTCGCCGAAGGCGTAGAGGGTAATGCCTTTCAGTACGTTGTAATCCAAGGTCGGCTCCTCCGGCTCATCGGCAGGCTGATATTCGGTGGTCGTAGTGGTGTTGGTTGTGGTTGTGGTCGTGGTTGTGGTCGTGGTCGTCGTTCCCTCGGTCGTCGTGGTTGTTGTTGCCGTGGCGGTGGTTGACGTTGCCGTGGTGGTTGACGTCGTGGTATTCCCATCGGTCGGTTGCTTCGGCTGTTCACCGCAAGCGGTTACCGCCAACAGTATGGCTGTCACCAGCAACAGAGAAAGAATGCGTTTCATAACGTCTCCTTATTTTTCAAAAACCGAAAAATATTCCTTAAAGAAACGGTCTCTGTCGACCTTGGTGGCGATACGGTGTTTCCCTTCGGCATTTGCTTTCCACCAAGTCAGGCCGCGGGTGCGGTCACCTTGTACTTCGACGTCGACCTGTCCCTGCGAGAAGGTGCAGACTTCCGGATCGAATAGCGAGACGGCGGTGAGCGGGTCATGGAAGGTCATCAGGTCGATCTTCTCAAACCAGACCTCTGCCATATCCAATACGATCTTAAGTAACGGGTCGGAGAATGCTTCGCGGACTTCAGCGGCCGGCATGGTCACCTGCAACGTCACGTCCAGACCGACCGAACGGTGATCCGGCACGTCGGCACGGTAGGTCATCGCGCAGGCATACGGATCGCACAGCGCGTTCCACTCCACCACCGGATGCTCACGGGAGGGGAGGAAGGCACCGCACATCAGCACCAGACGTTTGAGCAGTTTCGGGATCTCGGGATCCACCGCAAACAGCAACGCCACGTTGGTCATCGGACCGATCGCCAACAACGTGATCTCACCGGGATTTTCGCGGATGGTACGGCGCATAAACTCAATGTGCTGACCGGTCGGAAATTCGGTGCGATGGTCGTATTTCGGCAACACACTCCGCTGAGCGGCTCCCTGTTGACGCGGATTGGTGATCAACGGCTTGTCGGTGCCGGGATAGATCGGAATATCGTCACGGCCGGCGGCGCGGCAAAGCACGCTGGCCAGTTTGGCGCGCTCCACCGGCATTCCGCTGACGGTGGTGATGCCCATCAGTTCGCAACGCGGCTGACGCAGCAGATACGCCAGACAAACAGCGTCATCAATATCCGAGCCGATGTCGGTGTCCAGTAAGATCTTTTCCTTTTCCATCACAAAGTCCTCCTTTTTACGTCGGGAAGACGGACAACGTGCCGTCCTCGTTTACAACGATCGGATCGCAGCAGACCTCACGGCAGATCTCCTGCCGATAGGATTCCTGACTGTAGTTGATGCGGTGGTAGAACAACTGCAGTTCGCCGTTGGCTTCGACGATGCAACCGTGACCGGTCGCTTGCGTACCGTCGCTTCCGCGCAGCAACACGTGGCTTTTGGGCATCACGTACGGTCCGGTGATGCTGTCCGCCCATGCATAACAGATCTGGCATCGCGGATCACGCGTATCGTAGCGTGACCAGGTCAGCAGATACCGTCCGTCCAGTTTCACGATGCGGGTACAACCGTTAAACTTATTCTTATCTTCGGCGATAAACGGTTCACCGTCCTCGGTGATCAACCGATCGGATAAACGGATGGGCTCACCGGCCATCGTGATGCGGTCACGGTCGACGTTCAATTCCACCAACCAGCAGGGGTTCAAGCCGTACAGCAGATAGACTTTGTCATCCTCGACGAACAAATGCGGGTCATAGGGATTGTTGTGGGCGACGTTATCCGCTTGCTTGACCAAAAACGGCGTTTTGGTCAGATTGGTGTATTCGCCCATCGGTGTTTTGCTGTAAGCAAAGCCCAGACGCCGGTCGGCAATATAAGCCATATAATACAGATCGTGATAATGCATCACGCAAGGTGTCCACGCACCACGATTGGCCCATGGAACCGATTCCAGATCCAGAATCTTTTGCGGGCCGGACCAGTGTAACAGGTTTTCGGAATGGAAAGCGTAAAACTTGGAATCGTCCCAGCGGTGGGTGGGGAAGAGGTAATAACCGTCTTCGGTCGGTAACACGAACGGGTCGGCCCAGTCACCGCCGATGATGGGGTTGGGATTTTTCGGCGGAGCGGTGGTTTCACCGATATATAACTGCATCGGCAACGTCCGACTGGTCGGCGTTACGCCGTTGATCGCCTCCACCACCATGCGGGTCGCTTCATAACTGATCTCTTCGGTCGGATGCACCGCCGTGGTGATCGCCGGATTTTCTTCTGCCGGTAACGGCAACTGTCCGTCCATCCCCACCACCGAGAAATCCTGCGGAACGCGGATACCGCTCTCCTCCAAACGATGGATGAGCAGTTCGGCGATGCGGTCATTCTGACAGATACAGGCGGTGCAATTGCCCGCTTGAAAACGGTTGATGACCGTCTGTTCGTCGCCGCCGCTGTACCAGTAGACGTACGAATCGCTGAATTCCAGCCGCTCGTTCGTATGCGCACGGCAGTAGCCGGCAAAACGGTTGTGCCCCTGCACGCTGTCCAGCGCAAAGAGACAGGCGATCTTCTTATGTCCGAGCGAGGCCAGATGGCTGACTAAAGCCTCCGCCGCGGCGGTGTCGTCCTCGGTTACGGAGGGGAAATTCAGTTCACGGTACGGCTCGCCGAGAAACACCACCGGCGTACCCTCGCGGTAGAGTTGTTCATACAACCAAGCGTTGGCGCTGGGAAGCGCCGACAGGGTACCGTTAACGATGATGCCGTCCACACCGATCTCGGAAAATTCGATCAAAATGTCCCGTTCTACCTGCATTTTTCGGTTGGTGGAGCGCAACAAAACGGTACAACCGATATTGATAAGACTCTGTTCGATCAACTCGAAAAAGGCAGAGTAGGGAAGATCGTTGATGGTAGGGACGATGACGCCGATACGGTTGTACTGCCGTCGCCCGTGTACCGCGATGGGGGGGAGAATGCTGCGGACGAAGGTGCCGCTGCCTTTACGGCGGTAGACCAGCCCTTCCTGCTCGAGCATTTGGGTGGCTTGACGTACCGTCAGACGTGAGGCGTCAAACCGCGCACACAACGCGGTTTCGGATTCCAATCGCCCCTTATCGTCATATTCACCTGCCGCGATCTTTTCGCGCAGGTAGGCGTAGATCTGCTGGTATTTTTTGAGTTGTTCCACCGAAAACGCCCCTTTTCCGTCGCATAATAATCCTATTATAATTGACCTTGCGCGCCGTGTCAATAGAAAAAGCGACTTTTTTCAAAAAAATGATCGAGTTGTATATACAACTAAAATCCCGAAAATGGTAATATCGACCAATAAAAAGAAAAAAAGCAATTGGTAAAAATAAAACATTGACAAATTGCAGGGGGCGTGATATGATTAAACCAACAACAGATAACTGTACAACCCTCTAAAAACACCCAAAGTTGTATATACAAGTTTGGATTTCGGGGAGGCGGTCATCTGAAAAGGAGGACGAAACAATGAAAAATGTGTTTGCGGCTTATGCGAAACGCGGTCTTTGTCTGCTTCTCTGCCTGTTGATGGCGGTCGCTTTGCTCAGCGGCTGTGCCGGCGGCGACAGCGATAAGGACGGTGGCGGTTCGAAGGGTGACGATTACCAGAAGGAAACGGTCACCATCAAATTCGGCACCCACGCGCGGCATGACGATGACCCCACCTATATCGATCCGGTAACCGGCGAGTGCCCGATGGAACCGGAGGATCGTGAGGCTTATCTGGCGGCGATGGAAGCCGTCTTGGATACCTACAACGTCCAGATCGAATGGGTCGAATACACCAAGGACGTGCAGACCGACGTGTTGCGCTCTTTGCTGGCGGAGGATCCGATCTGCGACATCGCGCTGTGCGTGACCGACTCGCAGGGCATCCTGCTGGGTCAGAACGTGTTCCAAGAGTTGGATGAGTACAAATACATCTTTGACGATCCCGATTACCAGTGGATGTGGGTCGATCCGATCATGGGTCACAACTACATTTTGCAGTGTGACATTCGCCTGACTACCAGCCCGCTGGCGTTTAACATCACCATGTTGGATGCCGTGGATGCGCTGAAGGATGCTGACGGTAACACCGTTTATCCGACCGACCTGTACAAGCAGGGCAAGTGGACTTGGTCTACCTTCCGCGATTACCTGCAGAAGGTCGATGCCTATTGGGGCAACAAGACCTCCAAGGTCACCGGCAGTAAGATCTGGGCGTTCCGTCCGACTGCACAGACGGCCATCCGTCAGGCGATTCACTCCAACGGTGGTGCCATCTATACCTCGGAAGGCGGTCTGGTCGTCGGTCAGAAGGCCGACCTCGAGGCGATGGAGTACCTGCAGGATCTGTATGACAGCGGTCTGATGTTCTGCAAGACCAACAGCAAGACCTATATGATGGATAATCAGGTTGCCGCGGCGGAGGATTTCGCTAACGGTCAATCGGTCTTTTCTACTCTGTATACGTGGGGTACCGGTTGGGTCGGCGGCGATCTGGCCGACCGCGGCGAGTCGATGGGTCTGGTCCCGTTCCCGATCGCCGACGATGCCGATCCGACGGATGCGGCTTACAACGAGTTCAGCTTTGTCAGCGATACCTGCAGTGTCGTCCGCGGCCTGTCCAAGGAGCGTACGGAACTGGCGCTCAAGGCATACGCGCTGTATTATACCACCTACTACAAGACGCTCGGCGGCGTGGAGTCGATGAGCACCTACCGGAAGGATACGGCGGAAGCCGCCGCGCTGGCGGATGGTTACGACATCTACCACGAGAAGATCGGTGAGGACATCATCAAGATGTACGAGAGTATGTACGGCGCACCGATCAACGATCTGAGTTCGGCTGTCTCCATTCATAACCAGTATTGCTACGTGGCGGTCGGTTCGCTGACCAAGCAGGATAAGGGGTATGCCGTCAATATTCAAGAAGAATTACCGACGTTGCAGGCGGCGATGAATACCATTCAGGGGGCGTTGTCCTCCGGCCGTTTGGTGGATATCGTTCCGCCGGCGATCACCGCCAAGCCGATTCCGGTACCGGTCGGCAGTACCGCCGCCGACGTGCAGGCGTTGCTCTCTCAATACATCAAGGTTACCGACGCGATGGATGGAGATATCGATCCGTCGACGGCGACGGTGGACGTTTCGGATGCGGACCTCAACCGTATCGGCGCTTATCGTGTGGCGGTGTCGGCTTACGACAGTTCGCTCAACGAGGCGAAGGTGAACGTTGACCTGTACGTTTACAATGCATCCAACAAGACCAAACCGACCCTGACCATCAAGTCCAATTATCGCATTTTGGATCTGGATGAAGACGTGGCCGCCATCAAGTGGTCCGATTTTGTGGCTTCCGCCAAGGATGCCGACGGTTTGGATCTGATCGAGAAGGTGAAGGCGGACGTCTCCACGCTCAACACGTCGATGGAAGGCGAGTACGACGTGGTGCTGACCGTTACCGACTTTGCCGGTAACGAGACCAGCGAGACCATCACGCTGACGGTGCTCAACTACTGATCATCCGGATACCGCGTATACTGGCGTATGACGAGCAATCAGAGGCCGTATCGTGCCGGTTTCTTTCAAAAAAACCGTTGCGAGTTCTATCCGAAAGGAGAAACCAACTATGGAACGGAAAAGCCGCAAAAATCGCATAATTGCTCTGGCGGTCGCCGGCGCGCTGGTGTTAGCCCTTTGTGTGGGGTTGATTATCGGTGCGGTGACTGATAACGGGAATTTAGCGTATACCTACGTCGGCAAGTCGGTTTCGTTGGCGGTCGGCAACAACGCCTACGCGGACTATCTGAAACAGCACGGCTATGACGGCACGGTGAGTGCCGACAAAACGGAAGTGGATCTTTACACCTACACGACGGACGGTGGCCTTTCCGCCACCGTTCTGTCGGAGGGTGTAGCAACCGAAGGGAACGGAGCGATCACATGGTCGTTTTCCGTTCCCTCATCGGGCTTTTATCAAGTCAAACTGAAGTACAAGCCGATGCAGGGGGCAAAGGCGGATATCGTCCGCTCGGTCGCCGTTGACGGTAAGATCCCGTATGACGGCTGGGAGAAACTGACCTTCTACCGTTGGTTTGACAACAACTGTGCCGCCGAACTTCCGCTTGTGAGCGGAAACGAAGTTCGTCCCGTTTCGCAGGAGACTTACGATTGGACGGAGTCATGGCTGTCCGATCCGCTGGAGCGGGAATCGGCGCCGTATCTTCTGTGGCTGTCCGAGGGACAGCACACCGTTACCTTTACGGTGGTACAAGAGCCGCTGTTGGTATTCGGCGGCATCACCTTTGCGGCGGCAGAGACCGCCAAGCCGTACGACGAGTTTCTCTCGTCGCTGACGGCGCAGGTCAAGCCGTACACCGGCGAAAACCTGACCTATCAGGCGGAGCGTACCGCCGGCGGCACCAAAGCCGTCTATAAGAATTCCAAATCCATCCGCAATCTGGTGGACTATACCAGCCCGAATAGCGTGCCGTTCCATCCGTATAACGGTCTGCTTAACACGTTCGGCGGCAGTAGTTGGCAGACGGTGGGACAGACGGTGACTTGGGAGATCGAGGTGCCACAGGAGGGTCTGTATGCTCTCAGTTTCCGTGCCCGCCAAGGTACCGAGCGCGGTATCCTCGCGTTCCGCCGTCTTTCGGTCAACGGCAACGTGCCGTTTGCGGAGGCATCCAGCCTCGGCTTTGCGTACAGCACCGATTTTCAAAACTACGTGGTTGGATCGGCAGATAAACCGTATCTGTTCCATTTCAAACAAGGAATTAACACCGTTTCGATGGAGATCGTCGCCGGCGAATGCGTCCAGCCGCTGTGCGAGATCGAGGAGAGCATCGCTGTGCTCAACGAGATGTATCGGAAAGTGGTGCATATCACCGGTACCGTGCCGGATAAATATATTGATTACGAGATCCGCAAAAAGGTGGAGGGCTTCGTCGAAACAATGGAGGCAGAATCCACCCGTCTGTATGAAGTCGTCCGCTATCTGGAAGAACTGACCGGTGAAAAGGGCGAGATGACCGCCAACGTCGAGAAGATGGCCATTCAAGCCGAACGTTTGGCGAAAGACCCCGAGTCGGTCATTACCGAACTGGACGCGATGGAAAACAACCTTTCCACGCTTGGTACTTGCGTTACCAACCTCAGCGAATTTCCGCTGGAGGTAGACAGTTTCACGCTGTTTGCGCCGGACGGCGAACTGCCGGATGCCGAGGCGGGCTTCTTCCGTAAGTTCTGGAACGGCACCATCCGCTTTTTCTCCACCTTCTTTAACGATCAAAGCAAGATGAGTACCGATACCGACGGAGATAAGCCGGCAAACGGCGAAGAACTGCGTGTGTGGGTGTTGGGCGGTCAGGATCAGGCTCAACTGATCAAGAGTTTGATCGACAGCAGTTACACCGGCGATGCGACCATTAACTTGCAGTTGGTACCGCTCAATGCCGTTTTGCCGTCTACGCTGGCGGATAACGGCCCCGACGTGGTCATCAATATGGGGTATGCCACCGTCGTTGACTACGCGATGCGCGGTGCGCTGGTCGATCTGTCGCAGTTGGAAGGCTACGACGAAATGGCCGTCAATTATTACCCGAGTGCTATCGACAACGTGTCGTTCCACGATGGCGTTTACGGTCTGCCGGAGACGCAGTCCTTCCTGATGATGTATTGCCGCGATGACATTCTCGCGGAGGAAGGCTTGTCCGCCCCGAAGACGTGGGATGAGTTTGAGGATGTGCTGGTGCAACTCAATGCCGCCGAGTACGACGTCTATCTCCCCGGTGTGTCGCTGTTCAACACGATGCTGTATCAGTACGGCGGTAATCTGTACACCGGCGAAGGAAACGATTACGGTATTCAAAGCGGTCTCTATTCCGAGGAGAGTATGCAGGCGTTTTTGCGGCTGACCAAGTTCTACACCGGCTACGACGTGCCGTTGTCTGCGAACTTTGCCAACCGTTTCCGCAGCGGTGAGATGCCGATCGGTATTGCGGACTACACGCTGTATAACACGTTGGAACTGTTTGCGCCGGAGATTCGCGGTCTGTGGTCGTTTCACACGTTGCCCGGCCAACAGCAAGAGGATGGCCGTATCAATTATTCGACCCTCTCCACCTCTACCAACACGGTCATTTTGCAAAAATGCGATAACGTCGACGCCGCGTGGGAGTTCCTCCGTTGGTGGGATTCCACCGATACCCAACTGTCCTATGCACAGTTGTTGGAAGAAGTATTGGGCAGTTCCGGCCGCTACGCTACCGCTAACAAGAACGTCTTGCAACAATTGTCGTGGAGCGGGGATTCGCTCACGGCGTTGCAGGATCAGTTTGCGCATTCGCTGTATACGCCGGCGGTGCCGGGTCAGTATATGACCACCCGTATGGTCACCTACTCGTTTAACAACGTGGTGACCGATACCCAGTCGATGAGCGCCCGCGAAGCGCTGTACTTAAATCTCCGCAAGATCGATGCGGAACTGGACCGCAAGCGAAAAGAACTGGGCCATAGTTACTACGACAGTAACGGAAAGTATGTTGCCGGCAAATGATCGGAAAGGCTGAGTGATAGCAGTGAGAATGGGACACAATCTAAAGAGAACTTGGCAACAGCATGGGGAAAAGTATTTGCTGATCCTTCCGTTTGCGCTGTTGTTCATTCTCTTTACCTGCATCCCCATCATAACGGCGTTTGGGTTGAGTTTGACCTCGTTTAACGTCATTGAAACGCCGAAATGGGTATTTTTCGATAATTACATAACGTTGCTCGTTCAGGATGATATCTTCCTCATTGCGCTGAAAAACACGCTGTTGTTCGCGGTCGTCACCGGTCCGATCAGTTATATGATGTGTTTCTTCTTCGCATGGATGGTCAACAACTTCGGCCCCCGTGTCCGTTCGTTGCTGACGTTGGTGTTCTATGCGCCGTCCATTTCGGGCAGTGCATATCTGATCTGGAAACTTATCTTCTCGTCGGATATGTACGGTTACGCCAATGCCTATCTGATGCAGTTCGGTATTATCCAAAGCCCGATTTTGTGGTTTGAAACGGCAGAATACGTGATGCCGATCCTCATCATCGTTCAGTTGTGGCAGAGTTTGGGTGTCAGTTTCCTTTCCTTCTCGGCCGGTTTTCAGGGTGTTGACCGTAGCCTGTTTGAGGCCGGTATGGTCGATGGCATTCGCAACCGCTGGCAGGAACTGTGGTACATCACGCTGCCCTCGATGAAAGCGCAGTTGTTGTTTGGTGCGGTGATGCAGATCACTTCGGCTTTCTCTGTCGGTACCATCTCGATGCAGTTGGCCGGTTTCCCCTCGGTGGACTACGCCGGTCATACCATCCTGACCCACCTGCACGATTATGCCTACGAGCGTATGGAAATGGGCTATGCCTGCGCCATCGCCGTGGTGCTGTTTTTGCTGATGGTGCTCGCCAACCTGCTGGTGCAGAAGATCCTGCGCCGCATCGGTTAAGGGGAGGTGGACGGTATGCAACAAGTCAAAGTTTGGCTGCAAAAGGCCGATGCCGCCTACCAGCGCTTCCGCTTCAAGCGGAAGGGACGTAGCGTGACGCTGGATATTCTGATGTTTTTATTCCTCGGCTTTTTCGCGTTTTTCAGCGTCTGGCCGCTTCTGCTGATCATTTTTAACGCTTTTAAGCCGATGAGCGAGATCTTTCTCTTCCCGCCTCGTCTGATGGTGGAAAACCCCACCCTCAATAACTTCCGTGATCTGAGCATCCTCATTTCCAATTCGTGGGTGCCGGTCAGCCGTTACATTTTCAATACGGTGTTCATCACGGTCGTCGGTACGGTCGGTACGGTGCTGATTGCTTCGATGGCGGCCTTTCCGCTGGCCAAATACCGGTTTCCGGGTTCCCGCGTGATGTCTGAAATGATCACCTACGCGCTGATGTTTAACGGGACGGTGCTGACCGTGCCGGTGTACCTCATTATGTCCTACCTCAATTTGGTGGACAGTTACTGGGCTATTTTGTTGCCGGCGTTTACCCATACGCTCGGCTTGTTCCTGATGCGGAACTTTATGACCCAGATCCCCGATTCCCTGCTGGAAGCGGCGAAGATCGACGGTGCGCGTGAACTGCGCATCTTTGGGTCGATCGTGATGCCGGTGTGTAAGCCGGCGTGGATCACGCTGATCATTTTGTCCTTCCAGACGCTGTGGGGCGAAACGGGCGGACAACTCATCTATACCGAAACGCTCAAGCCGTTTAGTTACGCGATCTCGCAGATCGTCAACAGCGGCGTATCGCGCACCGGTGCGGCGTCGGCGTCTTCCCTGATTATGCTGATCGTGCCGGTCACGGTGTTTATTATCTCGCAAAACAACGTGCTGGAAACGATGGCAACATCCGGTATCAAGGAATAATCTCTCTCGCATTTTAGAAAGGAGTTGATTGGGATGATGCGTAAAGCGATAGCGGCTTTGGCCGCTGCCGTTTTGCTGCTGGTTGGCGGCGGTCTGTCGGTGATGGCGGATAACACCTACCAGTACAGTTATTCCTACCACAACGGTGAATTGGTGGAAAGCCTTCCCGCTTTTGAACTCCGTCAAGTGATCGATAACCGTGCCTTGACCGTCAACGTCACGATGGGCGGCATCGTTGACGTAGAGGTCAGCGACGATACCATCTATCTGGTGGATGAAAGCAACTCCCGTATTTATTTGGTCGATAAAGAAACCTACACCATCTCCTCCTTCCTCAAGACCATCCAAAACGAGGAAGGCGGTATCGTGGTGGATCAAGAGACCGGCAAGCAGTTGATGCTCAGCGGTCCGCAGAGTGTCTTCTGGTTTGAACCGGAAAACGAACTGTACGTTGCCGACACCGGCGAGGAGCGTATTTTGGTGTTGGATGCCGACGGACATTACCTGAAGCGTATCATCACCCGACCGGAAGGGATGATCGGGGATACGGTGTTTGCACCGTCCAAACTGATCGTGACCCCGATCGGCAAGATCTATTTTACGGTCAACGGCTCCACCGAAGGGATCGTGGAACTGCAAAATGACGGCAGTTTTTCCTGCTATTTCGGCACCAATGAGCCGGAAGTCAGTGTCATTGATTACATCTGGAAGATGCTGTCGAGTGATACCATCCGCGATCAGATGGGACGCACTTATGCGCCGGAATTTTCCAATATCGACGTGGACGCGGAAGGCTTTATCTATGCCACCTCGCTGGACGTGGAGTCTACCGAAAAACTGTTCCGCTTCAACGGAAAAGGTGCCAACGTCATTCGCAGTGCCGGCAATGCCGAATTGACCGGCGACGCGGTCACCGGTTTGGTCAACACCACCACTACCAGCCAGTTCGTTGACATTGCGGTGTCCGACTACGGTCTGTACGCCGTGTTGGATAAGACCTATGGTCGTGTGTTTATCTACAACTTTGACGGTTACCTGCTCAACGTGTTTTCCTCTCGCGGCTCGGCACAGGGCCAACTGCGCACCGCCACCGGCATTGCGTGGGATGGGGACGACCTCATCGTGGTCGACGGTGCACTGGCGCTGGCGTACGTGTACACCCCGACCCCGTTTGGGCGGGTGATGCTGGATGCGGAGGAGTACTACTACCACGGTGACTGGGCAAAAGCGGACGAACAGTATCGCACCGCCGTCAAACTCAACGCTAACTATTACGTCGCCTATTCCGGCATCGGCCGCAACTGCCTGATGAACGGAGAATACGAGGATGCGATGTACTATTTCGAACTGTCCGATGATAAGGACGGTTATTCGCAGGCATACGAAGAATACCGCAGTCAATTGATCAAGGATAACTACGGCTGGGTGTTTGCGTTTATTTTCCTGATCTTGGGTGCCATTGTGTACTCCGAGGTCCGCTATCAGCGGAAAAAGAAAAAGTCGTGACAGGAGGGACGGGTTGTCATGAAGGCATTGCTTGACGATTGCCGCTATTTATTCTATACCATATTCCATCCGTTTGACGGCTTTTATGAACTCCGTTTCCGCCGCCGCAAAAATTGGGTGCTGATCATCAGCCTGCTGGTGTTGTACGGTTTGGTGGAGATCTTCCGCCAATGGTACACCGGCATCATTATGCGGACGTGGGATACTTACGGATTAAACGGCTTGCTGACCTTTGCGTCGGCACTGTTTCCCCTTATCCTGTTTGCGTTGAGTAACTGGTCGGTCACCACTTTGACCGAGGGAAACGGTCGCCTGTCGGATATCGTGATGGTGACGGCCTACGCCACCGTCCCGAAGATGGTGACCGGCGTCCTTGTTACCGTTGCCAGCAATTTTATCATTCAGGAGGAGACCATCATCCTGACGGTGATCGACCTGTTCGGTACGGTGATGTTCTGTTTCCTCATCTTTGCCGGTTTGTGCGTCATCCACGAATACACCGCGTGGAAAACGGTGCTGACGGTGTTTTATTCCGCGATCGCGGCGATGATCATCTTCTTCATTTTACTCTTTTTCTTTTCCATCGTCGGCAAGATGATCGGTCTGGTCTCGGTTATTTTTACAGAATTGACAAATTGAGGTGTCAGTACAGATGAAAGGAATTGCGGCTCGCGCTGGTCGCGCGGTGGTCGGGTTTTTCAAAAAACTCGGCGTTATAAAAACGATAGCAATCGTCGCTTGCTTGGCTGTTTTGCTGGTGTCGGGTCGCTATCTTATTAGTTGGTTGCATCTGCCTGCGCAGGCATTTGAGGACCTGCCGCAGAAGGGCTTGTCCGCTTCGCTCGGCGAGATCGCCAACAACGCGGGCGAGGTCAAGGTCGTTTCCAAAGACGGTCTGACGATGTACGTCAATACCAAGACGTTGGATCTGCGGTTGGTGGACGATGCCGCCGGCAAGGAATTTCACACGTTGGGCCAGTCCGAGAAACTGCCGGAGCGTGCGTTGTCACCGCTGCAACTGCAGTGGACGGCGGAAGGCGGGCGCAGCGGAGAATGGGATGCATACACCTACGCCATACAGCGTGGACAGTACAGCATCGATAAGATCGAAAACGGCGTTCGCTTTACGATGACGCTGACCCCCGGCGAATCTTACGCCGTAAGCGATTATCTGCCCGCCAAGATCTCCGCCAAGCGTTATCAAGAAGCATTTTTGGATCAACTCGATCAATTGGAAGAGCAAGGTTACGACAGCAAAAAATTGGCTCAGTACCGCAAGATGCTGACCATGTTCTACCGCTACGATGAGGAAGGCGATTTCTACTACGTCGCTTATAGCAGTACGCCGGCCAAGAGTACGATGCTTATCCTTATTGATATGTGCAAGGCGGTGGAATACACGCAGGAGGACGTGCTGGAAGACAGCGCTGAGTTTGACCTGTTGGTGGAATTTTCCAACCCCGCGCAGTTTACCGTGTATATGGAAAACACCATCGATAACGGCACGCTGTTGGTCAACGTTCCGTCCTACGAGGTGTCCTGCGACAACGACAGTTATTATCTTGAGGATATCGTGGTGTATCCTGCTTTTGCCTGTGCGGCAGAGTCGAATAACAGCGGCTATCTCTTTGTGCCGGATGGTTCCGGTGCGCTCATTGAGATGGATACGGCTTCGGCCGCCTACGGTGATTACGGTCGCGGTCTCTACTTCAATACCCGCTACGGTTCGCTGTATTCTCAGCCCGCCTACGGGGAAGAACTGCATATGCCGGTGTTCGGTCTGTACCATACCGCCGGCGACCTTGCCGGCACCGGTTTCTTTGCGGTGATCGAATCCGGTGCGGAGACAGCCTTTATCCGTACGACCCTCAAGAGTAAAAATCTCGCCACCGAAGGCGGAAACGCTTACAATGCGGTGTACCCGCAGTTCGGTCTGGTGCAGAGCGCCAACGTCAAGATCTTCGGTGAACTCTCCACCAACAATGCCCGTTATTTGGTGACGACCGATGCCATCCCGATGGATTGTACGGTGCGTTATTACTTATTTGGCGAAGGCGCGGATTACGCCGCGTTTGCGAAGACCTATCGGGACTATCTTGCCAAAAAGACCGGTACGACGCTGACTTTTAACGCCGACCCGCGTCTGTACGTCAATCTGTTGGGAGCCGTGACGGTGGAAGGCAGTGTGATGGGCATTCCGTATGACCGTACGCTGTCGCTGACTACCTATGAGCAGGCGCTTGCTATCTATGAAGAACTCGCCGACACCAACGCCGTTTTCCATTACAAATGGGCGTTAAACGGCGGGCGCACTTCCGGCTGGGGCGGCTATGCCGACCCGATCAAGGCCAACGGTAAACAGGCGGCTTTGCAACAATTGCTCGCCAAGAGCAGTGAGGGACGTGAGGTGTTTCTGGAAGCCAACTTGATGCGTGTGTACAACACCGATGGCTGGCTGACTAAGGGGATGCACGGGATGATCGGTTTCAACGGTAAACCGATCGACCTTTCCGATAACTACTATCCGTCCGGTGTGCTTAATCTCGACCAAAGTTACAACAACTACTGGTTACTGCACCCATCTTATCTGCTGTCAACGGTCGATCGCTTCCTGAACCATGCGGATTGGTTTGATTGCGTGGCGCTGACCGACCTCGGCAGTACCTATTACGCTAACTACGGCGGCGATTTCATCTCCGGCCACCACACCACGGCACAGACGGTGTTGCCGGCACTGGAGAAGATCGCCGAGCAGAAGACGGTGTCGCTGGACAATCCCAACGCCGACCGCCTCGGAATGTGCGATTATGCCACCAACGTTTCCCGCGAATCGTCCGGCTACGGTACGTTTGCGGCGTCGGTGCCGTTTCGCCAACTGGCCATGAACGGTCTGACCGCCTATACCACGCTGAACGTCAATATGGCGCGTTCGTCCTACGATTATTTCCTGTTGCAGGCATTGGAACTCGGCTCGATCCCGCAGTTTACCGTATCGGCAGAGGGGGTAGACGAACTGATCAAAGCCGGTGTCAGCGAATATTATTCGGTCAAGTTCGATGACCTGAAGGCCGATATCCTCGCCTTCTATGACACCTATAAGGTCGCCAAACAGCAGATCGGCTGTGCGGAGATCGCCGACCACCGTATGCTGTCGGAAAAGGTGTTTGAGACCACCTATGCCAACGGCGTCAAGGTGCTTGTCAACTACAATCTGTTCGCTGTTGAGGCAGAGGGCGATACGCTCGATGCCCTCGGCTATCGCATCGTGGAGGGGTGAGTATGTTAAATCGGAAAAACCGGCTGTCCTACCGCCGCTCATGGATGCTCAATTCGTTGGTCTTCCTTGCGCCGTGGGTCATTGGCTTTCTGCTGTTTTTCGCCACCCCGCTGTGGAATACCATCTGGTATTCGTTTAACACGCTCGGTGTCGGATCGGACGGTAAGATGACCGCCGAATTTGTCGGTATACAAAACTACGTGTCGCTCTTTACGGACGTGCTGACCAAGGACAATACGCCGGTCACCCGCTTGCTGGTGGAAGAAAACCTCAACATTCTGATGAATGCACCGGTCATTTTGGTGTTTAGTCTGTTTTTGGCCATCATTTTAAACTCCAACTTCAAGGGTCGTGCGGCGGTACGTATCATCTTCTTCCTGCCCATCATTTTGGGTCTGGATATCGTCAAGGATATGCTTACCGCCAGCAGCGGCGATTTTGTGGACGTAGCGGCGGAGTCCTTCTTTGGGGAAGATTCGCCCATCTTGCAATTTTTGCTGGTCAATACCTTCCTGCCGGAGGGCGTGGTGAACTTCCTCGGCGAGATCAATAACAATATCTACAACGTCATTTCCGGTTGCGGTGTGCAGACGCTGATCTTCTTGGCGGGTCTGCAGTCTATCAACGGTTCGTTGTACGAGGTGGCAAAGATCGAAGGTGCGACCACCTATGAGATCTTCTGGAAGATCACCTTGCCGATGCTTAAGGATATTATGACCTTCGTATTGGTGTACAGTTTTATCGATCTGTTTCTGGCTTCGTCGATCGCAGACGAGATCTATACGTTTGCATTTATGAAAAACAGTATCGGTATCGGCTCGGCATTGTCGGTCGTGTATATGATCAACGTGTTGCTGGATCTGGTGCTTATGCTGTTCGTATTTAATAAGGTGGTGAATTTAGCAGGTGAAACTAAGAGATAATTATCTGACCCCGTCCGAGCGCCTGCTGAAATCATCGGTCGGCGTAGTGAAGGGCGTGCTGTTTGGCACGTTACTGGTCGGTCTTTGTTTTACGATCTTATATCCGATATTAAAAGCACTCCCCACCGTCTTCAACGACTTAAACGACCTCGGTAATCCGAACGTCGTATGGGTGCCGGAGACGCTGTCGGTCAATAGTTTTAAACTGGCTTTCCGCATCGCTTTCGGCAACGGCCTGTCCATTCTGCAGACGTTGCTGTACAGCATTGCCATCGCCTTTATCCAGATGATGATGAGCGCGATGGTCGGTTACGTCCTCGGCCGTAACAACTCCAAGATATTCAGTATCCTGACCGGTCTGGTCATCGTGGCAATTATGGTGCCGCCGCAGGCGCTGCTTATCTCGCAGTATCTGTCGCTGAAAAATTTCGATGCTTTTGGCCTCATCCCGTTACTCAACGGGGGAGAGACCATCGATCTGGTCGGCAATCCGTTGGTCTTATATATTCTGGCCTTTGCGGGCTTCGGTCTCCGCCAGAATGTGTTCGTCTTTATTTTCCGCCAATCCTTCCGCGGCTTCCCTAAAGAACTGGAAGAGGCGGCGCTCATCGACGGTTGCGGTTTTTACCGCACCTATTTCCAGATCGCTTTTCCCAATGCGGTGCCGTCGATGGTCACGGTGTTGACCCTGTCCTTTGTGTGGAATTATGGGGACACCTTCTATACGACCTATTTTGACCCCACCGGTCCGTATCTCGCCAACACACTTTCGAGTATGTTCCAATGGGCAAATCGCGATCTTATTGCGGACTTTGCCACGGCGCTGTACGGATTCTCCGGCAATGCGAATTACGTGCTTGACGCCGTGAAATTTGCGGCTGTGCTGATCTTCCTCCTTCCGTTGCTCCTGCTATACTTCTTTATGCAGAAGAAACTGGTGGAAAACTTTGAACGCTCCGGCATTGTCGGCTAATAACTGCAAGAGAGGGATTTATAATGGAAGAAATGAGAGTACCTAATGCGCCTCTGTTCCGTGATCCGGTGCACGATGCACCGGCTGATCCGATGATCATCTGGAACCGCGAGGAACGCAGTTGGTGGATGCTGTATACCGCCCGCCGTGCGGATGCGGAAAGTGACCGTTACGAATGGTTGTTCGGCACCCAGATCGGTGTTGCCTCATCCGTAGACGGACGCAGTTGGCTGTACCGCGGCGAACTGGATCTGGGGATCGAGCCGGGTATGAATACTTACTGGGCGCCGGAAGTAGTCTGGGAAGACGGCGTGTATCATATGTTCGTCACCTATTCCCGCGGTGTTTCTTCTCGCTGGCACCGTGACTACTATATGGCTCATCTGACCGCTACGAATATGTGGGAGTGGCATTTTGAGGGCTTCTTAGACGTCGGCAAGCCGGCGTTTGATGCGACCTGTCAGAAACTGGTCAACGGCAACTGGAGACTGTGGTTTCGCGGTAACCGCGAAACGGTCTGCCTCGAAAGCACCGACCTCTACAACTGGGAGCGCGTCTCCTGCGAGGGTGTGGTCGGTCCGCAGGAAGGCCCCAACGTGTTCCGCTGGAAGGGTGCTTACTGGATGATTGCCGATACGTGGCGCGGCCAAGCGGTCTTCCGCTCGGAGGATGCCACTCACTGGGAACGCCGCGGCCTTGTCCTTGATACACCGGGTACCCGCCCGTATGACCAAAACTACGGTCAGCACGCTTACGTGTTGCGTAATGCCGATCGGGCATTTATCGTGTATTTTATCAACCCGAAGCACAACCGCGATGAGAAGAACGGCATTCGTATCGGATTGGAATACGACGAACGCCGTTCGTTGGTACAGATCGCCGAGTTGGAATGCGACGGCGAGACCATCACTTGCGATCGCAGTAAGCCCTTTGATATGGATCTGCAACCGGAAGACGCCATCGTCCCTGTCAAGACGATGCGCTCCATCGGTTGAGAATAGAGAGGTGACGGATATGAGAAAAACCATTCGCGCTGTTTTCTGTATGTTGCTGGCGGTCTGCCTGCTGGTCTGTTGTGCATTGCCGGCGGTGGCATACACCAACCACTGGGAACTGCCGGAAGTCGATCGCTCGATCGGTGACCCGTTTATTATGAAATACAACGGCGTCTACTACCTGTATACGAGCGCATACGTGGCCAGCAGTAAAGATCTGGTCAACTGGGAGTATGAGACCGATCTGGAAAATATGATGACCACCTATGCTCCGGAGTTTTACTACCGTGACGGTCTGTTTTATGCCATCGGCGCACCGCGTGGCGAGGGACACTACATTTACGTGAGTGAATCTCCGACCGGTCCGTTTGTCGAAGCCAGCGAAAACCTCGGTATGAAATTCGATGGCACCATGATGATGGACGCCGAGAATCAACTGTATATGGTCGTCCCCAGTCCCGCTTGCCTGACCGGCTACTATATGAAGGACTGGAAGACGATGGACTTCGATAAGGGCAGTTACATTCTGTCCCCCAACGTCGGTAACGCCTGGACCGAAGGTCCGACGCTGTTTGAGCGTAACGGTTATTACTATCTGACCTACACCGGCAACCACGTGTGGGATGAAGCCTATCGCGTAGAATACGCCATCTCAAAAGAGATCACCACCGGCTGGAACGAGCCGACCGATAATATGCTGTTGCTGGATATCGAAGGGGATATCACCGGTATGGGTCATAACAGCATTTTCATCGGTCCCGATCTGGATACCTATTACATCACCTATCACAGTATGACCGGTTTGACTAAACCCACGGCGCCGATCCGCGATTTCAACTACGATCGCATCGTGTGGAACGGTGAAAAACTGGTGGTGCAGGGTCCGACCTGCACTGAGGTGGATGACCCTGTGATGCCCGATTTCGCCGATTGGTTTGAAAGTGATCTGGCCCGCTGGGATGCCACCGGCAGTTGGACGGTGAGGGATGCGGCCGCCACCGTTTCGGGGGCTGGGCTGTTGCTTTCCAAGGAAGCGACCGAAGCGATCTTTACGGCCGAATATAACCTCACTACCGATGGTTCGGCCGAATACCTGTTTAACTATGCGGACGATCAAAACTACGGCCGTGTGTGGTACGATGCCGCTTCTAAACAACTCAAGGCCGAACTGATCAAGGACGGCAAGAGCGTATGGAGTGACAGTTCCGCTCTGTACGATTACTTCAAATACGACAAGTTACATAACTTGCGTATCCAGCAGGCGGCGGATAGCCTGCATATCGTTCTCGATTCGGTCGACCGTATGCAGTATGCGCATAACGGTCTGGCCGGCGGCAAGATCGGCTACCGTGCCGTCAGCGGCAATACCGCCGCTTCCTTCACCGCCTTCTCGCATAAGGCACTCGGTTCGGCTGACGGTGAGCATTCCGCGGTCGTCCCCGGTACCATCGAAGCCATTCACACGCAGGATACGGCCGCAAGCCTCACCAAGGTCGAGGCCGCAGGGGATGAGATGGGCTATGCCGTGGTGCTGAAGGCGAATGACCGTGCCACCTACAATATGCAGGTGATTTCGGCCGATACTTACACCCTCGGCCTGCGTTGCCGCTCGGTGGCGGCGGATACCAAAGTCAATATTCTGGTCGATGGCAAAAAGGCGATGGAAGTCACTCTGCCGGCTGTTTCCGACGATGCGTATCGCACGCTGCCGTTGCGCGGTCTGGAACTGCCGAACGGTCACCGCACCGTCTCGGTGGAGGTCACTTCCGGCAGTTTGGAACTGTATGAACTGGAACTGGTCGCTGAAGACGACGTGTTGCCGGTCTCGAGCAGTTGCGATACCGCTAAGGGCGATGACGGTGCCGTTTTCTGGAAACAGTACGAAACGATGCCCACTTGGAGTGGCGGCACCCTTAACTTCACCGATGCCAACCGCTTCGGCAAACTGCTGGTCGGTAGCCTCGGCTATTCGGATTATACCCAGTCGGTGGATATGGTCTTTAAGAGCGGTAGCAGCGCCGGCATTCTGTGCCGCGTGGATCAGGCGGATACCGGTTATATGCCCGGTACCACTTCGTATAACCGCCTCTATCACCGTGGCTACTACGTCGGCGTGAACAGTTCGGTGATCACGCTGGAAAAGCACAGTTTCGGTAACACCACCACGCTGGCTTCCCATGATACGCTCATCCTTGGCAACGAGACTCATAACCTGAAGGTCTCCTGCATCGGTGATACCATCACCGTGTGGCTGGATGGGGAAGAGATCATCCGGTTTACCGATACCGACTACCCGATCATTAACGGTCGCGGCGGCATCCGCTATGACCGCGCCAACGTCAGTTTTGATAATTACAAGTTGGAGACCGCCGATCCGATGGTGGCGGTCACCGCCCACGAAGTGGATTACACCACGCCGGCACTTATCGGCAACACCACCCACCAATCCCAGCAGGGAACGGTCGGCGGTGACGGCCCGTCCGGCAATGGGGACGGCGAGGGCGAAGGCGATCCGAGCAAGTTCCCCATCGGTATCGTGCTCGGCATCGTCGGCGGTGTCGTGGCTGTAGCGGCGATCGTGATCGTCGTTGTGGTGTTGGGTAAAAAGAAAAAGCCCGCAACCAATCCGGAAAACTCCGACGAATCGGTCGGTGATTGATATAGATCATAAAGAAAGGGGCATATACAAGATGAGAAAACTGTTGAATCTCAAAGCAGCGCGTCGGCTGCTTACCGTGCTGACGGTTTCAGCAATCGTTATCTCGCTGTTCTGTATGAGCAGCACACTGCCGGCAACGGCGGCGACCATCACGCCGAAGCAGACCTTTACCGATAGGGGTATTGCAACAGAACTGAATTTGACCCACTTTAAGCATACCAACGCGGTGGTGGAGACGATGGGGGAAGAGGGCGCTTATACCGACGCCAATGGTGACGGAACGGTGTTGCATTTTACTTTTACTGCATCGAATCAGAGCAAATCCTCCTCTTCGTTTGTTTTGGGCGGTCTTGATCCGGCCAAGACCTATCGCGTTTCCTTCTATGCGAAGGGAGAGGCGTTGGGACTTAGCGGCAACCTGTGGGTGAACTACTACGACGAGGACGGCAACGTTGTCAAGAATGATGCCGACAAAACCATTGCGACCAACGCTTCGCTGTCTGCCGGTAAGTTGTATTCCGATTGGACGGCTATTTCGGCAACCATTACGCCGTACAGTTCCAATATTTTGGTTGGTTTCTGGATCAAAAACGGCACCAACGCGACGACAAATAATCTGTACGTTGACCAGATCGTTGTGGAAGAAGCGTACAACACCTATCAGACAAGCACGACTACCACGTACAATGCGACCGTCGGTCAGATCAAAAACAGTGCGCTGAACTGGCGTGACGATGCCAAACTCACCACCGAGTTGGTTACCGGCGGTGTGGACGGCAACAACGAGTGTATTGAGATCACCAATCACCGTGCGGGTAGCCAAGGCACCAACGTCACGATGTACGGTTACGATCCGGCCAAGAAGTATACCATCTCCTTCTGGATCAAAAACACCAAGCGTCTGGGCTGGAACACCAGTTTCAGCGCGGTGGCCGCCACCAACATTCAGTCCTACTGGCAGTACACGGTACACAGCGATTGGACACAGTACACGATTCCGGATATTACCCCCGGTGACGGCGGTAAGATCCAGTTCGCGTTCTGGGTGCAAAACGGCGGCTTTGCCGGGGATACCGAGGCATCCTTCTATATTGATGCGATCACCATCTATGAGAGTGCGTCGGTTGACGTGAGCGGTGCGACGATCGCCACCACGACCGACGAAAACAAGCAGGATCTGCGTTTTATGGCGGAAATGAACGGTTATGTACCGGCCACCGCCACCAACGTTGAGTACGGTGTGTATATGGTCCGCACCTCCAAACTGGCAGAACTGGGCGGCGAACTTAACGAGGAACTGTATCAAGCCAATCAGGGTGTGGTGATCAAAGCAAGCGAAACGGTTGCTTCGGCGGCGGACCTGCCGACGACCATTCACGCCAACCTTAAGAACGCGGTGAATAACGCGGTGCGTTGCAACGTGGAGATCAGTATGCGCGCATACGTGAAGTACACGGTCTACGGTGGCAACACCTATTACGATAAGACCGGTGCGCCGGTTGACGACAGTGCGTTGAAAACGGTTTACACCTATTCCGACAACACCTCCACCGAAGGCTCCGTTGTGACGAACGGCGTAGCGTCCCGCTCGGTGTACGGTGTGGCGTACAGCATTGTCAATACCCAACTTGCGGCGGGTGCTTCCGGCCTGACCTACGTAGAGTCGACCGGTAAGTTCACCGTTGACGCGACCGGTGCCGAGGCGACCGATGCCGAAGTGCTGGCATTCGCTCTCGAAAACATCAATTACTTGGGTTAAGGAGGAAGAGGATCATGAAACAGTATCAGATGCCGACCATCACGGTCATTCACATCGAAACGCCTCATACCCTCGACCTGTCCGGCGGCGGCGATTTCTGGGGCGAAGAGCCGGACGATGGGGACATATCATCCCTAAGTGATGATTACGTTGCCAATACTTAAGTTATTTTTCCGTCGTAAGACGGCCGAATAAAATACCTGCAAAGGAGCAATTCGTATGAAAAACAAGCGCATTTCCCCAATGTGGCGTGTCGTGATCGCTATGGTCTCGGTCATCGCCGTTCTGACGGCTGTGCTGTGCGTTGGCGGTCTGTCCGCTGCCGCCGCCGATACGGAAGTAGCCTTCACCGGCACCTCCATCGAACTGCCGCTGGAGAATTTCAGCAAAAACGTTTTTAACTGTAAAGTCATCAAGGCCTCCGAAACGGTAGGCAACTCGCAGACCAAGGTCGACGCGCTGGGCGTGGATGGCGATATTCTGCGTATTCAGGTCAACAAGGACGAATCCGAAGGCGGTACCGGCTACGCGACCAGCAGTAACACGGTGACGGTTACCGGTCTGGATACCTCCAAGACCTACACCGTGTCGCTGTCTTTCTGGAGCAGCGAAGCCTATGCCAGCGGTAACCTGTGGATCAACAGTCTGGCGGCGGACGGCACCGTGCAGACCAAGCACGACGTGATTAACATCAACGAAGATGTGGCTAATGCCGCTACCGATCCGTGGAAGCAAGTTTCGGTGGAATTCCAGCCGACCAGTTCCACCGTTCGCTTCGGTTTCTATGCCAAAAACGTCCACAAGCAGTGGGCGCGTATGACGTATATCGATGACATCACGCTGAGCGTCAACGGCGCTGAAGAAGAGGAAGATCTGCAGAATCTGACTTGGACCGGCACCGCGATGGAACTGCCGCTGGGCGGCTTTAGCACCGCGACCAAGGACATCTGCGAGGTCATCAGCGTGGATACGACTCCGGGTTCGCACACCAAGGTGGATGAGAACGGCGAAGTGTCCGACGTTCTCTACCTGCGCGTCAATAAGGATGAGACCACCGATAACAAGGGTTTCATCACCAACTCCGACAAGATCACCCTCGCCGGTCTGGATACCGCCAAGGCCTACACCCTTAAACTGGTCGTTTGGGGTCGTGAAGGCATCGCGGGTGCCAACCTGTATGCCAATAGTCTCGATGCGGCCGGCCAGAAAGTTTCCAATCTCGCGACCGTCAACTTCAACGATACCGTTGAAAATCCGGGCGCTTGGCGCACCTTTGAGGTGGATATCACGCCGGATAGCGATACCGTGCAGTTTGGTTTCTGGCTGAAGAATACCAACAAGGAATGGTGGCGCAGTTTTTACGTCAGCGAGGTCTCGCTGACCGAGAAGGTTGCGACCGACGACGATGAGGACGACAGTTCCACCACCAGTTCGACCAGCACCACCGGCTCGACCAGCACGACCGGTTCGACCGGCACCACGACCACCACCCGCACCGAGAGTTACAAGACGGTCATCGACGTCGCGCTGGAGAACTTCACCTCCCAGACCAACGCGACGCTGACGGCCGGTTACACCGGCGAGGATGCGATCCTGCTGACCACGGCGGCCGGCTTTAACAAGAGCAACCCGACCGCGATCGGTGCCAACCTCGGTATGAAGTTTACCAATCTGGAGAACGGTACGTATACCGTGACCGCGTGGGTCAAGAGCGAAGGCTCCACCGGCAACGCGCACATCTACGCCAATCCGGGCACCGACTCCTCCACCCAGTTGATCGCTTCTCTGAAGGATGAGATCACCGAGTGGACGCAGGTCACCATCTACGACATCGCCGTTGTGGACGGCACTCTGCAACTCGGCGGTTGGTTTACCACCAAGGACGCGGGCGTCAAGTTCTACATTGACGATATTCAGGTCAAACTGGTCGGCACGCCTACCTCGTCGACCACCACCACCGAGCCGCCTCCGGAGACCTACGTGAAGGTCACCAACATCAAGTTTACCGACCTCTCTACCCCGAAGAATGCGGTGATGAAGGCGGAAGGTAAGGTCAACCCGTCTGCCATCTATATGGAAGTGCCGGGTGCCGATGAGACGGCGCAGATCAGCACCCGTTTGACCGACATTCCCAACGGTCAATATACCGTGACCGCGTGGATCAAGACCAGCGGCGGCTTCAAGTCCGGGCATATGTATGCCAATCCGTCTCCGGACGAGGGAGGCTCTACCGAAATCAAGGCTTCGCTGAAGGACGAGATCAAGGATTGGACTCTCGTGGAGATCAAGAACATCGAAGTCAAGAATAACGAACTGGGCGTCGGTATCTGGCTGAAGGGTGCAAAAGCCGGTCAGTTTGTTTACGTTGACCGTATTCAGGTCAAAGAAGTCGGCAAAGGCAACGCTACCGGCAATATGGGCTACCTGAGCAGCACCGAGATTGCCAACAACGACCTCAGTTCCAACGCCTATACCACGCTGATGGCGGGCGGCTACGTCAGCAAGACCAAGTTGCACATCGGTTCGGATACCGAGGATTTCAAGGGGATGAACTCCAAGACCTTCAAGGAGTTGCCGGACGGCACTTACACCTTGCGCGCCTACGTTCGCTCCAGCGGCGGCCACGGTTCGGCACATCTGGTTGCCAACAGCGGCTCCGATTCCTCCACCGAGTTGAAGGCTTCCTTTGCCAAGTGGGAAATGGACGACTGGACGCTGGTTGAAGTGACCGGTATCAAGGTCATGGGCGGTAAATTGATGGTCGGTACTTGGGTCAACTCCAAGGCCGGCAACTGGATCGAGATCGACGGTATGGAACTGCTGATGGAAGGCGGCGACACCGGCTCGCCGGACGGCGGACAGGATCGTTTGCCGATCACCGTGGCGGCGGTGGCTGTCATCGTGCTGACCGGTGCCATCTTCGGTCTGGCGATCGTTTCTCGCAAAAAGAAGCAGATCAAGGCAAAATAAGCCCCTTTTGTAAATGAAGCGCAAACGGCGGGGATGGGGTGACCCGTTCCCGCCGTTTCGGCATTCGGAGGTTATAGTAATGGGTATTTTACCGCGGTATTGGGACGATCCTTCGATCTTCCGCCTCAACGAAAAAGCGGACACCGCCTATCTGATCCCGTATTCGACGGCGAAGGCGGCCGCTGCCAACCAACGCGAAAACTCGGCGTATTTTACGCTTTTAAACGATAACTGGAAATTCCGTTATCTTCCCTCGGTACATCAGGTCACCGAGCCGTTTTTCCAAACCGATTTTGAGGTCTCCGGCTGGGATGAGATCCCTGTGCCGGGTATGTGGCAGACCAACGGCTACGACCGTTGCCAGTATCTGACCTCTCCCTATCCGTTTATTTTTGACCCGCCGCACGTGCCGGAACAAAATCCGGCGGGTCTGTATGTGTATGACTTTGATTTCAAACCGACCGCCGGCAAACGGTATGAGATCGTTTTTGAAGGTGTCGATTCGTGCCTGTATCTGTGGTTAAACGGTGAGTTTGTTGGCTACGGACAGGTTTCACATAACCAAAGCGCCTTTGATATTACCGACCGACTGGTCAGCGGTAAAAACCGTTTGGCGGCGGCGGTGCTCAAATGGTGCGATGGCTCGTATCTGGAAGATCAGGATAAGATCCGTATGTCCGGTATCTTCCGCGACGTATACATTTTGGAACGCGAGGAAGCGTGCCTGACCGATCTGTTTTTCCGCAAATCCCTAGCGGCAGACCGATCGGCCGCTACCCTCACCTGCGAAATGACTTTCCGCGGTCCGCAGACGGTGGAACTGATGCTGTTGGCACCGTCCGGTGCACCGCTGGCTACCCGTAAAGCCGAGGTGGAAGGAGAGAAGACTTTCCGCTTCAAGGTGGCCGAACCGATGCTGTGGTCGGCGGAGACCCCCTCTCTGTATACGCTGGAGATCCGTTGCGGCAAGGAATATTTCTGCAAAAAGATCGGCTTTTCCGAGATCGGCGTTCAAGACGGCGTGGTGTATTTTAACGGAAGCCCTATCAAATTCAAGGGCGTTAATCGCCACGACAGCCACCCGCAGACCGGCTACGTCTGCTCGGTGGAGGATATGCGCCGCGATCTGACGCTGATGAAACAGCACAACATCAATATGGTGCGTACCTCTCACTATCCCAACGACCCGCGTTTTTATGAAATGTGCGATGAGATGGGTCTGTACGTCTGCGACGAGGCGGATATGGAGTGCCACGGATCGCTGTATGCGGGCGATATGCATTATATTGCTCACGATCCCCGCTTCCGCGATGCGATCATCGACCGCGAAAAGCGGATGGTAGAACGCGATAAGAATTTCACCTGCATTTGTATGTGGTCGCTTGGCAATGAATCCGGCTGGGGACCCAACCTGCGTGACGGTGCGCTGTGGATCCGCCAGCGGGATGGCAGTCGCCTGATCCATCTGGAAAGTGCGTTTTCGTATCACTATCCCCGCCACGAGGCGTACGCCGATACGTGGGGTGTGCTGGACGTATTCAGTAAGATGTATCCCGGTATCGACTGGCTGAATAAGGAATTCTTGCCGGATGAGAAGGAGACCCGTCCGCTGTACGTGTGCGAATATTCCCACGCCATGGGTAACAGTTCGGGCGATATGGCGGATTATTGGGAGATCGTCTATCGTGAACCGCGTATGTGCGGCGGTTGTATCTGGGAATGGTGCGACCACGCCGTGGAGACCGCTTTGCCTAACGGCACCACCTATCTGGCATACGGCGGCGATTTCGGCGAAGCCCAACATTCCGGCAACTTCTGCGCAGACGGTCTGGTCTCTCCTTACCGCGAGGTACACAGTTCACTGCTGGAGACCAAGGCGATCTATTCGCCGATCTGGCTGACCGCCGAAGACGTGACCGCCGGTAAACTGAAACTGGAAAATCGTTATGAATTTATCACACCTGCCGATCTGCAGTTTGCGTGGAAGGTGGAACAAAACGGTAAAACGGTGCAAGACGGTGTGTTACCGACCTACACCACCGCTCCGCGGACGAGTGAGATCATCGAGGTGCCGTATACACTTGACGGTCTGGTTGGCGAATGCTACCTGACCGTTACGGTTACGACCCGCACCGCCACGCCGTGGTTGCCGGCGGGACATGAGGTGACCTGCTGGCAGACGGCGTTGCCGTCGGTTGAGCCGACACCGACTTTGCCGGAATATCCGGCGGTCAAGGTCAGCGAAGACAGCCTGACGGTGACCGTAACCGGTGACCGTTTCGCATACGTGTTTGAAAAAGCCACCGGTTCGGTGCTCTCCATGACGGTGGACGGGAAGCAATGGCTGACCGAACCGATGCGAACGGTCACGTGGCGTGCACCGTTGGATAACGATCGCCGCAACGTCGGCCCGTGGCAGGAAATCGGCAAGGGCAACTACCGCGTGGCAAGACAGCAGGCCGGTGAAATGACCGCCCGCGTTACCGCTGACGGTTATGCGGAAGTTTCTTGCCGCTTGCTGTTGGCTTCTACCGGCGTCCGTCCGTTTGTCAAATCCCATACCGTCTACCGTGTGTACGGCAACGGCCTGCTCACGGTGTCACAGGTGGGGGATATTCGCAAAGACCTCAAACATTGGATCCCGCGTTACGGTTTTTGCTGGATGCTGGACAAGTCTGCCGATGCGGTCAGTTACTTTGGTTTCGGTCCGCACGAAAGTTATATTGATAAACACCATCACACGACGATGGGAGTTTACGGCCGATCGGTCGCCGAAATGCATAACGAGTATTTGGTGCCGCAGGAAAACGGTAGTGTGTACAACACCAAATGGGCGACCGTCACCGGCAAAAACGGCGGTTGGCTGTTTGCCGGTCCGGCCTTCTCTTTCAATGCCTCGCCGTATACTGCCGAGGCGCTGACCGTTGCCAAGCACCCGCATGAGTTAAAACCTGCCGAGGCGACGGTGGTGCATACCGACTATATGATGAGCGGTATCGGCTCAGCCTCCTGCGGCTGGTTTTGTGAACTCCAGCCGAAATATCGGTTGGAGGGTAGAGAACTGCATTTTGCGCTCGGCGTTATGCCGTTTGCAAAAGAGGACGATCCGTTTAAGCGGTACGAAGAGGTCTGTGCGCTGTTGGCAGCAGCACCGGCGGTGCCGCCGTTGGAAGAGAAAGACGGTCATATCTTTGGCAATTCGCTGAAGCAGGACGGTCTGTAAAGCGGAGGAAACGGCTATGCATCAATTATGGGGCTTTGGCACCGCCGCGGTGGATTTTCGTATCACCACGGCGGATTACGGCGAAGGCTACAAGGAAAAATTACTGGCGCAACAGACGGTCGCTTTGGGCGGCGGTGCGGTTGCCAACTGTCTGGTGCAGGCAGCCAGACTCGGCTGTGCGGTCGGTTGGTTGGGAAAACTCGGTCACGACGTGATCGGTCAGCAGATCATCGACCTGCTCCGGTCGGAGGAGATCAACTGCAAAGAGGTGCTTTACAGCCAAACCGCCTGTTCTCCGTTTAACGTAGCGGTCTATGCCGGCGAAGGCAAACGCCGCGTGGGTGGTTTTTTGCTTCCCAATGCCTTACAGACACTGACCGACGACGAACTCTTTACGCTGTCCAAGGCGCCGCAAAAGGGTGATTGGTTGGCGATCGAAGTGGGGGAGATCCCGCTGGAGAGTTGTCTCAAATTAGCGCGAATGGTCCGGCAGAAGGGCGTTAGGGTGGCGCTGGATGTCGATCTGGATCCTATCCGTCAATGCGGTGCTGATCAACAGATCACGGAGGCGTTGTTTGCCGCCGCCGATCTGCTCATTCCGAATATTCATTCGCTTTCCTCACTGTACGGCGAACATTCGCCGCAGGAACTTTGCCGCTTGCTGTACGACCGCTTCGGCGTACCTACCGTTATTACGGCGGGCGCAGACGGTGCCTATTGGATCGATCGCGGCGGTGATCTGCAACATCAGCCGGCATTGCCGACCGCCGTCAAGGATACGGTCGGGGCGGGGGACGCCTTTCACGGCGGCTTGCTGTGTGCTTTGACCGAAGAACGACCGCTGGCGACGGCGGTACTGCTCGGTTCTGCTTGCGCATCGCTAAACTGCGCGGCCTTCGGCGCCCGCGAAGGAATGCCCGACCGTGCGACCGTCGACACCTTTCTGCGAGAAAAGGAGTTACTATGAGCGAACTAAAAGAACTGTCCATTCAATTTCCCGGCTGTAAGCCCAACGGCCGTATCCGCCTCGGTATGGGGATCGCTTCTCAACTGGGGATCGAGTTGTCCGCGTTGACCGCCGGACGTGTGCTGTTCGTGATCGATCCGGTGATCGTATCGCTGTCGGCACACTTGCCGTTGCTCACTTCGGTAGAGCAGGCCGGACTGGCTTACGATATTTTCTCCGAGGTTCAGCCGGAACCGCATTTAGATGGCATGAAACCGTTGGAAGAGATGCTTCGTGCGACCGCCTACGGTGCGGTGGTCGGTTTGGGTGGCGGTAGTGCCTTGGATACGGCGAAACTGGTGGCGGTGATGGCGTATACCGGTTGCTCGGCGGAGGACATTTTCGCCGATCAGAAGCGGATCACCGGCTCGTTGCCGACGGTCTTACTGCCTACCACGTCCGGTACCGGTAGCGAAGTCAGTCCCTACTCGGTGATGTCGGACGGCACCACCAAGAAATTTATCAATTCGCCGTATCTGTATGCGACGGTGGCGATGGTCGATCCCGAATTGACGGTCAGTATGCCGCCCCGTGTGACGGCGGCAACCGGCTTGGATGCGCTGACCCATGGCGTAGAGGGTATGATCGGCAAGGATACGCCGTATACCCGCGCACTGTCGTTGCAATGTGTGGAACTGGTCTTTCGCTATCTGCCGCTGGCGGTGGCGGACGGCAGCGACCGCGAAGCGCGGTATTATCTGTCGCTGGCATCGGTGCTGGGTATGTTGGCCTATATGCAAGGCGGCGGATTGTACGCGCACAGCCTCTCTTATATTCTGACCACCGATCATGGTTGTCCGCACGGTGTCGGTTGCGGGATGGCATTGCCGTATACGTTGCAACTCAACCGTGATCATATCGGCGATATTTTGATCGCCCTCGGCAAAACGTTGGCGGATGACCGCCCCTTGACCGCCGATGAAGTGATCACCCGTTTTGCGGCGTTGGTCAAAACGGTGGGTCTGCCGTGTAACCTGCCGGCGGTCGGTGTGACCGAAGCGGAACTGGACGGTATGGCGGAAACGCTGGTCGGCCGGTATTTCCGCGCTTTGAACCCCCGTCGCTTGACGGTGGCGGATGCCCGCGTTTTTTTGCAGGCCATGTACGATGAAACCATTATTTTTTAATTTTACAGAAAGAGGGTAATTGAGTATGAATATTTACGGTGCCGGTTCTTTGGAGGATATCCGCAAGTGTACGGAACTGGGCGTTAAGGGCATCTTGACCAACCCGCAGGGTTTTGATCAGTATTATGAGGGGAAGATGACCCTTACCGAGATCACCCAAGCGATCTTGGATGCCAGCGGCGATCTGCCGGTGTTTATCCAGATCCACGGCGAGGATGCCGATGCGATCGTTGAACGCGCGCACGAATTGCGCAAACTGTCCGACCGTGTTAATATGAAGATCATCGGCGATGAGAAAGGTTTTACCGCGATTCGCCGTCTGCAGCAGGAGGGCATCAACTGCATCGCCACCTGCGTGTTCTCGGTGTCACAGGCGGCCATCGCCGCCATGGTGGGTGCCTACGGTATCTGCCCGTTTGTCTCCCGTGCCAAAGAGATCGGCATCGATCCCTTTGCGGTGCTGTCCCGCATCAAACGTTGCTACGATGAGATGGACAATCCGCCGATCATCTTCGCGGTCAGCCTCAAGGGTATCGGCGATATTGAGGATTCCTTTGCGGCCGGTGCTAACACCATCGCGTTGCGTTATCCGTTGCTTCGTCAGATGATGGGTCACGTGTTGACCTCCAAGGCGGAGGCATTGTTTGCCAAGAACTGGGCAAGAGTCAAGGGCGAGGACGTCTCCTATATGGCGGACAAGATCAAGATGGAGGGCATTGCCGAATAATATGAACAAGATCAATGCGGGTGTTTACCCGACAATGATTACGCCGTTTACCGCCTCGGGAGAGGTGGATTACGAAACGGCGGCCAAACTGACCGAATGGTACATTGACAAGGGTTGCCACGGTATTTTTGCCATTTGTCAATCCAGCGAGATGTTTTTCCTTTCGTTGGAGGAAAAGAGTCGCTTGGCGCGCACCATTATCCAAACGGCACACGCCAAAGATCCCGCCGTCAGTATCGTTTGTTCCGGCCACACGTCCGATGATCTGGGGGCGCAGGTGGAGGAATTGACCGCTATGCAGGAAGCCGGCGCGGATGCGGTGGTGTGGGTCAGTAACCGTCTGGATCAGCAGCAGGAGGGGGACACTGTTTGGCTGAAAAATGCCGAGACGTTGCTCGGCCGCTTGCCTGCCGAAATGACCCTCGGTATCTACGAATGTCCCGTGCCGTACAAGCGTCTGCTGACGCCGGAAATTTTGGAATGGTGCAAGCAGACCGAGCGTTTTGCGTTTATTAAAGATACCTGTTGCCATCCCGAACTGTTGGTGGAGCGTCTGCAACAACTCGACGGTTCGTCGGTGGGGCTGTTTAACGCCAATGCGCAGACGTTGTTGCATACGCTGAAAAACGGCGCCGCCGGCTTCTCCGGCATTATGGCGAATTTCTATCCCGAACTATTTGTGTGGTTGTACGAAAACCGGCAATCTCAACCGGAAAAGGCCGAACGTCTGCAACAATTGATCACCGTCTGTGAATACGCGACCATCGGTTGCTATCCGGTCAGCGCCAAGTACGCACAACAGGTTCGGGGCGTACCGATGGAGACCTACACCCGTTCGGTAGATCCTGCCAAACTGGGCAGTTATCAAAAATTCGTGGTCGACCGTACACTGGAACTGACCGAATACGCTATGCACGAACTGGGAATCAAGGAGTGATCTGGAATGTTTGGTTATAACAAAATGAGTTATCAGCCATACTACCCCATTGACCGCGCGGCAGAAGGTCTGCGCCCCTATATCTGCCGGTTGGCCCCGCAAGGTGGCGAATTGGAAGTCGAATGGTTTGACAAAGGCGCACCCGATGCGGCCCATACGCTGTATTATGCCGAACGCGGGGGTGAGGAATGGAAGACCGTCCCGCTGTTTGATCGTTGTGTCAAACTGACCGGTTTTCCCGAAGACCATCGCGAATATCAGTTGTACATTGCCCGCGAAGACGGCACGCGCAGTAATCTTCGCCTGTGGCGCACCGGTGCGGTGGCGGGTCGGGTCATCAACTATCTTCATCCGGAAGACCCGCAATATGCGTTTGTGGGTCAGTTCTTGGCCAGCCCGTCGATCGTCCGCTTGGACGACGGTGCGTTGCTTGCCTCGATGGACGTATTCCATAAGGACGGTCCGCGTAATCTGTCGCTGCTGTTCCGATCGGATGATGACGGTGCCAACTGGCGCTACGCGACCGATCTGTTCCCCTGCTTCTGGGGGACGCTCTTTACCCATCGCGGCGTGCTTTATCTCTTGAATGTTTCCAATAAATATGGTAACATACAAATTGCCTGTTCAACGGACGGCGGCATCAACTGGAGTGCCCCATCGGTGCTGATGCACGGTTCTTGTGTTCCCAATCGCAAAGGGTTCCACCGCGCACCGATGCCGGTCATCTCGTACGAGGGACGGCTGTGGGTATCGATGGATTTCGGCGGTTGGGAAAGCCACGCCTTTGATGCCATTTTGATGTCCATTGACTGGGATGCCGACCCGATGGTGGCGGAAAACTGGGTGTTTACCCAGCCGACCCCGCACGATAAGCGTTGGAAAAACGCCGGTGAACGTGCGTACGGCGGTATCGAAGGCAACGCGGTGGTGGCTCCCGACGGACGGGTGGCGACCATGCTTCGGTATAACGAAAGTCCCACCGCGCTGATGTTTAAAAACGATATGACCGATCCTCACGCGCCGCTGACCTTTTGGCAGGTGGCGCCTTTCCCGATGGGGCATACCAAATTTGAGGTGCGCCGCCATTCCGACGGTACTTACTATGCCGCCGGCAACACCTATCCGGCGCGCAACTGCCTGTCGCTGTATCGGTCGTCCGATCTGGAAAACTGGGAATTGGTCGAGCATATCGTCAACCGCCGCGACGCCTCCGAGAAGGAGGTCGGCTATCAGTATCCGGCATTTCTCTTTAACGGAGAGCAGGAGATCTTGTTGCTCAGCCGTACGGCCGATAACTATGCCGATACCTTCCACAACAGCAACTACGTTACCTTTCACCGTATTCCGCTTTAAGGAAAGAGAGGCTTTTTTATGTTTTTGAATTTCGGTTCTCTGAACTTGGATTTTGTCTATTCGGTCACCCACAGCGTTCGCGCCGGTGAGACGTTGGCATCCACCGACCGCGCCTGCTTTGCCGGTGGCAAAGGCTTGAATCAATCGCTGGCGCTGGCTCGCGCCGGCGGCGTGGTGGCGCATGCCGGTTGCGTTGGTGAGGACGGCGGGATGTTGCGTCAACTGCTGGAAGAGAGCGGGGTCAACACCGAAACCTTACTGACGGTGGATGGTCCGACCGGTCACGCGATCATTCAGTTGGACCAAAACGGTCAAAACAGCATTCTTTTGTTTGGCGGTGCGAACCACCGCGTCACGCCGGCGCAGATCGACAAGACGCTGGCGGCTTACGGTGAGGGGGACAGCCTCATCATTCAAAATGAGATCAGCCATATTCCGTATTTGATGACCGCCGCCGCTGCCCGCGGTATGCGCGTTATCTGGAATCCGAGTCCGTTTGCGGAGGAATTGAAAAGTTGGCCACTGTCAGCGGTCTCTTGCTTTGTGGTCAACGAGATCGAAGGCGAAGCGCTGACCGGCCGATCCGATCCGGAGGCCATCCTCGATGAAATGCGCGCCCGCTATCCTCACGCCGCCACGTTGCTTACCCTCGGCAGCAGAGGCAGTTGTTATGATGATGGCACGCAACGTGTGTACGCCGAATGTGTCGAGGTGCCGGTGGTGGATACCACCGCCGCAGGCGATACTTTCCTCGGTTACTTCTTCGCCCATCTCGACAGCCACGGCGCACAGAAGGCGTTGCAGATCGCTTCAACTGCGGCCGGTATGGCCGTATCGGTCAAGGGCGCGGCCAACTCCATTCCGCTGGCTAAGGACGTTTACGCCTTTATGGAAAAATAAGCAAAAAGATCCCCGAAGCAACCGCTTCGGGGATCTTGGTTTTCTGTCAGATATAGGCGCGGGTGTTGAGAATAAACTGGGCAGAGGTGGGGCGGTTGGTGTCGGTATGGCCTTCCACCACGTCCTCTGACGAAAGGACGTATTTGACCGTCTTAAACAGAATGCCGATATCCATTTTCCAACTGGCATGGCGGGCATAATACCCGTCCATCAGCGATTTTTTGGGGGCTTTGAGATTGTCTCGGCCGTTGATCTGTGCCCAACCGGTCAGACCGGGACGCACCGCTTCGGCACCGTGCAGTTTGCGCAGATAGATGAGTTCCACCTCTTCGGGAATGATGGGGCGGGGACCGACGATGGACATATCACCGATCAGAATATTCCAAAGTTGCGGCAATTCGTCTAAACTGGTCTTCCGCAGGAAACTGCCCACCGGCGTGATATAACGGGTCGCTTCCAAGTCACAGGTGGCAACGTTGGCGGGGGCTTTGGTACTCATCGTGCGGTACTTGAAACACTTAAACTCTTTCCCGTCTTTGCCGATGCGTGTCTGGATAAACAGCGGCGTGGCCTTGGTATCGATCGCCGAGATCAGCGCTAAAATAAGCAACAGCGGAAACAGCACGATCAGCGCTACCGCCGCTAACGTGGCATCCACTGCGCGCTTGGTGATCAAGTACCCCTTGGACGGCCCTTTTTTACTCGTCAAAAGCCACGCCTCCTTTCCTGTATAATTATCACCATTATACGCTAAAACTATCCAAATTGCAAGTAACACTTTTGTAATGGCGGCGGTCGTTCTGCCGCAAATTGTCGGGTTTTGACAAATTCATATTTATATGTTATAATAAACGTAATTGTGAGAGGGGAGGCGGACGGAATGCCGGATTATCGTATTGCGGGTCTTTCTGTCCGTATGACCTGTGAGGGGTTGACCGCCCGTCAGGCGGAGGCGTATCGCGCCTCCTTTGCGGGTGAGCCGGCCATCACGGTGGAGGTATCGGATAAAGCGGTGGCCTACGAGCGGACGCAACATCCCGAACTGGACGAAGACGGCTGGCGTTATCTGTTGACCGGCGGTAGTTTTGCCCGTCAACTGATCGCATACGACGGCTTCGTGCTGCACGCTTCGGCGGTGGTAGTGGATGGTTATGCCTATCTGTTTTCCGCCCCGTCGGGCGGCGGAAAGACCACCCATACCGAGTTGTGGCTCTCTCACTTCCCGCAGGCGTACATCTTAAACGACGATAAGCCGGCGCTCCGCGTGGACGCGGACGGGCGCTGGTGGGCGTGGGGAACACCGTGGAGTGGCACGTCGCCGCTCAACCGCAACGAAGCGGTTCGGTTAGCGGGCATTTGTTTTTTGGAAAAAGGCTACGAAAACCGTATTGCCCTTGCCGACGATGCGACCGCTTCGGTCAAATTGTTTGAGCAATGTTCCAAATCCCGCAAAGCGGAGGAGATGGCGGCACTGCTTGGGTTGATTGACCGCTTGATGGCGGATATCCCGATCTATGCAATGACCTGTACCCCTGACTCCGCCGCGGCGTTGCTTTCTTATAAGACGATGAGGAGGACCGGACAATGAAAGAGGAACCGATTTCCCGTAACCGACCGATCACCGAAGAAAAACCGGAGATCCCGTTTACCGAACGCATTCTCGGATTTTATAACTACACCGTCATTGCCACGCTGGTCGGATTGCTGATCAGTTTGATCGGCATCGGTTTTGCGGTATTTTGGCGTATTCCGGAGGTGTCGGCCTATATGTTGTTGCTCGCCGGCGGCGTTCATCTGGTGGATGGCAAAATCGCCAAGACCCGCACGTTGACGCCGGAGGAGGCGTCTTTTGGGCGGAAACTCGATCTGATATCCGACTTGACAGCGTTTGTGTTTCTGCCGCTGGCTATCGGCTTTTCCACCGGAATGGAGACGGCGTGGTTTTGGCCGTTTATGGGTATTTACGCGTTGGCGGCTGTCATTCGCCTCAGTTTTCTGTACGTCACCGACGAGGAGCGAAAGATCTCCGGTTCCCGTCACCGCAAAGTACATATCGGCTTGCCGCTGTCCAGCATCGCGCTGATCCTGCCGGTGCTGTTGCTGTTGAAAAAGCCGTGGCCGCTCTTTTTCCCGTGGTTGCTCGGGCTGGTGATGTTGGTGCTGTCCGTCGGCTTCCTGCTTCGCTTTAAACTACCGCGCTTCGGAATTAAAGGAATGATGGTGTTTTTGGCCGTCGGTATCGTGGAACTGTTATTGCTGGCTATTTTGTGATGATATACCATAAGCAAACCGAACCCCGCATCGCCGCCGGTATGTCTTTTGGGCGCTTTTCCCGTTTTCTCCTTTGAAAGGCGCCAGCCTATCGGCAGTCGAAAACACGAAAATCATCCCAAAATCCATAAGACCGGCGGTGCAAAGCAGTTTTTTG
>JAFQQM010000027.1 GCA_017410585.1 Clostridia bacterium
GCCGGGGCAGTCGACGTGAGCATAGTGACGGGCAGCGGTCTGATACTCAACGTGAGCGGTGTTGATGGTGATACCGCGCTCGCGCTCTTCCGGAGCCTTATCGATGTTAGCATAGTCGGTGTACTCAGCCATACCCTGCATAGCGAGCACCTTGGTGATCGCAGCGGTGGTGGTGGTCTTACCATGGTCAACGTGACCGATGGTACCAATGTTTACGTGCGGTTTGCTTCTGTCAAATTTCGCTTTTGCCATTGTTATTTCCTCCTTAAAATTCCATTGATTTTGGGGGTGATTTTCATATACTGTTATTCTACCAAGTTTGCGGCAGAAATGCAACAGTTTTTTGAATTTTTTTTAGTCTGCCTTGCGATGCTTGGCGATGATGGTCTCCGCCACGCTCTTGGGCAGTTCTTTGTAGTGGCTCGGCTCCATAACGTACTGGCCACGGCCCTGCGTCTTGGAACGCAGGTCGGTGGAGTAGCCGAACATCTCCGCCAACGGAACGTTAGCGTGCACCTGCTGGCCGCCGGGGATGGCATCCATACCCTGCATTTCGCCACGGCGCGAGTTGATATCGCCGATAACGTCGCCCATATACTCATCCGGCACGGTGACCGTAACCTTCATGATCGGCTCCATCAGGACAGCCTTCGCCTTCTCCATCGCCTTCTTGAACGCCATCGAACCGGCGATCTTAAAGGCCATTTCAGAGGAGTCGACCTCGTGGTAGGAACCGTCGTACAGGGTGACCTTCACGTCGACGACCGGGAAGCCGGCCAGAATACCGCTCTGCATAGCGCCCTGAATACCGGCGTCAACAGCAGGGATGTATTCCTTCGGAATGGAACCGCCGACAACGGCGTTGATGAACTCGTAGCCCTTACCCGGCTCGTTGGGCTCAACACGGATCTTAACGTGACCGTACTGGCCCTTACCGCCGGACTGGCGGGCGTACTTCTCATCGACGTCGGCATTGCCCAGAATGGTTTCCTTGTAGGCAACCTGCGGAGCACCGATGTTGGCTTCGACCTTGAATTCGCGGAGCAGACGGTCGACGATGATCTCCAGATGGAGTTCACCCATACCGGAGATGATGGTCTGGCCGGTCTCTTCGTCGGTGTAGGTGCGGAAGGTCGGGTCTTCTTCTGCCAACTTGGACAGAGCGATACCCATCTTCTCCTGCGCCGCCTTGGTCTTCGGCTCGATAGCCTCCGAGATAACCGGCTCCGGGAAGTTCATCGACTCAAGAACGATCGGATACTTCTCATCGCAAAGGGTGTTACCGGTGGTGGTGTATTTCAGGCCGACCGCCGCGGCAATGTCGCCGGAGTACACGCAATCGATATCCTTACGATTGTTCGCATGCATCTGCAGGATACGGCCGAGGCGCTCATCCTGCTTCTTATTGGAGTTGTACACCGTGGTACCGGCATTGACTTTACCGGAGTACACACGGAAGAAGCACAACTTACCGACGAACGGGTCGGTCGTGATCTTGAACGCCAACGCCGCAAACGGGCCGTTATCGTCCGACTCACGGACTTCCTCTTCCTCGGTATCCGGATTGATGCCCTTGATGGCCTCAACGTCGGTCGGAGCCGGCATATAGTCCACGACGGCATCCAGCAACTTCTGGACACCCTTGTTGCGGTAGGACGTACCGCAGCAGACCGGAACCATCTTGTTCTCGAGGGTGGACTGACGGATGACGCGCTTCAGATCCTCAATGGACGGCTCTTCGCCTTCCAGATACATCATCATCAGGTCATCGTCCAGTTCGCACACGTGCTCGACGAGTTCCGAATGGTACTTCTCGGCAAGTTCAGCCATATCCGCGGGGATCTCTTCCTCACGCATATCCTTGCCCATTTCATCATAATACACTTCCGCCTTCATCTCGACCAGATCGACGATACCCTTAAAGGTATCCTCAGCACCGATCGGGAGTTGGATCGGAATGGCGTTACACTTCAAACGGTCGCGCATCATCTGCACGGCACGGAAGAAGTCGGCACCCATAATGTCCATCTTGTTGACATACGCCATACGGGGAACCTTGTACTCGTCCGCCTGACGCCAAACAGTCTCCGACTGCGGCTCAACACCGCCCTTGGCGCAGAACACCGTCACCGAACCGTCGAGCACGCGCAGCGAACGCTGAACTTCAACCGTGAAGTCCACGTGGCCGGGGGTGTCGATGATGTTGATACGGTGATTCTTCCAATAGCAGGTGGTAGCGGCGGAGGTAATGGTGATACCACGCTCCTGCTCCTGTGCCATAAAGTCCATCGTGGCCGAACCCTCATGGGTCTCGCCCAACTTATGGTTAACACCGGTGTAGTACAGGATACGCTCGGTCGTGGTAGTTTTACCGGCATCGATGTGAGCCATGATACCGATATTTCTGGTCATAGCCAGAGATACGTCACGTGCCATTGTTTCTCCTCCTCAACGAATTACCATCTGAAATGCGCAAACGCCTTGTTCGCTTCCGCCATCTTATGCGTGTCTTCACGCTTTTTGGCGGCGTTACCGTTACCGGCCAGGGCGTCCATGATCTCGTTGGCGAGGCGCTCCTTCATGGTGCGCTCCGAACGAGCACGCGAGTAGTTGGTCAACCAGCGCAGACCCAGAGTCACACGGCGGTCCGGACGGACCTCGATCGGGACCTGATAGGTAGCGCCACCGACGCGGCGAGCCTTGACTTCCAGCAACGGCATAATATTCTCCATCGCCTTCTCGAAAGTCTCCAGCGCATCATTGCCGGTCTTCTCAGCAATGATATCGAACGCGTCATAAACGATCTTCTGAGCGACACCGCGCTTACCATCCAGCATAATGTTGTTGATAAGACGGGTCACCAACTTGGAATTGTATACCGGATCCGCCAGAACATCACGCTTCTGAATAGAACCTCTTCTCGGCATAACATCTTCCCTCCTTCATATAAATGATATCATAGGTACTCGGAAGCGACAAACTCCCGTAGGCACACAGAAGCTCCGTCCAAAAGCGGGGATCCGCTTTTATATAAGAGCTGCTATATAGCCGCTGTTAATGTCTTTAGAATCTTTGCCCTCGGCTTACTTCTTAGCCTTCGGACGCTTGGCACCGTACTTGGAACGAGCCTGCATACGGTTCGCAACACCCTGCGTATCCAGAGTACCGCGGATGATGTGATAACGCACACCAGGAAGGTCCTTAACACGACCGCCACGAATCATCACGACGCTGTGCTCCTGCAGGTTGTGACCCTCACCCGGGATATACGAAGTCACTTCGATACCGTTGGACAAGCGGACACGAGCCACCTTACGGAGAGCGGAGTTCGGCTTCTTCGGGGTCTGCGTCTTAACGACGGTGCACACACCACGCTTCTGCGGGGAGTTCTGGCTGATAGCCGTGCTCTTCTTCGAGTTCCAACCCTTCAAAAGAGCCGGTGCCTTCGCCTTCTTCTCCTGCGTTTCTCTGCCCTTACGGACAAGCTGGTTAAATGTCGGCAACAATAACACCTCCTTGCATATTTGATGGGCCAAGGCAGAATTACCCCTTGGTGTCCCAATATAGGATTATACAACAAAAGACCACGGCTTGTCAAGCAAAATGTTTGCCAAACCGTGGTCTTTTTTTCAGTTGTTTATTGGGAAAACTTACTCATTTTCCGCCGATTCGGGCGTTTCGTCCTCTTCCAGCATCTCGCGGAGTTTGGAAACGAACGGATCGTCCGACTTGGTGGCGTGGGTGTTGATCACTTCCACGTTGTTGTACATCTGGATACCGGTACCGGCCGGAATGAGTTTACCGATAATGACGTTTTCCTTCAGACCGCGCAACGGATCGACCTTGCCCTTGATCGCGGCATCGGTCAGCACACGGGTGGTCTCTTGGAAGGAGGCCGCCGACAGGAAACTGTCGGTTGCCAACGCCGCCTTGGTGATACCCAGCAGCATCGGTTCGCAGGTGGCTTCCTTGAGGTCTTCCTCGCCCGCCGCCACACGCTGGGCGATCTCGGCATTGGCCGCCTCATAATCGGAGCGGTCGACGACCGAACCGCCGAGCAGGTTGGTGTTGCCGGAATCCAGCACGCGGACGCGGCAGATCATCTGACGCACGATCACTTCGATGTGCTTGTCGTTGATCTTTACACCCTGCTGACGGTAGGCGCGCTGCACTTCCTGAATGAGGTAGTTCTGCACAGCCAACAGACCGTTGACGTTGAGCACGTCGTGCGGGTTGACCGCACCGTCGGTCAGGCGATCGCCTGCCTCGACCTGCATACCCTCTTCCACGCGGATGTGCATACCGAACGGAATGACGTAAGAGCGCTCGTCTTCGCCGTTGTTGTTGACGATGACCAGTTTCTTCTTTTTCTCCTCACCGAAGCGGATGGTACCCGGAATTTCGGTGATGATGGCCGCACCCTTCGGCTTGCGGGCTTCAAACAGTTCTTCCACGCGGGGCAGACCCTGCGTGATGTCTTCCGCGGTGGCGGAACCGCCGGTGTGGAAGGTACGCATGGTCAACTGAGTACCCGGTTCACCGATGGACTGGGCGGCAATGGTACCGACCGCTTCACCGATGGACACCGGCTCGTTCTTCGCCAAGTTCAAGCCGTAGCAGTGGGCGCAGACGCCGTAGCGGGCGTGGCAGGTCAGCACCGAGCGGACGCGGATGCGCTCCACACCGTACTTACCGGTCAGCAGTTTGGAATCCGCTTCGGTCAGCATATGGTTGCGGTCGAAGATGACCTCGCCGGTCTTCTCGTCCACAAAGTCCTCGGTCAGGTAGCGACCGATCAAACGCTCGCCGACCTCTTCGATAACTTCCTTGCCCTCACCCAGCGTGTACACTTCGATACCGTCGTGGGTACCGCAATCCTCTTCGCGGATGATGGCATCCTGCGCCACGTCCACCAGACGGCGGGTCAGATAACCCGAGTCAGCGGTACGCAGAGCGGTATCGGCCAGACCCTTACGGGCGCCACGGGCCGAGATGAAGTATTCAAAAATGTTCAGACCTTCACGGTAGTTCGCACGGATCGGCACTTCGATAGCACGACCGGAAGTGTTGGCGATCAGACCGCGCATACCCGCGAGCTGGCGGATCTGGTTGGCGCTACCACGAGCACCGGAATCGGCCATCATAAAGATCGGGTTGTACGGGTCCATATTATCCGACTGCGCTTTACCGACCGCCTCGGAAGTGTCGTTCCACACCTCGACGACCCGCTGGTAGCGCTCTTCGTTGGTCATCAGACCTTCGTTGTAGACCGCGGTGATCTCGTCGACCTTCTTCTCCGCCTCGTTGATGAGATCCCACTTCTGCGGCGGGATGGTCGCATCGCAGACCGCAACGGTCAGCGAACCGATGGTGGAGTAGTGATAGCCGAGCGACTTGATCGCATCCAGCACCTCGGACGCCGCCGCCGTGCCATGCTTGGCGATGCACTTGTCAATGATCTGGCCGAGTTGTTTCTTGCCGACCTTGAAATCAATTTCATAGAGGAACTTGTTCTCGTCGTCGGTGCGATCCACAAAGCCGAGATCCTGCGGGATGGGACGGTTAAAGATGATACGGCCGACGGTGGTATCCACCAGACGGCTCTGCATCTCGCCGTTGATCTCCATCGTACGACGGATCTTGATGGCGGCGTGCAGGCTGATAACGCCCTCGTCATACGCCATCATCACTTCGTCTTCATCGCGGAACACCTTGCCCTCGCCCACTTCGCCTTCGCGGCCGTAGGTGAGGTAGTAGGAACCGAGAACCATATCCTGCGTCGGCACCGCCACCGGCTTACCGTCGGACGGCTTGAGCAGGTTACCGGCCGCCAGCATCAGGAAGCGGGCTTCCGCCTGCGCTTCGGAGGACAGCGGCACGTGAACGGCCATCTGGTCACCGTCGAAGTCGGCGTTAAACGCGGTACAGGACAGCGGGTGCAGTTTAATGGCGCGACCCTCGACCAGCACCGGCTCGAACGCCTGAATACCCAGACGGTGCAGCGTCGGCGCACGGTTGAGCATGACCGGATGATCCTTGATGACGATCTCCAGCGCATCCCACACGGCGGGGTTGCTGCGTTCCACCATCTTACGGGCGGACTTGATGTTGCCGGCAGCACCGGTCTCCACCAAGCGCTTCATCACAAACGGCTTGAAGAGTTCCAGAGCCATTTCCTTCGGCAGACCGCACTGGAACATCTTGAGTTCCGGACCGACAACGATAACCGAACGGCCGGAATAGTCAACACGTTTACCCAGCAGGTTCTGACGGAAGCGACCCTGCTTACCCTTCAGCATATCGGACAGCGACTTGTACGCACGGCTGTTGGGGCCGACGACCGGACGGCCGCGGCGGCCGTTGTCGATCAGCGCGTCCACCGACTCTTGCAACATACGCTTTTCGTTGCGGATAATGATATCCGGCGCGTTGAGTTCCAGCAGGCGGGCCAGACGGTTGTTACGGTTGATAACACGGCGATACAGGTCGTTGAGGTCGGAGGTCGCAAAGCGGCCGCCGTCCAACTGCACCATCGGGCGCAGATCCGGCGGGATGACCGGCACGGCGTTGAGGATCATCCACTCCGGACGGTTGCCGGACAGACGGAAGGACTCGACCACCTCAAGACGCTTGAGGATACGGCCGTGCTTCTGACCGGAGGATTTCTCCAGTTCTTCCTTCAACTCGGCAGTCAGCGCTTCGAGATCGATCTCAGCCAGCAGTTTCTGGATGTACTCGGCACCCATACCGGCCTCGAAATCGTCCTCGTACTTTTCGCGCATATCGGTGTATTCTTTTTCGGTGAGGATCTGCTTTTTCGCCAACGGCGTATCGCCCGGATCGGTCACGATATACGCGCCGAAGTACAGCACCTGCTCCAGCGGACGCGGAGCGATATCCAGCATCAGACCGATGCGGGACGGGGTGCCCTTGAAGTACCAGATGTGAGATACCGGTGCCGCCAGTTCGATGTGACCCATACGCTCACGACGAACTTTCGAGCGGGTCACTTCGACGCCGCAACGCTCGCAGACCTTGCCCTTATAGCGGATGCGCTTGTACTTGCCGCAATGGCATTCCCAGTCCTTGGTCGGCCCGAAAATGCGCTCGCAGAACAAGCCGTCGCGCTCCGGCTTCAACGTACGGTAGTTGATGGTCTCCGGCTTCTTGACCTCGCCGAAGGACCAACTGCGGATCTGATCCGGGGAAGCCAGACCGATCTTAATGGAATCAAAAACGTTAAAATTCACCATAGTGATGCTCCCCCTTTCTTAGTCTTCGTAGTCATCCGCCGTGGCATCCAGCGAGGACAGGTCAGCGTCTTCCCCATCGTTAAAGGAATAACTCTGGCTCATCGCGCTCTCGTCCGCCACCTCGGTGAACACTTCACGGTCGATGTTGTTCATATTGAAATCGTCGTCCTCATCGAAATTCTGCTTGAGGTCGATCTCCTGCTTCTCGGGGTTGAATACCTTGATATCCAGACCCAGCGACTGCAGTTCCTTCACCAGCACGCGGAAGGACTCCGGCACGCCGGACTGCGGGATGTTTTCGCCCTTGACGATCGACTCGTAGGTCTTGACACGGCCGACAACGTCGTCCGACTTGACCGTCAGGATCTCCTGCAGCGTATAGGCGGCGCCGTACGCTTCCAGCGCCCACACTTCCATTTCGCCGAAGCGCTGACCGCCGAACTGCGCCTTACCGCCGAGCGGCTGCTGGGTGACCAGCGAGTACGGACCGGTGGAACGGGCGTGGATCTTATCGTCGACCAGATGGTGCAGTTTGAGGAAGTACATATAGCCGACGGTGACCGGATTATCAAACGGACGACCGGTACGACCGTCGTACAGCGTGATCTTACCGTCCGGATTGCGGCCGGCTTCTTCCAGCATCTCGTGGACGTCTTCTTCCTGCGCACCGTCGAAGACCGGCGTCATGATCTTGATGCCCATCTGCGCCACAGCGGCACCGAGGTGCACTTCGAGAACCTGACCGATATTCATACGGGACGGAACGCCCAACGGGTTCAAAACGATATCCAGCGGACGGCCATCCGGCAGGAACGGCATATCCTCGCTCGGGAGGATGCGGGAGACAACGCCCTTGTTACCGTGGCGACCGGACATCTTATCACCGACGCTGATCTTGCGCTTCTGCGCGATATACACGCGGACGACTTCGTTGACACCGGCGGACAGTTCGTCGCTGTCTTCCTTGGTGAACACCTTGACGTCCACGACGATACCGTATTCGCCGTGCGGCACGCGCAGCGAGGTATCGCGGACTTCACGCGCTTTCTCACCGAAGATGGCGCGCAGCAGGCGCTCTTCGGCGGTCAGTTCGGTCTCGCCCTTCGGGGTGACCTTACCGACCAGAATATCGCCCGAGTGGACCTCCGCACCGATGCGGATGATACCGCGCTCGTCGAGGTCTTTCAGCGCGTCATCACCGACGTTGGGGATGTCGCGGGTGATCTCTTCGGCACCCAGTTTGGTGTCGCGGGCTTCGGTCTCGTATTCCTCGATATGCACCGAGGTGAACAGGTCGTCACGGACCAGACGCTCGTTGATCAGCACGGCGTCTTCGTAGTTGTAGCCTTCCCAAGTCATAAAGCCGATGAGCATATTCTTGCCCAGCGCGATCTCGCCGTTGTTGGTGGCGGGACCGTCCGCCAGCACTTCGCCGGCCTTCACGTGCTCACCCACCGCCACGATCGGCTTCTGGTTGATGCAGGTGCCTTGGTTGGAACGGGAGAACTTGACCAGTTTGTAATCGTCAATGGTGGCATCCGCATCACGGCGCACACGCACCACATCGGCAGAGACGTACTCCACCGTACCGTCATAACGAGCCAGCACGCAAACGCCGGAGTCGACGCCCGCCTTGTACTCCATACCGGTACCGACCCACGGCGACTCGGTGCGGAGCAGCGGCACAGCCTGACGTTGCATGTTCGAGCCCATCAACGCACGGTTGGCGTCGTCGTGCTCAAGGAAGGGGATCATGGCGGTAGCGACCGACACGACCATCTTCGGGCTGACGTCCATAAAGTCCGGCTTATCCGCCGCCACTTCCAAGAATTCGCCACGGTAACGGGCATTGACACGGTCACGCACGAAGCGGCCGTTTTCGTCCAACTGCTCGTTGGCCTGCGCCACGACGAAACTGTCTTCCACGTCCGCCGGCATATACACGACCTCGTCGGTCACGATGCCGGTCTCTTTGTCGATGCGGCGATACGGCGCCTCAACAAAACCGTATTCGTTGATACGGGCAAAGGTAGCCAGATAGGAGATCAGACCGATGTTCGGACCTTCGGGGGTCTCGATCGGGCACATACGGCCGTAGTGCGAGTAGTGAACGTCACGCACTTCGAAACCGGCGCGATCACGGGACAGACCGCCGGGACCGAGGGCGGACAGACGACGCTTGTGGGTCAGTTCCGCCAGCGGGTTGTTCTGATCCATAAACTGGGACAGCGGCGACGAGCCGAAGAACTCGCGGATAGCCGAAGTCACCAGACGGACGTTGACCAGCGACTGCGGGGTCATGGTGCTCTCGTCTTGCGTCTGCAGGGACATCCGCTCGCGGATAACACGCTCCATACGGGAGAAGCCGATGCGGACGCTGTTCTGCAGCAGTTCACCGACGCAACGGATGCGGCGGTTGCCGAGGTGGTCGATGTCATCGGTGGTACCGATGCCGCTGTCGATGGTATTCAGATAGTTGATAGACGCCAAAATGTCGTCGGCGGTGATGGTGTTGGGGATGAGATCGTCGCGGCGGGCGCGCAATTCTTCCTTCAGTTCCTCTTCCGACAGACCCTTGGCGAGGATCTCTTTGAGCACGGAATAACGGACACGCTCGTTGATGTGGCATTCGGCTTTGGCATCGAAGTCCACGTACTTGGCAATATCCACCATACCGTTGGAGATGACCTTCACCTCGCGGCGCTCGTCGTGGTCAGTCACGTCGACGTACGCAAAGGTGATACCGGCATCGTCCATCGCGATCGCCTGCTCGGCGGTCACGATCTGGCCGGCTTCCGCCAGCAGTTCGCCCGTCTCTTCGTTGATGACCGGACGGGACAGACGCTGACCGGTCAGACGGTTCCACAGGCTGAGTTTTTTATTGTATTTATAGCGACCCACGCGGGACAGGTCATACCGGCGGGGATCAAACAGCAGATTATTGAAGTGCTCGGTGGCATCCTTCAAGGTCACCGGCTCACCCGGACGCAGTTTGCGGAAGATCTCCACAAACGCATCGTCGCTCGAGCGGGTGGTATCCTTCTCGATGGTGGCGATGATGCGCGCATCCTCACCGAAAAATTCGATGAGTTGCTCGTTGGAAGACAGACCCAGCGCACGCGCCAGCACGGTCACCGGCAGTTTGCGGTTTTTATCGATACGAACGCTAAACACGTCCGACGAGTCGGTCTCATACTCCAGCCACGCACCGCGGTTGGGGATGACGGTGGAGGTGTACAGTTGCTTACCCGTGGTGTCGTAGGACGAGTTGTAGTACACGCCCGGCGAACGCACCAACTGGGAAACGATAACGCGCTCCGCACCGTTGATAACGAAGGTGCCGCTTTCGGTCATCAACGGGAATTCACCCATGAAGACGTCCTGCTCCTTCACCTCACCCGTTTCCTTATTATAAAGGCGGGTGGTCACGTACATTTTGGTCGAGTAGGTGGTATCGCGCGCTTTGCACTCCTCCACGTCGTACTTCGAATTTTCTTCAAGGCGGTAGTCGATAAACTCGAGAACCAGATTACCGGTATGATCGGTGATGGCGGAAATGTCATGGAACACTTCCTTCATACCTTCATCCAGAAACCACTTATACGAGTTCTTCTGGATCTCGATCAGGTTCGGCATTTCCAACACTTCATTGATCTTGCCAAAGCTCATTCGTGTCGTTTTGCCGAGTTGTACCGGTTTCAGCTGCGTCTGTTTCATAAGCTGCAACACACTCCTGTTTCTATATTTCTGCTGATTTTGACCTGAATTGACTGAGGAAAACGGGGCTTGCTTTTTGCGGCGAAATGGGTTATACTATCCTCACAAAGCGCACATAACCCCACTATTCCATAGTGATACATTATGTAATGATACGCCCTTTCTCAAGGTTTGTCAAGGGGTTTACCTTTAAAAAATCGCGCTGTTATGCGATTTCTCCACTTTCGTTCGACTGCCGCCGTATGAAGCGGCGGTTTTTGTTTTATTTGTAGAAAACACGCGGGTGCGTTGATGAATTAGAAATATTTTTATGCGGTTGACATGGAGATAAAAATAAGGTAGAATAACAGAGTATATTAATCAAAGAGGGGTATCCCACGATGACACAACAACAATTAGCGGAACTGATGTTCCCGCACATCCGACAAACACCCGCCGATATCGAAGCGCAGTTCCCGCCCCGACAGTTGCCGGAGGAGGCTCGCGTGGTACGTGTGGCGCCCAGTCCGACCGGTTATCTGCACCTCGGCGTGTTCTACACCGCGATGGTCAACCGCCTGACGGCGGATGCCAGCAAAGGCATCTTTTATTTCCGTCTGGAGGACACCGACAAAAAGCGCGAAGTGGAAGGCGGTGCCGCCGACATCCTCACCGGTATGAGCCGCTTTGGTCTGAAGATCGACGAAGGGTTCGTCGCGGCGGATACGGTGGTGGGCGATTACGGCCCGTACCAGCAATCCTGCCGTGTGGACATCTACCAGACCTACGTGAAGGATCTGGTCGCGCAGGGGTTGGCGTATCCCTGCTTCTGCACCGCCGAAGCACGCGCGCAGGCACGCGAGGTACAGCAGGCGCAGAAAGTGCGTACCGGCTACTACGGCGAGTTTGCGGTCTGCCGCCAACTGACCGCCGACCAAGCGGCCGCCAAGATCCAAGCGGGCGTACCGTATACCGTCCGTCTGCGTTCCCCCGGCAACGAGCAAAACCGCATCAAGTACAGCGACGTGGTCAAAGGAACCATCGAGATGCCGGAAAACGACGAGGACATCGTCCTGCTGAAATCCGACGGTGTACCGACCTATCACTTCGCGCACGCCATCGACGATCACCTGATGCACACCACCCACGTCATCCGTTCGGATGAGTGGATCTCGTCGGTCCCCAAGCACCTGCAGTTGTTCCGCATTCTCGGCTTCAAGGCACCGAAGTACGCCCACCTCTCCCCCATTATGGTGGAAGACAACGGCAACAAGCGGAAACTGTCCAAGCGGAAAGACCCGCAAGCGGCGATGCATTATTACGCCGAGCAGGGTTACCCCGCCGACAGCGTGCTGGAATATCTGATGACCGTTGCCAACAGTGATTTTGAGGATTGGCGCCGTTGCAATCCGACCGCGCCGCGTAGCGCGTTCCCGTTCAATCTCAAGAAGATGAGCGTGTCCGGTGCGTTGTTTGACCTGCAGAAACTCAACGACGTCAGCAAAAACGTCATTGCCGGTATGACCGCCGAACAGGTAGCGGACGCGGTCATCGGGTGGGCCACCGAGTACGCCCCCGATTTTGCCGCCAAACTGACCGCCGACAAGGATTTTGCGGTGGGGCTGTTCGCCATCGACCGCGGCGGCAACAAACCGCGCAAAGATATGGCCAAGTGGAACGAAGCGCCGGACTACGCCGCCTATTTCTTTGACGATACCTTTACCGGTATGGGCGAGTTGCCGGAGAATATCACCGCCGAGGACGCCAAAGCGATCCTCACCGCCTACCGGTCGGTCTATCAGCCCACCGAGGACAAAACGGCGTGGTTTGAAACGGTACGCAATCTGTGTGAGCCGCTCGGTTTCTCGCCGGACGTCAAAGCATACAAGAAAGATCCCACCGGTTGGAAAGGTCACGTCGGCGACGTCAGCACGGTCATCCGTCTGGCGATCACCGGCCGCCGCAACACCCCCGACCTGTGTTCCATTATGTATTTGCTGGGTAACGACCGCGTAGACAAGCGGCTTACCGAAGCACTCAATTCGCTTTAAGAGAGGTTTTTCCAATGGCAGAGATCATCAAGCCGGAAGGCAGTAACAATTTTATCCATACCATCATTGACGAAGAATTGCAGGAAGGCGGCCGTTGCTACGGTAAGACGGTGCACACCCGCTTCCCGCCGGAACCCAACGGTTACCTGCATATCGGTCACGTCAAAGCGATGTGCATTGATTTCGGCACCGCCGAAAAATACGGCGGTCTGTGCAACCTGCGTATGGATGACACCAACCCCGCCAAGGAAGACGACGAGTTCGTCCGCGCCATTCAGGAGGATATCCGCTGGATGGGCTTTGACTGGGGCGATCGGTTCTTCTACGCATCCGATTACTTCGATACGATGTACGATCTCGCGGTGGGTCTTATCAAAAAAGGGCTCGCCTACGTCTGTGAGCAGACCCCCGAAGAAGTGCAGAAAAACCGCGGTGACCTCACCCATCCGGCAGTCAGCCCGTATCGCGACCGTCCGATCGAGGAGAGTTTGGATCTGTTCGCCCGTATGAAAGCCGGCGAATTTGCAGACGGCGCGATGACACTTCGCGCCAAGATCGATCTGGCCAGCGGCAACTTCAATATGCGCGATCCGGTCATCTACCGCATCAATCACCAGCCGCACCACCGTCAGGGGGACAAATGGTGCATCTACCCGATGTACGACTTTGCCCACCCAATCGAGGATATGATCGAGCAGATCACCCATTCGCTCTGCTCGCTGGAATTTGAAAACCACCGCCCGCTGTACAACTGGGTACGCGATAACGTCGACTACGAGGCCGATCCGCGCCAGATCGAGTTCGCCCGTCTGGGCATCGACCATACGGTGCTTTCCAAGCGGAAACTCCGCAAACTGGTAGAAGAAGGTTACGTCAGCGGTTGGGACGATCCCCGTATGCCCACCCTTTGCGGTCTCCGCCGCCGTGGTTATACCCCCGCTTCGGTGCGGAACTTCATCGACCGCATCGGCGTGGCCAAAGTTCCCAACGTGGTGGAAGTGGCCCTGCTGGAGCATTGCCTGCGGGAAGACCTCAACCAAAACGCACCCCGCGCGATGGCGGTGTTGCGTCCGCTCAAACTGACCGTTACCAACTATCCCGACGGACAGACCGAACAGTTTGAGACCGAAAATAACCCCGTGCAGGAAAACAGCGGAACTCACGCCATCTCCTTCTCCAAAACGCTGTACATCGAAGAAGACGACTTTATGGAAGAGCCGATCAAAGGCTACCGCCGCTTCTTCCCCGGCAACGAGGTGCGCCTCAAGGGGGCGTACATCGTCCGTTGCACCGGCTGTGTCAAAGATGCGGACGGGAAGGTGACCGAGGTGCTGTGCGAATATGACCCCGAAACGCGCGGCGGCAACACGCCGGACGGCCGCAAGGTCGGCGGTACGGTGCATTGGGTGGACGCCAACACCGCGTTGGATGCCGAAGTGCGGCTGTACGATGCGTTGTTTGACGATGCCGATCCGGACGCGGCAGACAAGGATTTCCTCGCCTGCCTCAATCCGAATTCGCTGGAAGTGCTGAAAAACAGCAAAGTGGAAGCGTCGCTGACCGGCGCGGTCTGCCCCAACTCCTACCAGTTCCTGCGACTCGGCTATTTCTGCGTGGATAAGGATTCCACCCCCGACCACCTGATCTTCAACCGCAGTGTCTCCCTCAAGGACGCGTTTAAGAAGAAATAATCCGTAAGTGGTTTGCGGCTCCCCTTGTCAGGGGAACTGTCGGCGGCAGCCGACTGAGGGGTAGTTTTTCTCTCCCTCCGTCTTTTTGCTTCGCAAAAATCCACCTCCCTCATCAGAGGGAGGCATAGCATCAAACTTTCCCCGCGTGGTTTTCGTTTACAAAGAACAAAAGCACCCCGTTGCCAAGGGTTTTCGCTCAAAGGGACAAAAATTGACCAATGGGTGAAAGCCGGTACGGGACAAGAGAAAATCCGATCATCGAAAAGATGGTCGGATTTTTCTTTATATACAGATGAAAACAGCTCCGA
>JAFQQM010000028.1 GCA_017410585.1 Clostridia bacterium
CTGGCTGACCGTCTGCTGGAGCAAACCAGCACCGTCGCACTGCGGGATATGGAAGATCAGTTGCTCGACAGCATGGATCTGGAACGCGAACGCGGAATTACCATCAAAGCACACGCCGTCACCATGAACTACACTGCTTCGGACGGCGAGACCTATACCTTCAATCTGATCGACACCCCCGGTCACGTGGACTTCAACTACGAAGTTTCCCGCTCGTTGGCGGCTTGCGAAGGGGCGTTGCTGATCGTTGACTCGTCGCAGGGCATTGAAGCGCAGACGCTCGCAAACGCTTACCTTGCGGTAGATCACGATCTGGAGATCGTGCCGGTCATCAACAAGATCGACCTGCCGGCGGCCGATCCCGAGCGCGTCCGCGCCGAGATCGAAGACGTCATCGGCATCGATGCCTCGCAAGCCCCCGCTATCTCCGCCAAAAACGGCATCAACATTGAGGCGGTGTTGGAGGCGATCGTGCGGGATATTCCCGCCCCGACCGGCGACCGCGAAGCCCCGCTTTCGGCGCTGATCTTTGACAGTTACTACGATTCTTATCGCGGCGTCATCGTGTACATCCGCGTTAAATCCGGCACGTTGCAGGTGGGCGACACCATCAAGATGATGGCGACCGGCGCCACCTTTGAGGTGGTGGAATGCGGCATTATGCAACCGGGTAAACTGGTGCCTACCGGCAAACTGGAAGCCGGCGAGGTCGGTTATCTCACCGCGTCCATCAAGAGCGTCGGCGATGCGCTTGTCGGTGACACGGTCACCCACCGTGACCGACCGGTAGCCGAACCGTTGCCGGGTTATCACAAGGCGACCCCGATGGTGTTCTGCGGCGTGTTCCCTGCCGACGGTGCGCGGTATAACGACCTGCGCGAAGCGTTGGCACGCCTGCAACTCAACGATGCGTCGCTGTCTTTCGAGCCGGAAACCTCGGTGGCGCTCGGCTTCGGTTTCCGTTGCGGCTTCCTCGGATTGTTGCATATGGAGATCATTCAGGAACGTTTGGAACGCGAGTATAACCTTGACCTCATCACCACCGCCCCGAGCGTGGAATACCATATCACGCTGGCGGACGGAACGATGCTGGCGGTGGACAACCCCACCAACTACCCCGATCCGGGTCAGATCCGTTTGGCGGAAGAACCGATCGCAGAGGCGCATATTCTCTCCCCTACCGAATTTGTCGGAAACATTATGGAACTGTGCCAACAGCGTCGCGGTATCTTCAAGGATATGAAATATCTCGACCAGACCCGTGTGGATATCCATTACGAACTGCCGCTCAACGAGATCATCTACGATTTCTTTGACGCGCTGAAATCCCGTACCCGCGGCTACGCCAGTTTTGACTACGAACTGAAAGGCTACGTCCCCTCTAAACTGGTCAAGTTGGATATCCTCTTAAACGGCGAAACGGTGGATGCGCTCTCCTTTATCGTGTTTGAAGACAGCGCCTACACCCGCGCCCGCAAGATGTGCGAACGGCTGAAAGAACACATTCCGCGTCAGTTGTTCGAAGTACCGATCCAAGCCGCGATCGGCGGCAAGATCATCGCCCGCGAAACGGTCAAGGCGATGCGCAAAGACGTGCTTGCCAAGTGCTACGGCGGCGATATCACCCGTAAAAAGAAACTGCTGGAAAAGCAGAAGGAAGGCAAAAAGCGGATGCGCCAACTGGGTAGCGTCGAAGTCCCGCAGGAAGCGTTTATGGCGGTGCTCAAGTTGGATGACGAATAATTACCCCCTATTTTCTAAAAAGAGAGGTCTGTGCGATGCAATCCTTACGGTATTTGTTCCGCATCGGTCGCGGTCCGTCCTCTTCCCACACGATGGGACCGGCGGCGGCCGCCAAGCGGTTTTTGGCGGAATTTCCCGATGCGCATTGTTATACGGTGACGCTGTACGGCTCGCTGGCCAAGACCGGTCGCGGTCATATGACCAACACCGTTTTGCACGAAGTCTTCGGGGAACGTGCCTGTACCGTTGTGTTTGATTACGACACCCCGACGCCGGTGCATCCCAATACGATGGACATCACCGCCCACGGTGAGGACGGCAGTCAGCAGACCCGCCGGTATTACAGCATCGGCGGCGGCGAGGTGATCGCCGACGGTGAGGCGGCCGCCGAACACGGCGAGGTGTACCCGCTCAATTCCTTTTCCGCTATTTCGGAATACTGCCGCCGGCGCGAGATGCGGCTTTGGCAGTACGTGGAAGAATGCGAAGGGCCGGAGATTTGGGAATATCTCGCCGAGGTGTGGCAGGTGATGCAAGCCGCCATCAAGCAAGGTCTGGAGACCGAAGGGGTGTTGCAAGGCGGCATCGGTACTCAGCGCAAAGCGCGGTACCTTTACCGTCAAAAACACATCGACGAGAGCGAAGAGACCAAGATGAACCGCCTGATCTGCACGTATGCGTATGCGGTGAGCGAACAAAACGCGTCCGGCGGGCAGATCGTGACCGCCCCCACCTGCGGTGCTTGCGGCGTGTTGCCGGCGGTGATGAAATTCCTGCAACCGAAGCGGAATTTCACCGAGGAACAGATCCTGCACGCCATCGCCACCGGCGGTATCATCGGTAATCTCATTAAGCAAAACGCCTCGATCAGCGGCGCCGAATGCGGCTGTCAGGCAGAGATCGGCACGGCGTGTTCGATGGCGGCGGCGGCCGCGGCAGAACTGTATGAGTTGGACCTCGATCAGATTGAATACGCCGCCGAGATGTCGATCGAGCATCATCTCGGTCTCACCTGCGATCCCATTCTGGGGTTGGTGCAGATTCCCTGCATTGAGCGCAACGCCATCGCGGCGATGCGGGCGCTAAACGCCGTTAACCTCGCCGATTTTCTGGCGGATTCCCGCAAGATCACCTTTGATATGATCGTGGAAACGATGTACGAGACCGGCAAAGATCTAAAGGTCATCTACCGTGAGACCGCCGAGGGCGGCCTCGCCAAGAACTTCAAACCGGAGTAAGAAAAAGTGGGGCGGCAACCGGCCGCCCGAAAGTTGCCAAACAGGAGGTATTCCCGTATGAAAAAACTGTCTTTACTCGTAGCGGCGGTATTGCTGGTCACCATGCTCGGCGGCTGTGCATCCACCGGCGACAAGGATGCGCTCTCCACCCGTCCGCCGACGACCACGACCACCGCCAAGGAAAATAACCCGCAATTATGGGCGCCGGTGTACTGCGATTTTGACAACGAGACCTACACCGTCACCGACGCATCCATCGTGTTTATCGACGGCAAACACTATAACGAGGGCGCTGTCTTTGCGGCATTCGGCAAGCACACCCTCAAATACAGCAAATACAATAACGAATACACCCGCGAACTGGTGTTTTACCGTCTCGGGGATCTGAACTTTGACCAGACGGTCAACGCGGCGGACGCCACCCTGTTGCAGGAGCATTTATCCAAGGCCAAACTGGATGCCGGCGCGTTGCACGCCGCCGATATGGACAAAAACGGCACGGTCGACAACACCGATCTGACCTTGTTACAAAAGGTCAATTCGCTGACCGACGGCGTCTTATTGCTCGCGCCGGCAGAGGGTATCACCGGTCTGAAACCCAATCCGGCGATTGCCGAATTGATGACCGATTACGATCCGGAAGGCACCAAGTCGATGTTGCTGAAGGACGGTACGCAACTGTTCCACCGTCAGCCGCTGACGCTGGTGTGGGCATCCGGCAAGAAACAGGACAGTTATACCGTACTGGTGGCGGAAAACACCGATTTTTCGGATGCGTTCCGCTACGTCACCGAGAAGACCTCGGTCAATCTGGCTAACCTTATCCCCGACCGCACCTACTACTGGAAGGTGATCGCCGGCGAGCAGGAGTCGGACGTCCGTTCTTTCAAGACCGCCGACACCGCGCGTACTATCACGATCGACGGCGTCGACAACACCCGTGATGCGGGTGGTTGGGCCACCGAGGACGGCAAGTTCTTTAAATACGGGTTGATCTACCGTACCGCCAAACTGGATGACATCACCGAAGCCGGCCGCAAGGAACTGGTCGAGGTGTTGGGGGTCACCACCGACCTCGACCTGCGCACGCCGGGCGAAGGCACCGCCGGTAACGGTTCCCCGTTGGGGGCCGACATCAACTACATAAACTACGATGCGCCGTATTACTGGGGCACTTCCCACGGCATCGCCTCCGAAAACTACCGCGACGCGTGGCTGGCGGAGATCCGGACCTTTGCCGATCCGGCCAACTTCCCGATGGCGGTGCATTGCTCGGTCGGCCGCGACCGTACCGGCACCATCTTGCTGGTCATCAAGGGCGTTTGCGGCGTATCGCTTAAGGATATTATGCTGGATTACGAACTGTCGCTGTTTTCCACCATCGGCGGCAAGAACGCTTCCGCCAAGAGTTTGAAGGGCAATCTGAAACTGACCGCCAAACTGATTCAGGAATCCGCGCCGGAAGGCAGTTTCACCGAAGCGTGCGAGACGTATCTGCTGTCTATCGGTATCACCGCCGACGAGATCGCCGCCATCCGCGCCAATCTGGTGGAGTGAGCACGGGCGGCAACCTGCCGCCCAAAAAGCCTCCCTCGCCTAGAGGGAGGTGGCCGAGCGTTAGCGAGGTCGGAGGGATAATCGCCCTCTGGGCGATCTGCCGCCAAGCGGCAGCATCCCCCAGTCAGCCTGCGGCTACCAGCCCCCTTTAGGCAAGGGGGCCTTGTAGGGGCGGCAGTTGGTGCCAATCACCCTCTTGGCTCCCCTTGTCAGGGGAGCTGTCGGCGGCAGCCGACTGAGGGGTAGTTTTTTCTCTCCCACCGTCTTTTTGGTTCGCAAAAATCCACCTCCCACGTCAGAGGGAGGCATAACATAAAACACTTTCTGCGTCTGCCTTTGATCTCTACGATTTCTGTTCATCGCTAAAGTTCTTTTAAACCACGCGACTATCGCGTGGTTTTTGTTTATTCGCTGTACGGCGTAAATTCGTTGCC
>JAFQQM010000029.1 GCA_017410585.1 Clostridia bacterium
ACGATCCTCTAAAGTAAATAGTTGGTGTCGATGGCGGTGAGGGTACACCCGTTCCCATCCCGAACACGGAAGTTAAGCTCACTTGCGCTGACAATACTTGGCTGGCGACGGCCCGGGAAGATAAGAAGATGCCAACACAAAACAAAAACTCCTTCGGATCCCTCCGAAGGAGTTTTTGCTGTTTTATCGGTTAACGTTGGGATTATCGGTGCGCTCCAACAGATAATCGATGCTTACTTCGTAAAATTCTGCTAAACGGAGTAACGTTTCAGTTGGTGGAACCCGTTCTCCGTTTTCGTATTTGGATAACAGTGCTTGTTCGACCCCTAATTTCATTTGCACGGAAACTTGAGTTAAACGCTTTGCTTTGCGCAATTCTTTTAATCGTTTCATACCATCCCCCTATGACATTATGTCATTTAAATCTATTGACAAATATGACAAATAGTCATAAAATTAAAATAATACCTTTTTACCCGAAAAAAAATTGAAATTCGACAGGTATTATATTATAAGGAAACCCTTATCGTCTTGTGGGAAAGGATGAAAACGATGGAAAATTCGTCAACAAAAAATTCTGTTTGGAAAAAAATTCTTACGGTCATTGTGGTGATCGCACTGATCATCGGTCTTTCTTGCGGTACCAGTTGGTTGGTTAACCGCACGGGCGAGCCGACTTCGGCTTCGCAGAGTTTGACGGCGTATGATCTGGCTGTAAAAAACGGCTACAAAGGTGATCTGGAAACGTGGCTGATGTCGTTGGTAGGAGAGACCGGTGCCGCCGGCAAGGATGGCAAGTCTGCGTATGATCTTGCGGTGGAAAACGGCTACGTCGGTACTATTGAGGAATGGTTGGGATCTTTGATCGGATTAAAGGGCCCTGCCGGTGTTAGCGGGTCGGACGGTAAAAGTGCGTATGAGTTGGCGGTTGCGCGCGGTTATCAAGGGACGGAAACGGAATGGCTTTCGTCGTTGGTCGGCGTGGCTGGCGTTGACGGTACCAATGGAAAATCTGCCTATGAAATTGCCGTTGACAACGGTTTTTCCGGAACGCTTGCCGAGTGGCTGGACTATGTCAAAGGCAAGGACGGCTTGTCCGCCTATGCGGTGGCGGTCAATAATGGTTATACCGGCACCGAGTCGGAATGGCTAACGTCGCTCGTCGGCATTGCCGGCGAGCGGGGTGATAACGGTAAATCGGCCTATGATCTTGCGGTGGAAAACGGCTACGTCGGTACCGAGTCGGAATGGCTTGCCTCGCTGGTCGGTGCGACCGGTGCGAAAGGCGATCAAGGCGAGCAGGGTATCCACGGCGAGACCGGTGCGAAAGGCGATCAAGGCGAGCAGGGCATCCAAGGCGAGACCGGTGCCAAAGGTGATAAGGGCGACAAGGGCGATCAAGGTGCCGCTGGTCAATCTGCCTATGAACTGGCGGTCGATGCCGGTTATACCGGGACGCTGACCGAATGGCTGCAGACGCTGGTCGGCGCCAAGGGTGACAAAGGTGATAAGGGCGATCAAGGCGAGCAGGGTATCCAAGGCGAGACCGGCGCCAAAGGCGACAAGGGCGACAAGGGTGATCAAGGTGCCGCTGGTCAATCTGCCTATGAACTGGCGGTCGATGCCGGTTATACCGGGACGCTGACCGAATGGCTGCAGACGCTGGTCGGTGCCAAAGGCGAAAATGGCCAGTCGGCTTACGACCTTGCGGTGGAAAACGGTTACGTTGGTACCGAGTCGGAGTGGTTGGCATCACTGGTCGGCGCCAAAGGTGACAAAGGTGAACAGGGTATCCGAGGTGAGACCGGCGCCAAGGGTGACAAAGGTGATAAGGGTGATCAAGGCGACACCGGTGCAAAAGGCGATAAAGGCGATAAAGGCGATCAAGGTGCCATCGGCGCTACCGGTCTGTCGGCTTATGAGGTTGCCAAACAAAATGGCTTTGGCGGTACGGAAGTGGAGTGGTTGGCATCGTTGATTGGTGCCTCTGCTTATGATCTGGCAGTAGAAAACGGTTATCGCGGCAGTGTCAACGAGTGGTTGGCCTCGCTGGTCGGCGAAGCCGGTGCCAAGGGCGATAAGGGAGACCGAGGCGAGCAGGGTATCCAAGGTGAGACCGGTGCCAAGGGCGACAAAGGTGACACCGGTGCCTCTGCGTATGAATTAGCACTGATGGCCGGCTATCAAGGCGATCTGCAATCGTGGCTCGCCTCGCTGGTTGGCGAAGCCGGTGCCAAGGGCGATAAGGGCGACCGAGGCGAGCAGGGTATCCAAGGTGAGACCGGTGCCAAGGGCGACAAAGGTGATGCCGGTGCCTCTGCCTACGAACTGGCGGTCGAAAACGGTTATCGCGGTAGTGTAACCGAGTGGTTGGCCTCGCTGGTCGGCGAAGTCGGTGCTAAGGGCGATAAGGGCGACCGAGGCGAGCAGGGTATCCAAGGTGAGACCGGTGCCAAAGGCGATAAAGGTGACACCGGTGCCTCCGCCTACGAATTGGCGGTTGCGAAAGGCTACCAAGGATCGCTGAATGAGTGGTTAGACTCGTTGGTCGGTGCCAAAGGTGACAAAGGTGACAAGGGTGACAAGGGTGACAAAGGCGACAAGGGCGACAAGGGCGACAAGGGCGATCAAGGCGTCGCCGGTGCGGCCGGTAAATCTGCCTATGAACTCGCTGTTGATCATGGTTTTGAAGGCACCGAAGCAGAATGGCTGGCCACGTTAAAGGGTATCGCCGGTCAGAATGGCGCCAAAGGAGATGCCGGTAAGTCGGCTTACGAGATCGCGGTTGATGCCGGCTTTGAAGGTACCGAATCGGAATGGTTACTCTCGCTTATCGGTGCGACCGGCGCCAAGGGCGAAGACGGTGAAGACGGTCAAAACGGTGCGGCCGGTAAGTCGGCTTACGAGATCGCGGTCGATGCCGGCTTTGAAGGTACCGAATCGGAATGGTTACTCTCGCTTATCGGTGCGACCGGTGCCAAGGGCGAAGACGGTGAAGACGGTCAAAACGGTGCGGCCGGTAAGTCGGCTTACGAACTGGCGGTTGACGCCGGCTTTGACGGCGACTTGGCTACGTGGCTTTCGTCGCTGCACGGTACCAACGGTGCACAGGGCGAAAAAGGCGAACAGGGAGCCGCCGGTAAATCCGCTTATGAGTTGGCAAAAGAGCAAGGCTTTGACGGTACAATCGACGAATGGCTTGCGTCGCTGGTCGGCAATCCGGGCCCGCAGGGTATGAAGGGCGACACCGGCGCAGCCGGCAAATCGGCGTATGAATTGGCGGTGGCGGGCGGCTACGAAGGATCTCAACAGGAATGGCTGCTGTCGCTTCGCGGTACAGACGGTAAGTCGGCGTATGAACTGGCCGTGGATGCCGGTTTTGAGGGCGGTCTGACTGCGTGGCTCGCTTCGCTCAAAGGTGAGCAGGGCGAGAAAGGTGATGCCGGCGCGGCCGGCCCGCAAGGTCTGCAAGGCTTGCAGGGCGATCCGGGGCGAGGAATTGCGTCGATGGAGATCATCGACGGTGAACTGTGGGTCACCTACACCGACGGTGAGACCGTGAACGTGGGCCAGGTCAACGAGCAGGAGGTTGGTACAGATGGGCTGGATTACTATCTTTTGCCGGACGGTACTTACGCCGTTACTGCCGGTACCGCTTGCTATGCCAGTGAGATCGTAATTCCTGCTTATCGTAACGGTAAACCGGTTACGACCATCCTTGAGAGTGGCTTTAAGGATTCAGTAAATATGATCTCCCTTACGATTCCGGAGACGATCACCTCAGTCGGCGCGGATGCGTGGCCCTCTCCCCATACTAATAATACTACGGATTTCATTTTGTATTATGAAGGAACCATAGAACAATGGTGCTGGATTGAGTTTGCAGAGAGGCTCTCGAATCCTCTCTCTATGTCGTATGGTAAGAATGCGAAGTTCTATTTTGACGGAGAACTGATCACAGGAGCCGTCGACGTGATCATTCCGGACGGCATCACCGCGATTGCGTATTCTTTTATCTATCTACCGCTTAATTCGGTAACCATTCCGGCCAGTGTAACAAAAATTGTTCCGGGATTTGGTGGAACCAATTTGAACTATGCATACTTTGAGGTAACCACCGGTTGGAAAGCCGATCCCTTCGAAGCCTGGGAGAGAGAGAAAAGCCTGAGTTCCAGTGAACTGGCTGATCCGCAAACAGCCGCTGATATGTTATTGAACGACTACGCTAGTTTTACTTGGACTCGCTCTTGATTTAACAGCAGGAACAGACAACGATAAGGAGAACGGCAATGGATAAAAACGAAAGAGAATCTACATACGATTCGTCTTTGCGAGATATTCAGCATTTTCGGCTCCATCCGGAGTTGCTGCCTTTTGTGGGAACGGGTTATTCTACCTATCAGATCCTGTTGATCGGCGAAAGTCATTATCTCCCAAAGGATACCGGTGTGATGCCAGCGGACTTTGCGGATTGGTATAAAACGGCGACGTCGGCGGTGTTCTCGGCTCGGGATCGCGAATACTTTACGACCCGAACGGTCGTATCGACCTTTCTGGGCGGAGACCGCCGCGGCGACGGCGGCCGGACGATGTTTTCGCGACCCGAAGCGGCATGGCAAGAGATCCTCGGCGACCCACGGGCAACCTTTGATTCCTTTGCATTTTTCAATTATTTCCAGCGGCCGGAGCGTCGGCACGGCAACAGCATTGACGCGGATGCGACCGATCGTGAACAGGCGTATGTGATTGCCGAGAATATTTTTGCGGTACTGCAACCGGACTTGATCGTTTTTCTTTCTAAACGAGCCTATAACGCGTATATCGGGGAGCGAGAAAAACACGTCGATCATTACGATACTCGGCTGTGCCGCACGTCACATCCGACCTGTCCGTGGTGGTATCGCAGTAAAAAATGGGGCAAGCAACATTTTGTAAAAGAAGTGGAGACATATTTAACGTCCTGCGGGTACCTTCCGGAACGGGATTTGACATTGGCGGAAAATGCGGTATAATAAAGCCAACGTCATTTAGGTGGAAAAGGAGGGGATCGCGTGAAACACACGGATGGTTTACTGGCGCTTGGCGGCGAGTTGTCATCGGAAGAAGTCATACCGACCGTTGAGACAGCATTGGTCAAAGACGCGATCGCCGGCGATAAGGATGCTTTTTCGCAGTTGTTCCGTCTGACCTATCGGCAGATGTTTTACGTTGCCCGCAAAATCTTGTGGCAGGATGAGGACATCTACGATGCCCTGCAGATCGCTTACACCAAGGCGTATAAGTATATGGATCGGGTCAACGATCCGGAGAAATTTGTCGCGTGGCTAAGCCGTATTGTGCTAAACGCCGCCAAGGACGTTTACACGGAGGTCTATCAGCACAGCGCCGAGGCGTTGGACGACGAGCCGGCTGCGCCGGATACTACCGAGGACACCGAGCGACGTGCGGATATTCGCGATGCGTTGCAATCGTTGCCGGTCGAACAGGCGGAAGTGCTGTCGCTGTATTATTACGACGGCCTGACGTTGGCGGAGATCGCCAAACTGCTGAACATTTCGATGGCGGCGGCATACCGGCGGTTAGGGGCGGCCAAGAAATGTTTGTTGAAAGAACTGGAAGTGCGAGGCATCGACCGCAACGTATACGGCGGTGGGGTCTTTGCCGCCATTGCGGTGGCGTTTCGCTCTGCGATCGGAACGGACATTTTGTCCGCGACGGTCGCGCAACAGATGTTGGATAACGTGCTGACCGGTAAGCAGACCCGACTGACCGGCGCAGCAGCGTCGCTGGTGATGCAAAAACGCAATCGGGCGGTCTTGCGGATCGCGTCGATGCTGTTGGCATTTTGCTTGCTGGTGACCACGGCGACGACCTTGCTGGCCTTGTGGCTGAGCGGTAGTTTGACACCGCCGCCGGCAACGACGTCACCATTCCCGGAGTGGATATGGACCAGCACTTCAACCACCGCGTCGACCACTACGACCACCCCTTCGCCGTCATCGGGGGAAACAAGCGGGCCATCGTCCTCCTCGGAGACGATCTCGACCACCACGACCGGTGGCAGTCGGTCGACCAATATCACGGCATCGACCACCACGACTACGAACACGGCAACCGCGCCGTCCGGCAGTTCTTCAAGCAGTACCACGACCACCACGGCCTACGACCGTGAGGAGTTCAACGGTTACGTGCAAGACGGCGTTTACATCAATAAGTACCTAGGAATTAAGATGACACTGCCGGAGGACTTTGAGGTTCATCAAGATATTACCGTGGACGCTGGAGAGAATGCAACGGCTTATCATGACATTATCATACAAAAAGGCAACTGTCATTTGGGAATATATTTCTATTTGGACTATTCGTTGAGGAGCAGCCGTGCACAGAGAGTTACCTACATGATTGGCGAGACGGAATATTTTATTTCTAGTACAGGCGATCAACCGATTGATAGCAATAACCTGCCAGAGGACTTTTCAAACCTGTCTTTTCAGCACAGACTTCCTAATCAGTATGGGCCTACTATAGTAGTTATTTACACGGGTGAACCAGGATTCAATTACAAAGCGTTACTGGATTCCATCGAACCGATATAACAAAAACCGCCTTCGGTGGATGATATGCGCCTGCGGCTTGGAGAATGAAGTATCGCCTTTGGCGATATGATTCATTTGCGTTGCAAATATGATGTTGCTCATTTCATTCGCAATGATGCGATGTTTGCCAATTCATTAGGCGAAGCCGACATCATTCACGAAGTGAGCATCATTAGCAAAGCGACATCATTGCCGCAAGGCAAACATCATTGAAAAAAGGACTTCACTTTCGTGAAGTCCTTTTTTCTGGAGCTCCCTGTCGGAATCGAACCAACAACTGGAGATTACAAATCACCCGTTTTACCATTAAACTAAGGGAGCGGAGCAGAATTAGTGTACCACAGTTGCCGCGTTTAGTCAAGAGGAAACCGTGCTGTCAAAATATATAAAAACCCCTCTATATATAAATAAATTCTTTTTATATTATTTTTGCAAAAAAAGTCTTGACGAATTTGACACGGTATGGTATAGTTAGTATTACCTCGCAGGGGGTTTTCTTTTTGTGCGCAAAAATGCGCCGCGCCCGCGAGGGAGGCAAAACGAATTGGGAGGTGCCGATAAATGCGAGTCAAAATTACTCTCGCCTGCACGGAGTGCAAGCAACGCAATTACAACACGATGAAGAACAAGAAGAACGATCCGGACAGACTGGAAATGAACAAGTATTGCCGGTTCTGCCGCAAGCACACGCTTCACAAAGAGACGAAGTAAGGAGGTAACACGATGATTGTTTTAGCAATTATCCTGCTGCTCTTCGCCATCTTTATGATCACGGGCGCTATGCTGAAGGCCCCGAGCGTCGGCGAACTGTTTGCGAAACTGTTCGTGGCTCCGGTGGAAGCCTACAAGGTGCTGTTTCTGGTGGGCGTGGCCTGCCTGATCGCAGCAATCGTTGTGGCGGTCATCGCGCTGATCAAGCGTAAGCAGAACGGTGAGTTCGGCAAGTTCGACAAGAAGGCGGCGAAGTACGTCCGCGATCTCAACGGCGAGCGCAAGAACATTCACTGGCCGACCTTTAAGACGGTGCTGAAAAACACCGGCGTGGTCTTTGTGATCTGCGCGTTCGTGGCGATCATTGTTGCGGCGATCGACTTCGGTCTCGGTGCGCTGATCAACTGGATGGTCTAACGCGGAGAGGAGCGGAATATGGCTGAAGAGGCAAAATGGTATGTTGTGCATACCTATTCCGGCTACGAAAGCAAAGTTGCCGGCAACTTGATGACCATCGTGGAGAACCGTAATCTCCAGGATATGATTCAAGAGGTCCGCATTCCGACCGAAACCGTGACGGAGACCCGTGACGGTGTCAAAAAGGAAATTGAACGCAAACTCTTCCCGAGTTACGTGTTCGTCAAAATGGTGCTCACCGATGCCACTTGGGGCGTCGTGCGTTACACGCGCGGCTGCACCGGCTTTGTGGGCCCCAACGGCAAGGCTGTCCCGCTGACCGAAGAAGAAGTCCAGCGGTTCGGCGTGGAGACCCGTGAGGTCCACATCGACTACAGCGTCGGCGATATGGTCAACATTATCGACGGTCCGCTGGAAGGCTTTACCGGCCGCGTCGAGGAGATCGACCTCGAAAAGAGCAGAGTCCGCGTGACGGTCTCGATGTTCGGCCGCGAAACGCCGGTCGAACTGGAGCCGGATCAGGCCGAACTGCTCGATTAAGTTTGAGTGTTTCGTACGAAATTCGTACGGCTACTGTGCGCCGGACACTCTTCCGGCTGTGGGAGGAGCGAAATCTTAACGCTCCGCCATCTACCACGATATTTGGAGGTGCAGAAAAATGGCTCAGAAAATTACCGGTTACATCAAATTGCAGATTCCGGCTGGTAAAGCGACCCCGGCCCCGCCTGTCGGCCCGGCCCTCGGTCAGCACGGTGTCAACATCATGGCGTTTACGAAGGAATTCAACGAGCGCACCAAGAACGATGTGGGTCTTATCATCCCCGTCGTCATCACGGTGTACGCTGACCGTTCCTTCAGCTTTGTCACCAAGACCCCGCCGGCTGCTGTCCTGATCAAGAAGGCTTGCGGAATCGAGACCGCTTCCGGCTCGCCGAAGAAGGACAAGGTCGCCAAGATCACGAAGGATCAAGTTCGTCAGATCGCCGAGACCAAGATGCCCGACCTGAACGCGGCCAACCTCGAGAGTGCGATGAGCATGATCGCGGGTACCGCTCGTAGCATGGGCGTTGTTGTCGTCGACTAATCTGAAATCGGGTGGGAGGAAAACCTCATATTCCGATATTTACCACTCAGCCATCCGCAGAATCGGTTTCGCGGGATGGACTTTAAGGAGGATAACCGAAAATGAAACATGGTAAGAAATATGTTGACAGCGCTAAGCTGTACAACAAAACCAATCTTTACGAAGTGGCCGAAGCGCTGGATCTGGTCATCAAGACCGGTAAGGCGAAGTTCGACGAGACGGTGGAACTGCACGTTCGCCTCGGCGTCGACGGCCGTCACGCGGATCAGCAGGTCCGTGGCGCTGTCGTTCTTCCGAACGGCACGGGTAAAAACGTCCGCGCTCTGGTCTTCTGCAAGGAAGACAAGGTGCAGACCGCTCTGGATGCCGGTGCGGATTACGCCGGTTCCGACGAACTGATCCAGAAGATCAACGCCGGTTGGATGGATTTCGACGTTGTCATCGCGACCCCGGATATGATGGGCGTTGTCGGTCGTCTCGGTAAGGTGCTCGGCCCGCGTGGCTTGATGCCCAACCCGAAGGCCGGTACCGTTACTCCGGACGTGGCGAAGGCTGTCGCCGAAGCCAAGGCCGGTAAGATCGAGTACCGTCTGGACAAGACCAACATCATCCACTGCCCGATCGGCAAAGTGTCTTTCGGCGTGGAGAAACTGGAAGAGAACCTGACCGCCCTGATGAACGCCATCAACGCGGCGAAGCCGGCGGCGGCGAAGGGTCAGTACGTCCGTTCCTGCACCGTCGCTTCGACGATGGGCCCGGGCGTGCACATCAATCCGGCGAAGGTCAGCTAAGAAGTTTTTCTGAAAAAAGACTTGCTTTTTAGCAAAACTATGCTATAATAGAATAGCTGTTCTTCCACAGACAGCAGGTGCGCGTTAAGCGTATAATGGAAAATTCCGCCTGCCGAGGACGAGCGTTACGATGCGGACCCGTTACGGGTGCGCGGATTTGAAACGCACAAAACCTCTCTGTGGCTTCACAGGGAGGTTTTTTTGTCGGAAGTTTAGCGTCTGTTATTATTTATTTAACGGAGGTGAAACAAATTGCCGAACGCGAATGTATTGGAAGCCAAGAAGGCTCAGGTTGCTGAGTTGAAAGAGCGCATTGCTTCTTCCAAGGCCGCTGTCGTCGTGTCCTACAAGGGTATCACGGTGGCAGAAGACACGGCTCTGCGTAAGCAGCTCCGCGAGGCCGGCGTGCACTACGAGGTCGTGAAAAACACCATCCTCGGCCGTGCTGCTGACGAGTTGGAACTGAGCGAGTTGAAGAGCGTGCTGGAGGGTACGACCGCCATCGCCACCTGTGCAGATGACGATCTGATCGCCGAAAAACTGCTCAACGACTACGCCGAGAAGAGCAACAAGGGTTTCGAGATCAAGGCCGGTGTTTTCGAGAACAAGGTCATTGATGCCGATACCGTCAAGAGTCTGGCGAAAGTCCCGCCGAAGGACGTTCTGCTTGGCATGCTGGCCGGTGGTCTTAACTCCATCGTTGCCGGTCTGGCCCGCGCCATTAACGCGGTTGCCGAAAAAGAGGGCGGCGCTGCCCCGGCGGAAGCGTAATTCCGTAAACGGCGCCTATCATCTTGCGGCCTGAAAGGCTGACACTAATTTATTAAAAAAAAATGGAGGTATTACCCATGTCTGAGAAAATCACGAACATGATCGAAGAGATCAAGGCGATGACCGTTCTGGAGCTGAACGAGCTCGTCAAAGCTATTGAGGAAGAGTTCGGCGTTTCTGCCGCTGCTCCGGTTGCCGTTGTCGGCGCTGCCGGTCCGGTTGCCGCTGCCGAAGAGAAGACCGAGTTTGACGTTGTCCTGGCCGGTGTGGCTGACGGCGCCAACAAGATCGCTGTCATCAAGGTTGTCCGCGAAGTGACCGGTCTGGGCCTGAAGGAAGCCAAAGATATGGTCGAAGGCGCTCCGCAGACCCTCAAGGAAGCGGTTTCCAAGGATGAGGCTGAGGAACTCAAGAAGAAGCTCGAAGAGGGCGGCGCGAAGGTCGAAATCAAGTAATTTCGAACATCGTCTTTTCGAAATCCCGTGTGTCGGAAACGACACGCGGGATTTTTTTGTTTACCCTAAAATTCCCTGCGAAACTTGGCGGAAAAGAATTGACAATTGCCGGAAAATAAGTATAATGAATATATATGCCTATTCCCGGTCTCCGGCAATGAAAGGATGAACAAGATGAACGAAATTAGCCTTGCCTCGTTGTTGCGCTTGTGCTGGCGTAATGCCAAGTGGTTGGCGTTGGGTCTGGTCATCGGCGCCATAGCGATGTTTTCGATTTCGACCTTTGCGATGACCCCCACCTACCAGTCGAGCGCGGATCTGTTTGTTACCAGCCTTACCTATTTTGAAGACGGTAATATCACCTCCTCGGCGTTGGCGGCTTCGCAGGCGCTGACCTACAGTTACGCCGAAGTGCTCAACAACAACGTGGTGTTGGAGCAGGTGGCCGATGAGGTCAACGAGTCTCACGGTACCAATCTGACCGCGTCCGGTATCAAGTCGACGCTGAACTTCACCATTCCGGAAGACACCAACATTCTGCGTGTCACCTGCGTTCATACCAAGCCGGCGGTCGCTGAGGCGATCTGCAATGCGCTGTACGGTATGGCTCCGTCGGTGCTGGAAGAGACCTGCGGCGTCGGTACCAGTAAGCAGGTCGGTCCCGCTACCAAGGCGACGCTGGCCGGCCCGAACACCACCTTGAATACCATGCTTGGTGCGGTGATCGGTCTGGTGCTGGTCGTGGCGGTGGTGCTTATCCGCTGGATGACCGATAACACCGTCAAGGGTAAGGAAGACCTCGCCGAGCATTCGGACGTGCCGGTGTTGGCGGAGATTCCCGCCTTTGAGGATACCCGCCGCAAGGAGAAGACCAAGCGCGTGGGTAAGGTCAAGATGGTCAGAAGTTCGATGCTGGAAAAGAAGGAGGGGAACTGACATGAAGAAATTCGATAAGTCGGGTACCTACTCCCGCGGTGGCCGTAATTTTGCCATCGTCGAGTCTTATAAGAGTTTGCGTACCAACCTGCAGTTTGCGCTGTCGGTCAACGAAGACAAGATGCTGTTGGTGACCAGCGCGGAGGCGAATGCCGGTAAATCCACCACCGTTTCCAACGTGGCGGTCGCGATGGCGCAGGCCGGTTCCCGTGTACTGCTGATCGACGCGGATATGCGTCAGCCCACCCAGCACAAGGTGTTCAAACGCTCGAATCAGTTGGGTCTGTCCAATATTCTCAGTTCGTTTTGCACGCTGAATGAGGCACTGCACGAAGAAGTGCTTCCCAACCTTGATCTCATCACTTCGGGTACCATCCCGCCCAACCCGTCCGAACTGTTGGTCTCCCGTGCGATGACCGAACTGTTGGATACGGTCAAGGGAAAATACGATTACGTCTTTATCGATACGCCGCCGGTCGGTGTCGTGTCCGATGCGATGAACCTGCTCGACCGCGTGCCGAGCGTGCTGGTCATTGCCCGCCAGAAGCAGACCACTTACGGCGACTTCAACAGCGCGGTGGAATTGATCACGCAAAACGGCGGTACGGTCATCGGTTCGGTCATCACCAACGTGCATGAGCGTGACCGTATGTACGGTGACTACGACCGTCGCAGCCGTTACGGTTACGGCAATAAGTACTACTACGGTGGCTACTACGGCAGTCAGAGAAACGCGGCTGCAGAAGAAAACAACGCATAATTTTCAGCAGCCGACAACCGTGTTTGTCGGCTGTTGCTTTTTATACCATAGGCGAGCGAAACTCGCCCCCGTTTTCTTTTCGAAAACCGTTGCGAGTTCGATTGCGTAAAGGAGAAGCGCTATGTTTGCTTACGATTTTCATACCCATATTCTGCCCGAAATGGACGATGGCTCGCCGGACGTGGCGACCTCGGTGGAGATGATCCGCCGCCTGCGGGAACAGGGGGTGGAGCGGATCGTACTGACCTCTCACTACTACTCCGAAAACGAGAGTGTGGAAGAATATCTGGCCCGCCGTGCCGCGGCGTATGAGCGATTGATGGCCGCGCCGGAAGCGGCGGAGTTTCCGCCGTTGCTGTTGGGGGCGGAGGTGCGTCTGGCGCGCGGGATGGCCGACTGTGCCGAACTGAAAAAACTGTGTGTGGAAGGCACGCGCCTGCTGTTGTTGGAATTTCCCTACTTAAAGCACGCCGATTGGATGATGCAGGAGGTGGAGAATATGACCTACCAACTGGGCGTGGTGCCGATGTTGGCGCACGTTGACCGGTTCCTCGCCTGGGGACTGGTGGACAAAAAACAGTTGGATCGCATCATCGGCTTTGAGGACGCGATCATACAGATCAACAACGAAGCCGTCACCGACCGTCTCACCAAGAAATTCGTCAAACGGCTCTTGAAAGAAGATTTTCTGTTTGTATTGGGCAGTGATACCCATAACCTCCAAGATCGCGCCCCGAATTTCCACCTGATGGAGGATTTCCTCCGTAAATACGACTACGAACAGCCCGATTTGTTGGATGAGGGTTGAAGAAGGGTTTACAAAAGCGTTTATAAATGTTCAAATACGGTTAACATTTTGCTCTTTTGGCCGTGTTATACTGAAGATAACGATGGATAGGAGGTTGCCCGATGGCTGCAATCAAAGTGATGGTCGTGGATGACGACCGCAATATTTGCGATCTGCTTCGTTTATATTTAGAAAAAGAGGGCTGGGAAGTCTCGGTAGCCTACGACGGCGCCGCCGCGCTGACCGCCTACGAGAAAGAGAAACCGGATATCTTGCTGTTGGATGTGATGATGCCGGAACTGGATGGCTGGCAGGTCTGCCGTGAACTGCGTAAGACCTCGCAGGTGCCGATCGTTATGTTGACCGCCAAGGGCGAGGTCTTCGATCGGGTGCTTGGTCTGGAACTGGGCGCGGATGACTACGTCGTCAAGCCGTTTGAGGTCAAGGAAGTGGTGGCGCGTATCAAGGCGGTGTTGCGCCGCAGTGGCGCCGATGCCCAGCGCAAGGTCAAGGAGGTCAGTTTTGATAAATTGACCATCAATATGGAAAACTATGAACTGCGGGTAGACGGTCAGGTGATCCCCTGCCCGCCGAAGGAGATGGATCTCATCTTCCATCTGGCGAGCAATCCCAACCGTGTGTTTACCCGTGACCAACTGCTTGACGAGGTATGGGGCTTCGAATATTACGGCGACAGCCGTACGGTGGACGTTCACGTCAAGCGCCTGCGTGAAAAATTGGAGGGCGTATCCGACCAATGGTCGCTCAAGACGGTTTGGAGTGTCGGATACAAATTTGAGGTAAAAGAATAATGAAAAAGCGAAAGTCACTATTTACCAGTGTCTTTGCCAAATATATGTCCTTTGCTTCGCTGTTTTTGGCGGGCGGCGTACTGGTGCTGGGTGTGGCACAGTTGGCGCTTTCTTCCAGTTTCTGGGTGCGTGAACAGCGCAAGACGCTGTCGGAGGACGCCCGTCTGCTGTCCATCAATATCACCGAACAATTCGAGCGGGACGCGTTTAGCGATTATCTGCCGCCGCAGTTGACCGATAATAAGGTGGTACTGGAACTGGTAGAGACGGTGTCGGTCACGTCGGATATTGACGTGATGTTGACCGATGCGGACGGTGATCTGTTGCTGATGGCATCGGAGGACAACAGCGATCCGGCGATGAAGGAGAAGTTGTCGGCGGAGACGGTCAAGGCGTTGCAACAAGCGGAAACGGTGTATTTCACTTCCGGCAAGTTAGACGGTCTGTTTTCGCAAAACCGCTATATTGCGGCGGCACCGATCACGCATCACGGAACCTGTTACGGTTACGTTTTCGTGATGTCCGGTGCGCGGTCGTTGGGAGTATACTTGGCCGCACAGGTGCGGATGTATCTGTTGGCGGCGCTGATCGTGTTGGCCATCGGCACGGTCACCAGTTACGTTGTTGCCTTCCGGATGGTGCGTCCGTTGCGGCAAATGGCGGCGGTGACCAAGAAATTCGGTGAGGGCGATTTCAGCGCCCGTGTGGACGTCAAGGGCGGCGACGAGATCGCGCAACTGGCGGAGTCACTCAATGAGATGGCGGTGTCGCTGTCGGCGGTGGAGGGAATGAGCCGCAGTTTTGTGGCTAACGTATCCCATGAACTCAAGACCCCGATGACCACCATTTCCGGCTTTGTGGACGGGGTGCTGGATGGCACCATCCCGCCGGAAAAACAAGCGCATTACCTGCGCATTGTGTCGGATGAAGTCAAGCGTCTCTCTCGCTTGGTCAATGCGATGCTTAACCTCTCCCGTATCGATAACGGTACGCTGGCGATTCATCCGGTCCGCTTCGATCTGGCGGAACTGATCTGCAAAACGGCGCTGTCCTTTGAACAGCGGGTGGAACAAAAGCAACTGACGGTAGAAGGTCTGGAACAGTTTACCGAGCCGTGTTTTATTACTGCCGACTTTGATCTCATCGGTCAGGTGGTGTATAATCTGTTGGATAACGCCGTTAAGTTTGTCAACGTCGGCGGTACTTTGCGGTTGGCGATCAGCCGCCAAAACGGGTCGGTCGTCTGCCGTTTCCGCAATACCGGTGATGGCGTGGCGGCGGAGGAAATGCCGCATCTGTTTGAGCGTTTTTACAAGAGCGATAAATCCCGCAGCGTCGACAAAAGCGGCGTGGGGCTGGGACTATATATCGTCAATCAAATGATCCAACTGCACGGCGGCGAGATCTCGGTGAGATCCGAGTCGGGGAACTACACGGAATTCGAAATTCGGCTACCTGCTGAAAATGCATAAGATATACCGTCAACAGATAACCACGAAAGGGGACTTTTTCTATGTCCGATGAATGGAACAATACGCAACAACCGGTCGATTCCAACGAGCAAAGCGAACTGACCGATCTGCCGGAAATGCCGAAACAGCCGGCGGAGGAGCAACCCGCCGAACCGACACCGGCACCGCAACAACCGCAGGAACCGGCACAGCCGGCTCCGCCGACCTATCAGCCGCCGACGGATAATCGGTATGCGCGGTATACGCCGTACGGTACCACGCCGCCGCCGACCTACCAACCGCCGGCGCGCCCGCCGAAAAAGCGCGGCCACGCTTGGTGGATCGTGCTGGTCGCGGTGCTGGGGGCGATCTCGCTGTTTGCTATTGCTTTTGCACTCGGGCAGTGGGGCGGTAAACTGCCTTCCGATCTGGGCGGAAGCGGCACCACGACCACGACGACTGCCGGCAAAGGCAACGTCGGCGCGCCGAGTGAGGACCCGCCCAAGATCAACTACGAAGACGTGGAGGATGCCGAGGCGCTGTCCACCGTGGATATCGTGCAACGTAACTTGCATTCCACCGTACTCATCAACGTCTATTCGGACGAGAAGACCGACCCGTTTGGTTACGATAGTGTGGCGGGGCAGGGAAGCGGTATCGTCTGGCGTGAGGATGGCCACATCATCACCAACGAGCACGTGGTGGTCAACGAATCGACCAGTCTGCCGTATCCCCGCATTGAGGTGGAATTTTATGACGGTAAGGTGTACGCTTCCGCCGAGGTGATCGGTCACGATACCGATACCGATCTGGCGGTCATCAAGATCACGCCGGAGGAGGATCACACCCTTCAACCGGTGGAGTTTGGGCGCAGTGATCAGTTGTTGCTGGGCGAGCGGGTGGTGACCATTGGCGCGTCCGGCGGTCTGCCGTGGTCGGTGTCGCAGGGGATCCTCTCCGGCAAAGACCGCGACGTGTACGAGGAGACCGGCTACGATATCAAGTGCCTGCAGGTAGACGCCACCATCAATCCGGGTAACTCCGGCGGCCCGCTGTTTAATGCGTTGGGGCAATTGGTGGGGATCAATTCCGCCAAGATCGTGCTGTCCGGTTATGAAAATCTCGGTTTTGCCATCCCGATCACCGAGGCGCAGGGCGTTTTGGAAGATCTGGCGGCTTACGGCAAGGTGACCGGACGTATCGTGTTGGGCATCCGTGGCAACGACGTGTCCGGCGCGGGTGTGGCCGGTTTTATGATCCAAGAGATCGATAAAGGCTCTTGTTTGGAAGGGACCGCCATCAAGGCGGGCGATATCCTCACCGGCGTGGACGGCGTGAAAGTCAGCGGCCGCGCCGCGTTGCGGAAGGAACTGTCCCAGCACAAGGCGGGCGACACCGTGACGCTGACCGTCACCCGCGTCCGTCGCGTCGGCTACGGTTATAACTATTCCTACGAGACGGAGGATTTCACCGTCCGCATCACCCTGCAAGAAGACTAAAAAAGAAAACTCCCGACGTTGAAAACGTCGGGAGTTTTTATTGCGTAATGGGGTTAAGATGTGTTATAATGATCACAGTTCGGTCAAACGGTGCTTGAGATCGATGAGATACTGCCGCGCAAAACGCGGAGAACGTGCACCGCGTCCGCTGATCAGTTTTTGCGAAATGTCATAGATCCGGTCGTCGGTCAGGTGGATGTCCATATCCTCCGCCATCAGCCGGATCATCTCCGTAAACCGCCGTTGGTCGGGGTGAATGTAGGTCAGCGTGATGCCGAAACGGTCGGATAGCGACACCGATTCCTGCACGGTATCGGCGGCGTGTACCTCGTTTCCTTCGCGGTCGTCAAAGCGTTCACGCACCAGATGCCGGCGGTTGGAAGTGGCATAGATCAGCACGTTTTGCGGACGGGTGGCGAGACCGCCTTCCAACACCGCCTTGAGGGCGGAGAAATTGTCGTCGTTGCCGGAGAAGGACAGATCGTCGATGAAGATGATAAACTTCATCGGCAACTGTGCCAGCCGATCGGTCAGATCGGGCAGTTCGTGCAGATATTCTTTCGGTACTTCGATCATCCGCAACTCGCGGTCGGCATATTCGTTCAAGATCGCTTTAACGGTGGAACTTTTGCCGGTACCGCGGTCACCGTACAACAGCACGTTATTGGCAGGGAAACCATCCAAAAACGCCAGCGTATTGTCGCAGGCGGCGGCTTGCTGTTGCTCGTAACCCTTGAGATCGGACAGACGGATGGGGTCGATGTGTTCCACTGCTTTCATACTGCCGTTTCGCCACAAAAAGGCGGTGTTAAACACAAATTCCCCGCAACCGTGGGTGGCGTGCCACGCCGACAACGCCTCGCATTGTTCGCCCCACGGACGGTCCAGCGGCGCTTCCGCCGGCGTATTGCCGATGGTCGGCAACAAGGGAGAGGCGGAAGCCTCGCCCACGGCAACAGCCGCGTTGTACAACGCGGTCAGATCCCGCTTGGCGGCTTCGGCGGTCTCGGCAGAGAGCGTTTGATGCGCCGCCGCCGTGACGGCTAACGGCGATTCGTCCGACAAGACCTCTTTTGCCAAAGCAGAAAGCAAACTGCTCAGCGCATCCTGCTTAGCCAGCACCGCCGCCAGTTCACCGAAGGCGGCAATACGCGGTTCGGGATCGTTGGATTCCAACGTTTTGGCGGCGTGTAACAAAGCGTTACCTACCGGTCGGCTGAACACACCGCGGTAGACAGATAAAGCCAACAGATCAAAATAGACAGACATAACGGACACCTCATAGGAGAAACAAAATGTTTGATGACAGAGAAGAACGGGCCTATACCGTTTGCTTTACGGGGCATCGCCCGCCCAAATGCTACAGCAACGATCCCGCACTGCGTGCGGCGATCGCGGCGGCGATCGATCGGGCGATCGCAGAGGGATTTACGGAATTTATGGGCGGTATGGCTTTGGGGGCGGATACTGTTTTTGCGGAAGAAGTTTTGGCCCGACGCGACGCCGGTGCGCCCATTCGTTTTGCGGCGGCGGTGCCGTGTGAGACGCAGGACGCCCGCTGGTCGCCGACCGAGCAACGGCATTATCGTCGGTTGCTGGCGGAGGCGGATACCGTGGCGGTGATGTGCCCACAGTATGAGCCGTACTGTATGAACGCCCGCAACCGCTATATGGTAGAAAACAGCCGCCGTCTGATCGCCGCTTGGGACGGCAGTAACGGCGGCACGGCCAACACGGTGCGGTTGGCGGAAGACTACGGGTTGGAGATCATTCGCTTACACTGGTGACCAGTTTGATCACTTCCTGCTGTTTGGCGGAGAGATCGCTGCCGGTATCGGTACCGGCGGCGTGCACTTCACCGACCAACCGACCGTTGAGCACGGTCAGCAACGGCAACAGGCTGTTTTTGATATCGCCCCCATCGCTGTGTTCCGCCCCGCCGACCGTGAGCAGTAAGACCTGCTTCGGGATGGCGATCGGCGGCCGCATCCCCAGCACGAATCGCCGCGACCAGTAGACCTGACAGCGGTCGATCACCGCTTTGAGCGGTGCGGGGAAGGAGCGGTTGTAGAGGGGGGTGGCAAACACCAATACCTCGGCTTGCTCAATGGCGTCGTACAGCGCATCCATATCCCGCTTGGCACAACGTCCGGTGACGCGGCAGGCGCGGCAATCGTCGCAGGGCAAAACGGGGGTATCGAAACAGCGAAAACGGCGGATGCCGTCGGGAAGGGCTTCACACAGCGCGGCGGTGGCACCGTTTGGACGGGGAGATCCGTCGATGAGTAGCCAGTTATTCTTCACAGTAGTCGCAGATCTCATGGTCGCCCACCTTGCGGAATACGCGCGGAATATAAAATTCCTGTCGGGTGATGCAGCGCGGATTGCTGCAACTGTGTCCTTGATCCTTCGGTTGCGGGTCGATGTATTTTTCATCTTCCAGCATCTTGAGAATCAGCGCCATACGGGCATACAGACCGTATTCGGTCTGCTCGAAGAATTTCATACGGGGATCGTCGTCCACGTCGACCGAGATCTCATCCACACGCGGCAGCGGGTGAAGTACGATCAGATCGTCCTTCGCCAGCGCCATTTTTTCTTTATCAAGGACGTAGACGCCTTTTTGGGCGAGATATTCCTCCGCCGACAGGAAACGCTCCCGCTGGATGCGGGTCATATACAGCACGTCCAACTCCGGCATCGCTTCGGCCAGACTGTCAACCTCTTTGTACGGGCAACCGGATTCTTCGATGATGCGGATGATATACGGCGGCACTCGCAGGTGCGGGGTGGAGATGAGGATAAAGCGGTTGCCGTGGAAACGGCACATCGCCTTGATGAGCGAATGCACGGTGCGGCCGTTGCGGAGATCACCGCACAGACCGATGCACAGGTTGTCAAACCGTCCTTTTTCTCCTCGCAACGTGACCAGATCGGTCAGCGTTTGGGTGGGATGGAGATGCCCGCCGTCACCGGCGTTGATGATCGGGACGCGGGAGTAGAGAGAGGCGGCTTTCGCTGAGCCGGCCGAGGGATGGCGCATCGCAATGATATCCGCATAGCCGGAGACCACGCGGATGGTATCCTTGAGCGATTCGCCCTTGGCGACCGACGAGTTGTTGGGATCGTCAAAGCCGATAACGCTACCGCCCAATTTGAGCATCGCGGTCTGGAAGGACATCTGCGTGCGGGTGGACGGCTCGTAAAACAGCGTGGCCAAAATCTTGCCGTGGCAGGCAGAGGAATAGTAACCCGGATGCTTGGCAATGTCGCCGGCCAAGCGGGTGATCTCGTTCCAATCCTCTACCGATGAATCGGCCAGATCGATGAGATGGCGGTTTAGCATAGCGGAAAACCTCTCTTTTCTCCATATTCTCCCTTATTTTACCACCTAAATAAGCAATTGGCAACAGAATTTCAAGAAAAAAACAAATATTTGAAAAGTTTTTCTTGCAATTTCGGCGAGAGTATTGTATACTGTTATAGCACGCCGGTGTGATGGAATTGGCAGACGTGCGGGACTCAAAATCCCGTGGTGGCGACACCGTGTGGGTTCGACCCCCACCACCGGCACCAACAAAAAAGCCTAATTTGTCTTCTTGACAAATTAGGCTTTTTTGAATGATGTTTGCCTTCGGCAAATGATGTCGTTTCACTAATGATGCCGCTGACGCTAATGATGTCGGCTTCGCCTAATGTTTGTGGCAAACATCGCATCATTGCGAGTGAAGCGAGCAGCATCATTATGCGGAGCATAACATCATATCGCCGTAGGCGATGCATCATTGAAAGTGTTATCGTTTTGTGATGGTATGGCAAAAATCATACCGACACATTGAAAATCATACCTAAGAAAAGGCAGTTGAAAACTTTGTTTTTAAGCAGTAAAACCGCCAAAAGTATGACGGTTTTACTGCCTGGCCTAACAATTGATGGTTTAGAGTTTATTTTCTTAATCGCTCTATGTGCTTGTTGAGGTATTTAATATAAGCATCAGATTTGATGTTTTTAACTCAATTGCACGAATAAAATAAAAGCTGAGATATTTAAGTTTTATTTAAGAGTTTCGACTGTCTGTATTGTTCGGCTTCGGGGATATCCACCCATTCAACAGTCTTATCAAAATTCTTTCTAACTTCTGATTTGATTTC
>JAFQQM010000030.1 GCA_017410585.1 Clostridia bacterium
GACCTCCAGAGCGAGCATGAGAGATACCTCGTGGAGAAGCATTACAAGAAGCCTTTCATCCTTACAGACTATCCGAAGGACATACAGCCTGTGTATGAGATCAAGGGCTTGTCAGGTGCGGTCTATGAGATCACTGCCGCCGAAGATGTGGTAACCCTCGACGGTACGCTCCGCTACAAGAAGGGCGACGTTGTTGCCACCATCACCACAGGCGCAGACGGAACGGCTACCACCGAGCCTTTGTTCCTCGGCAAGTTCCAAATCCGTGAAATCACAGCACCTTACGGTATGATCCTTAACGGAGATACCGTCACCGTAGAGCTGACCTACGCCGGACAGGAGATCAAGATCACCACAACCTCCGCAGCCTTCGTCAATGAAAGACAGAAGGTAGAAATCGACCTCTCCAAAGTCTTGGAACAGGACGAGAAATACGGCATCGGTATGAATGGTGAGATCACCTCCGTCAAGTTCGGCTTGTATGCCTCTGAGGACATCACCGCCGCTGACGGCAAGGTCATCCCCAAAGACGGTCTCATTGAAACTGTAACCTGCGACGAGAACGGCAAGGCGGTATTCGCAACCGACCTTCCCGTAGGCGCAAAGGTGTACGTCAAGGAGATTGCAACCGACAGCCACTATATCCTCTCTGACAACACCTATCCCGTAACCTTTGAGTATGCAGGCCAGGACACCACGGTGGTGAAGATCTCCGTGAACAACGGCGAAGCCATCGAAAACGAGATCATCCGTGGCAACATCATCGGCAAGAAGCTCGACGAGGACGGCTTTACCATCTGCGGTGCGCTCTTCGGTCTCTTCCGTGAGAACGAAACCGAGTTCACCGAGGAAACCGCCCTTGCCACCTGCCAGTCCAATGAGATCGGTATCTTCACCTTCGAGAACGTACCCTTCGGCAGATGGATCGTCCGTGAGATCAAGGCAGCTCCCGCATTCGTACTGAACGAAAACAGCTACGCTGTAACCGTAGGCGCGGATGAAGAAGTTATCGAAATCACCATCGAAAATGAGTTCATCACCGGCTCGGTCAAGACCACGAAGGTTGATAAGGAATACCGCGATAATAAGCTGTCCGGCGCCGTTTTTGAGATCTACGTGGACGTGGACGGCAACGGCAAATTCGATCCCGAAATTGACCTCTTCGTGGGTGAGATGACCGAAACCGAGGAAGGCATCTATGAGATGCACGACCTTCGATATAACGGATATTTCCTTTACGAGAAGGCAGCTCCCGAAGGATTCCTCAAGGATGACGGCTACCACTATTTCGAGATCAGAAACGACGGCGAAACCGTCATCGTGGAGAACGAGGCAGGCGTTGGCTTTGTAAATCAGCCCATCCTCGGTAACGTGACCACCACGAAGGTGGACAAAGAGTATCCCGACAACAAACTGTCCGGTGCTGTCTTTGAGATCTACAAAGACGTGGACGGTAACGGCGAATTCAATGCCGAGATTGATACGCTCGTAGGTGAAACGACCGAAACCGAAGCAGGCGTATATCTCTATGAGAAGCTCCGTTACGGCGGCTATTTCCTTTACGAAAAGACTGCTCCTGTGGGCTTCGTTAAGGATGACACCTACCACTATTTCGAGATCAGAAACGACGGCGAAACCGTAATCGTGGAGAACGAAGCTGGCGTCGGCTTTGTAAACAAGCCCATCGTGGGTGAGTTGGAGCTGACCAAGACCGATATCTCTGACGGCAAAGTCCTTGCCAACGTGGGCTTCCGCATCCGCAATGAAGCCGGCGAGATCGTAGCTGAAGGCTACACCGACGAAAACGGTATTGCCAAGTTCACTCTCCGCTACGGCAAGTACACCTACGAGGAATTCGCAGCCTTGGACGGCTATATCCCCGACACAAAGGCATATCCCTTCGAGATCAAGGAGGATGGAGAAATCGTGAAAGCAGCTATGACCAACGAGAAAATCCCCGAAGTACCGCAGACCGGTGATGAGAGCAACATCGGCTTCTGGATCGGACTTGCGGCGGTAGCCTTGGGCGGTGTCATCGCCACCGCCATCGTCCTCATCAAGAAGAAAAAGGACGATGAAAATGAATGATGAA
>JAFQQM010000031.1 GCA_017410585.1 Clostridia bacterium
CTTTGAATATATGATTTTGCTGTTTGCAATAATGGTGGTCAAAGAAGTCTTTATGGGCATTACGGGTCTTGTGCGAATAAAAAAGACGGGTTGCGTGCACGGTGCAGATTGGCACGGTAAGTTAACAACAGTGCTTTTATATGCTACAATGGTGCTGCATATATTGTGGATAGATATACCCGTTATCGTTTCACAAATTTTGGTGGTAGTATGCGCGTGCGTTATGATTTTATCAATGATTCTGTACGGCATCTCTAACATAACGTCGGCACGAAACGGTGCAATTAAGCAGAATAATTAGTATTTAAAATGAAATAAGCCAAATCTTTTTCTGATTTGGCTTATTTTTTTAATATTATTCTCTTGACATTTTGTTTTGTTTTGTATAAAATAATTTGGTACTGGTTAGCGAGGTAGTGAGCGGTACGACTATATTTCTGAGGGTAGCACGCAGTGCGTCTGCCCCTGACTTAACGAAAAAATTAATACAGTATATAAGCAGTTTGCTTTATATATGCGGGTGTGGCGGAATTGGCAGACGCACTAGCCTTAGGAGCTAGCGCTCACGCGTGCAGGTTCAAGTCCTGTCACCCGCACCAGAAAAGAACCCACATTTGTCTACGACAAGTGTGGGTTCTTTTCAACTAAATCCCTCCTTGCGGACGGGATAAATCCCACTTTCGTGGGATGAAATCACTTCGTGATGAAATCCGACTTCGTCGGGAGAAAGACGGATTTAATTTCATCTGCGAAGCAGATTTCATCCGAGCATCGCTCGGATTTCATCGCGCTTGCGCGATTTCATTGAAAATCATTGAAATCTGTGATATAATGTATTCAAAGAGGTGATTTCAATGGCTGAAAATAAACTTGCAGATTTATCTATGGATTTTGCAGTAAGTATTTTGAAAGTGACTGACGGCATTAAGGGGCACTATTCTCTTATCAATCAGTTGGAGCGTAGTGCGACATCTATTGGTGCTAATATTCGTGAAGCAAAATATGCTCACAGCAAGGCGGATTTTATATCCAAGCTTCAAATTTCGTTAAAGGAATGTTATGAAACGGAGTATTGGCTTGAACTTATTCAAAAATCCGAGATTTTTACCGATGATGTTCTGAAATCCCTTTTGCACGATTGCGGCGCAATCAGACGAATGTTGATTTCCTCTATTAACACCACAAAATCAAATACAGGTAATTAAAGAATCAATACTACCCGATAAATGTGAACTTGACGAAAGGAGGACCGTTTGTATGTCAATAACTCATTTATTACATTTAAAAAATGCTTCTAACATTGAGCTGTCGAAACAGCTAGAAGGAGATATCACTTATTCTGTTCTATTCCGCATTTTACAAAATGATTGTACCGATATTTTTTACAACGAAGGAGTAATTGTCTGTTATTCCAATCCCCCATATCCAATATGGGTTTGGTGTAAAGATGCAAGTAAAACAAGCGACATAATAAGCATCGCCAACTGTATCAAGAGAAACTATCCATTAGATGAAAATTACAATATCATTATGGGTTATGATGTATTGGAACAATTGAAAAAATGCGATAGTTATTTTGAAAACGTTTCATTTAAGATGGAACTCTTTTCATATCAGTTAAGGGAAATAAATGAAATCGATTACTCATGCGACGGTCATGCTATGTTAGCTGAACTTGCGGATTTAGACGTTATAGCTAGCGCTTTTAAGGATATGTATTATGAAATGGAAAACCTAGTTTTCAGCGCACAAGAATGCAGAGAAAAAGCGCTTGGTCTTATAAATAACAATCAATTATACGTTTGGAAAAATAAAAACGGCGAAATAGTTGCTCTCACTTCAAAGAAAATTGAAGGTAAATATGGAAGTATAAGTTCTGTATACACATTGCCGATGGCAAGAAGAAAAGGATATGCAATCAATCTTGTACACAGAGTTTCGCAAGAACTGCTGTCAAATGATATCACGCCTATCTTATATACTAACGGCAACTACATTGCTTCTAATGAATGCTATAGAAAAATCGGCTTTGAGCAGGTTGGACGAATTTGTAACATCAAGAGATAAATTCCAACTTGTCAATGAGTTCGGTTTTATTATTTACAGACTATAAAAGTGCACCTATCGTTAAAATTGAACCCATTTTGCCAAATGAACCCATTAGGATTTTGTATCCTTTTTAGCGATTACCCGCAACAAAAGAAGCACCCCGTTTTGGGGTGCTTCTTTTACTTAATCTAATTCGGGGACGAAGGAGGGCATCAACTGCAGTTTGAACAGATTCATCTTGTGCTTGCGGTCGATGAGTGCCTTCTTTTCGGGATCGTCGATCTCGCCGGTACGGATATAGCGATCCAATTCTGCATAGGTAAATCCGAGGTTATCCTCGTCCGTCTTGCCGCACAGACCGTCGATCGGGATCTTTTCGACCAGTTCGCGGGGAACGTTGAGCAGATGACCGATCTGTTTGATCTCCTGCACAGTCAGCCCCGAGAGAGGACTGAAATCGCCGGCCGCATCACCGTAACGGGTGGAATAACCCACCCAATCTTCCGAGAGGTTGCAGGTGTTGACCACCCGTCCGTTGCAACTCTGCGAGACGGCGTACAGGGTCGACATACGCAGACGGGGAGGGAGATTGTTAATCGATTGCTCGGTGAGTTTCAACTCATTTGGAAGGGCCTTTATAATGCCGTCAAAAGCGTCTTTGATATTTACGACGTAATGTTTAATGCCCAGATGATTGACGATCTGATAGGCGCAATCGATATCGTGCTGTTCACCGTTAGGCATCAGCACACCGATGACGCGGTCCGCGCCAAGTGCTTCCACGCAAAGCGCCGCCGCAATGGAACTGTCCTTGCCTCCGGAGATGCCGATCACCGCGTTGCACCCCGGACCGTTGGCTTCGAAGAAATCGCGGATCCACTGTACGCAATCGTCTTTAACCTTTTGTGCATTAAACATAAACTGTCGCCTCCTTGTTATTCTTTCATTATCATATACAAATCCGATCAAAAAGTCAATAGAAGCGGATGATGGATTTCGACCCGCGTTCTTGACAGAAAGTCGGGAAATCAGTATAATAGGAATGGTTTCGTTCCTATTAAAACTGACAGAGAAAGGTGTTTTCAGTATGGATAAGAAATACGAGGCGTTATTTACGCCGTGGAAGATCGGCAACGTTGAGATCAAAAACCGCATCGTACTTTGCCCGATGGGCGGTACCTCGCTGTTTGGCTGGATGGAGCATACCGGCAACCACTTTGACAAAGAAGCCGCCAAGTTCTTTATCGAAAAGGCGAAGAACAACGTCGGTTTGATTATTCCCGGTATTGCGCCGATCAAGAGCACCTTTATGAATCAATGGCTGTACCAGAATACCAAGATGTTTGATGAACTGAAGGAGTTTATGGACGAAATCCATCGGTACGGTGCGAAGTTGTTCGTTCAGATCACCGCCGGTATGGGTCGTTCGTGGGCCATTCCGACGCCATTGGTGATGTTGCATAATATGCCGGTGGTGCGGGATCTCATCAAACCGATCATCAATGTTCCGTATCAGTCTGCCAGCCCGAGCGAGTTGCCGTCCCGTTGGTCGGATAAGGTGACCACCCGTGCGATGACGGTCAAAGAGATCGAGGAGATCGTGGATGCTTTCGCCAAGACGGCGCTGCTGTGCAAGCAGGCGGGCGTTGACGGCGTGGAGGTCCATGCCGTGCACGAAGGATATCTGCTTGACCAGTTTACGCTGGAATACACCAATAAGCGTACCGATCAATACGGCGGTTCGTTTGAAAACCGTTATCGTTTTGCAACCGATATCGTCAAGGCAATCAAAGCCTCTTGCGGGGAGGATTTTCCGGTCTCGCTGCGCTATTCGGTCGAGTCGAAGGTGAAGGATTTCTGTGTCGGTGCCGTACCCGGTGAGGAATATACCGAGATCGGCCGCGATATGGCAGAAAGCGAGAAAGCGGCCAAGTACCTGCAGGATGCCGGCTACGATATGCTTAACGCCGATAACGGTACCTACGATTCGTGGTACTGGGCGCATCCGCCGATGTATATGCCGCAAAACTGCAACCTTGAAGATGTGGCACACATCAAGAAATTCGTGGATATTCCGGTCGTCTGCGCCGGCCGTATGGAACCGGATGTCGGTGCACAGGCGGTGGCGGAAGGCCGCATTGATGCGGTTGGCGTGGCGCGTCAGTTCTTGGCAGACGCCGAATGGGTCACGAAATTGATCGAAGACCGGATGGAGGATATCCGCCCCTGCATCTGCTGTCATAACGCCTGCTTTAATATGGCGCATTACAAGGGAGTGGCGAACGCACAATCCATCTATGACGCAAGCCATATTGCCCGTTGTGCGCTCGATCCGCGTGTGATGCAGTCGGATAAATACAAATTAGAACCGGCGAAGAAGAGCAAGAATATTGCGGTCATTGGTGGTGGCATCGGCGGTATGGAAGCGGCGTTGGTTTGCGCCAAACGCGGCCACAAAGTGACGCTGTACGAAAAGAGCGATAAACTCGGCGGCGTGTTTATTGCGGCGGCGGCGCCGTCTTTTAAGGAAAAAGACCGTGATCTGATCGCGTGGTACAACCGTGAAATGACCAAATACCCGATCGACGTCCGTATGAATACCGAGGTCACCGACGTGTCGGCGCTCGATGCGGACGAGGTCATTATCGCCACCGGCGCCGTGGCCAACAAACTGCCGGTGCCGGGTGCGGAAAACGCTATCCAAGCGGTGGATTATCTGCTTGGAAATCAGCTGGTAGGGGAGAACGTCGTCGTTGTCGGCGGTGGCCTGACCGGTTGCGAGATCGCGTACGATCTTTATCTGCAGGGCAAGAAACCGACCATCGTCGAGATGCAAAATGATCTCATCGTTTCGGATAAGATCTGTCTGGCAAACACCAGTTATCTCCGCGATTTCTTTGCCGCCAATAAGGTGCCGGTGCATCTGGAGAGCCGCACCACGGCGATTCGCGCTGACGGCGTGACCGTCGCGAAGAAGAATGGTGAAACGTTGGATATTCCGGCGGACAGCGTCATTGTTTCGGTCGGCTATAAGCCGGCACCGATCGCCGCCAAAGGCAAGCATATCCACGTTGTCGGTGATGCACAGAAGGTAGGAAATCTCCGTACCGTGATCTGGCAGGCTTGGGACGTTGCGATGAAGCTGTAATATATAAAAAAAGACCATCCGACGGATGGTCTTTTTTTATATCAATCGAATTTCGATGCCGACGACACCGTAGAGTGCTTGTTTCTCGGGTGAGTAATAGAGGTCCATATCCGCCGCCGTGGCGGTATCCAATTCCTCGGGAAGGTAACCGCAACGGTCAAGCGGTAGCGCCTCGTACAACGCCGCAAAGGACGGAAAACGATGCAGGGCCACCACGGTGGCGCTTAGCGTCTCCTCTGGCGCACGGGAACGGCAGAACACCAGCGTATCGCCAACCCGTATCTGTTGCCGTTTCTCATCATACAGCCGCAGTTCGATGTCTTTTTGACCGCTACGGATCATCGCAAACGGCTGATCGTGCAGTTTCATAGAATGCGTCATACACCCTCCGAAAAGAAAGATCCCGAGAGCAGATCGCCCTCGGGATCGACTTGGTGCGCGAGATGGGACTTGAACCCATACGTCGTCGACACACGCACCTCAAACGTGCCTGTCTGCCTATTCCAGCACTCGCGCAAATATGGCGGTTTTTTTCAAACCGCTTGCTTATTATACCTTAACGGATGCGGAATGTCAAGCATTAATTTTACGCTTTTTTGCATTTTCACTCGCTTTTTTCGGCTTCTTCCGCACTTCTTTGCCGGTACTTTTCTCGCGTGGCTAATCCGCCGCGGATATGACGCTGTGCCTTGTTGACTTCCAGAATCTCCCGTACCTGCCCGTAAAGTGCCGGATTGACCGCTTTTAACCGGTCGGATACGTCCTTGTGCACCGTGCTTTTACTGATGTGAAACCGCCGAGCCGCGGCACGAACGGTCGTCTTGTTTTCCAATATGTATTCGCCGAGCACGATGGCTCGCTCTTCAACAGCACCTTTCACAACTCATCACTCCTCATCTGACTTATCACATCCTATGCGGAGAGAGTTGGCTTTATGACGAAAAAACGCATTGCCCGAAAGGCAATGCGTTTTCTTTACAGAAGCAGATTGATGCCGTAATGCGCCAGAATGCTGGCGGCCGACATAATGACACCGGCGATCAAAACACCGAGCATTACCGAAAGAGAGGCGTCCTTGAATTTCATATTCAGCAGGCTGGCCCCAAGGGTACCAGTCCAAGCACCGGTGCCGGGGAGAGGGATGCCCACGAATAACATCAAGCCGACAAACAGTCCGGCAGGGCCGTTTTTCATCAGTTTCTTGCCGGCCTTATCGCCTTTTTCCAAGATCCAAGTAAAGGGCCTGCCGATGATCTTTTTATCGGCGCCCCACTCCAATACGCGGCGAGCAAACAGGAAAATGATCGGCACCGGCAACATATTCGCGACCACTGCCACCGGAAAATAAATAAACGGATTTAATCCCATGGCTTCCGCCACGGGAATGGCACCGCGCAATTCGACGATCGGTACCATCGAGATGATGAATACCCACAGATATTCACCAAGAACTTCCCAAAACATCAAATGACCCCCTAATGGTAATGTGATTATTGTATCTCATTTTATATTAAAAAGCAAGTGTTTTGAAAATTTGCTTGACATTTTCGGAAAAACGCCGTAAAATAAAGCAAAAGCAAAGACCGGAAGATGCTTTTGGAAGACGAGGCAAAGAGAGCCGTCGGTTGGTGTAAGACGGTGCCGTCGCCAAGAGATGTACATCCGCGAGCCGCAAACTGAAAGAACAGTAGGGGAGCCGCTTGGCACGCGTTACGGTGCTTGATGTTTCTGACATCGCAAGGCTGTTTTTGTGAGAAAACAGTAAACTGAGGTGGTACCGCGATTTTTTTCGCCCTCTGTCAATCGTGACAGATGGGCGTTTATTTATTTTAGGAGGAAAGAAAATGAAGATTTACGAAGAACTGCAAGCACGCGGCCTGATCGCACAGGTGACCGATGAAGCGGAAATCCGCGATATGGTCAACGACGGCAAGGCGGTGTTTTATATTGGCTTTGACCCGACGGCGGACAGTTTGCACGTCGGCCACTTTATGGCTCTTTGTCTGATGAAGCGTCTGCAGATGGCGGGCAACCGTCCGGTCGTGCTGATCGGCGGCGGCACCGCAATGGTCGGTGACCCGTCGGGACGTACCGATATGCGCCAGATGATGACCAAGGAGACCATCGCGCACAACGTCGAGTGTTTTAAGAAACAGATGAGCCGTTTCATTGATTTCGGCGAGGGTAAGGCAATCGTTGTCAACAATGCCGATTGGTTGCTCGATCTCAACTACGTGGAATTACTGCGCGACGTCGGCGCTTGCTTCTCGGTCAACAATATGTTGCGCGCCGAGTGCTACAAGCAACGTATGGAACACGGTCTGTCGTTCCTTGAGTTCAACTATATGATTATGCAGAGTTACGACTTTTACCACTTGTTCCAGAAATACGGTTGCAATATGCAGTTCGGCGGCGACGACCAGTGGTCGAATATGTTGGGCGGTACCGAACTGATCCGCCGCAAGTTGGGCAAGGATGCCTATGCAATGACCATCACGCTTCTGCTCAATTCCGAGGGCAAGAAAATGGGCAAGACCCAGTCCGGTGCCGTGTGGCTGGATCCCAACAAGACTTCGCCCTTTGATTTCTATCAGTACTGGCGTAACGTCGGAGATGCCGACGTGCTTAAGTGCATCCGTATGCTGACCTTCCTGCCGTTGGAACAGATCAACGAGATGGATTCGTGGGAGGGTCAACAACTGAACAAGGCGAAGGAGATCCTTGCCTACGAACTGACCAAACTGGTGCACGGCGAGGAAGAAGCCGAAAAAGCACAGTCTGCCGCCCGTGCTTTGTTTGTTGCCGGTGGAGACAGCGAGCATATGCCGACCGCCGCTTTGCCGGCTGAGGCATTGACCGAAGCAGGCGTCGGCGCGATCGACTTGTTGCTGGCAACCGGATTGGTCGCCTCTCGCGGCGAAGCCCGCCGAGTAATCGAACAAGGCGGTTTGACGGTTGATGATGCCCGTATCGCCGATTGGCGCGCATCTATCGATAAGACCGCTTTTGATAAAGGTTACGTCGTGGTGCGTAAGGGTAAAAAATCCTTCTGCAAAGTAACCCTGTAAAAAAAATATTTTCAAAAAAATGAAAAACCCTCTTTTCTTTCGCGCTGTAATGTGCTAAAATAGTAACAACGCTAAAGAACGGAGGGCTTTTTTATGGCCGGAAGAAACGATAAATTGAAAAACGATCAGACCGAAGCCTTGATGACAGCGATCCTGCAGTTGCAGACGGTTGAGGAATGCTACGATTTTTTTAAAGATCTCTGCACTTTCCAAGAGTTGCGTGAAATGGCACAGCGTTTTCGCGTAGCAACGATGCTTCACGAAGGCAACGTGTACGATGCCATCGTGAAGGCAACCGGCGCTTCTACGGCAACGATCAGCCGCGTCAACCGTTCGATGATCGACGGCAACGAGGGATATGCGCTGGTGTTTGAGCGCCTTGCTGCCGCGCAGGAAGAAGGCAAATGAGCGGTTACGGGGCGTTGGGTGGTTACTATGACCGCTTGATGGGCGCTGATATCGACTACGCCGCCCGAGCGGAATTTCTGCTCGGGTTGTTTTCGCGCTTTGGTTCCCGCCCGCAAACGATGTTGGACCTCGCTTGCGGGTCCGGTAAGTTGACAAGGGAACTGACTTTACAGGGTATCGATATGGTCGGAACGGACGCCTCTGCCGAAATGCTGTCTGCGGCTCGTGAAGCGGTGGACGGTTTGACGCCGACGGTCCTGCTGTTACAGCAGGATATGCGGGAACTGGACTTAAACGATACCGTCGACGGCGCCGTTTGCACGCAGGATAGTTTTAATCACCTGCTAAAAACGGCGGATATTACCGCCGTGCTTGCACGGTTGCGCCTGTTCGTTGCGCCAAGCGGTCTGCTGATCTTTGACGTTAATACGCCCTATAAGCATCGGGAATTGCTGGGAAATCACGACTTCATTTTAGAAGAGGACGGTCTTCTCTGCTTATGGCGTAACCACCTGCAGGAACGTACCTGCACCGTAACGATGGAATTGGATTTTCTGGAGGAAATGCCGGACGGCCGTTACGTTCGGACGGGGGACGTCGTGCGGGAACGTGCTTACACGGCGGATACGTGGCAAAAACTGCTTACTGCCGCCGGCTTTGACTTATTGGCGGTACTGGATGAGAATGGGGAGACCCCAGCCGTGGACACGGAGCGGTGGGTGCTTGTTGCGCGGAATACCCGCGCGGCGGACGAATATAGATAAACGGAGAGTTTCGATGAGTAAGGTTTTGCGTTGCTTGGCGGCGGATGCCGCCGTGATGGCAATGGTGATGGATTCCACCGATCTGGTGGCGGAAATGGCGAAGATCCACAAAACGAGTCCGACCATGTCGGCGGCGCTGGGGCGCACGCTGACAGCGGCCTCAATGATGGGCATTATGCTGAAAAATACCGAGGACTCGGTGACCTTGAAGTTGAGCGGCGGCGGTCCTGCGGGGACAGTCATCGCAGTCGCGGACGGTCTCGGGAATGCCCGTGGTTGCGTCGGCGATCCGACGGTCGAATTGCCGCTCAAAGAAAACGGTCATTTGGACGTTGGCGGCGCGATCGGCACCGACGGTATGTTGTACGTATTCCGCGATATCGGTGCGAAAGAACCGTATATCGGCTGTACGCCGTTGGTTTCCGGCGAGGTAGCGGAAGATCTGACCTATTACTACGCCCACAGTGAACAGATCCCGACGGTCTGTGCACTTGGCGTGTTGATCGACCGCGACCGTTCTGTTAAGGTCGCCGGCGGCTTTTTGTTGCAACTGTTGCCGTTTTGCCCCGAATCGGTCATCGAACAGATCGAGTCCAATCTGGCGAAACTGCCGTCGGTCACCGAAATGCTCAATTCCGGTATGGATACAACGGCAATTGCCGATAAATTGCTGGAGGGGATGGGATACGAGGTGGTCGATCAGTACGAGCCGACCTATCGTTGCACCTGCAGCCGCGATAAGGTGGAAGGGGCGTTCTCGGCCATCCCGACCGATGAATTGTTGACCTTGCCGGACGAGAACGGCGAGACCACCGTGAACTGCAATTTCTGTGATAAAGTGTATACCTTTACAACGGCAGATCTGGAACGTATCGTGGCAAATCGCAACGCAAATAAAGCAGAATAAAATTTTCCGAAAAATTTGGAAAAATACTCTTGACATTTTGCGGGAAGTATAGTAATATAGGCAATGTTGCAAGTGAGGCAACAGGGAACGGGAGCATAGCTCAGCTGGTTAGAGCACCTGCCTTACAAGCAGGGGGTCACAGGTTCGAACCCTGTTGTTCCCACCA
>JAFQQM010000002.1 GCA_017410585.1 Clostridia bacterium
GAAGGTGCCGCCGCCGAGGTCGTACACCAAAATCTTCTGCTCGTTTTCCTTGTCGATGCCGTAGGCCAGCGCCGCGGCGGTCGGCTCGTTGACGATACGCTTGACTTCCAGACCGGCGATCTTGCCCGCGTCCTTGGTCGCCTGACGCTGTGCGTCGGAGAAGTAGGCCGGCACGGTGATGACCGCATCGGTCACCGGACCGCCGAGGTAGGCTTCCGCATCCTGCTTCAGTTTACGCAGAATGATGGCGGAGATCTCCTGCGGGGTGTAGGACTTGCCGTCCACGTCCACCTTGTAGTTAGTGCCCATGTGACGCTTGATGGAAAGCACCGTGCGCTCCGGCTTGGAGATCGCCTGCTGCTTCGCCGCACGGCCGACGATACGCTCGCCGTCCGCCTTAAACGCCACCGCTGACGGGGTGGTGCGACCGCCTTCCGCGTTGGGGATGACGACCGCTTCGCCGCCTTCGATCACAGCGACGCACGAGTTGGTGGTACCCAAGTCAATACCGATAATTTTACCCATTTTACATTACCTCCATGTCTTAAAAGACGATTATTTATATGATGTTCTGAACGGCCTTATACAGGCCACTTTCATTCTGCAACAACGACCATCGAGGGGCGGAGTAAGCGATCTCCCAATTTGTACCCCTTCTGCAACACCTGCGTCACCGTATCCGGCTCCACGCCGTCGGCGGCATCCACGCGTTGCACCGCGTAATGGTCTTCGGGGTCGAAGGGCTTGCCCTCCGCCTCGATCTCGGTCATTCCCATTTTCGTCAGCGTCTCGGAGAGTTGCTTCACGATCATCAGAATGCCGTCTTTGTAGGCGGGACCCGCCTCTGCCGCCGCGGCGCGATCGAAATTATCGACCACCGGCAACAGTTTTTTCAGCAGGTCGGCGGTGGTGAATTCCCCGATCTGTGCCTTTTCCTGCTCGGTGCGGCGTTTGTAGTTGGCGTATTCCGCCAACACCCGCTGGTAGCGATCTTCCAGTTCCGCGTATTGGGCGGTGAGTTCCTCTACCTTTTTATCGGACTTTTTCTTTTTCGGTTTTTCCGTTGCCGGCTGCGGCTCGGTCTCCACCGTTGTTTCCTGCTTTACTTCTTCTGCCATAACCTATCCCTCATTCCTCGATCAACTGGCCGAGTATACGCTCGACCGTTTGGGTGATATATTCCAGTTCCGCAATGGCGGTGGCGTAATCCATCCGCAGCGGACCGATCAGACCGATCGAACCGTGAATGTTTCGCGGTGCGTATCGGGTGACGATAATGGAAGAACCTTGCAGTTCCGGTTGCAGACTTTCGTTGCCCAGCACAACCCGCAATCCGCCGGTATGACCCGACAGCATCCGCCCGAGTTGTTCTTGCTCATTCAAAAAGCCGAGCAGGTTACGGGCGCTGTCCGGATGATAATCGGGACTGCGCAGTAGGTTGAGTTGCCCTTTCAGCCGAATTTCCGCCTCGGCGCAGGTCTGCGCCAGTTCGTGGAACGCGGTAAGCAACGGCGCACACACCAGCGCGCTGTCGCCGAGTTGCAACAGCAGACCCTGTACCGCCGGTAACGTGACGGTGGACAGCGGCTTACCGACGAAGTTCTCGTTTAAGAGGTTGACCGCTTCGGTCAACTCGGCGGCGGTCACCGGCAACGGCAAGCGACAGACGCGACTGCGAAGCACGCCCGAGCCGGTCATCAGCATCATCGCCACCACGTGGGAGGAGACCACCATCACTTCGATCCGCCGCACCAGCATCTGTTGTTCCTGCGGGGTGGTGGTGACGGCGGCACAGCCGGTCGTCTCGGTCAGGATCTGCGACGCCTCTTCCATCAGCACGTCCGGATCGGTCGCCCGCTCCAGACGCTCATCGATGTAGCGGCGGGTGTTTTCGGGGAGTTTCCGCTTTTTCATCAGTTTGTCAACGTACAAGCGGAAGGCTTGCGGGGTCGGCACACGGCCGGCGGACGTATGCGGCTGGTCAAGAAACCCCATCGCCGCCAAGTCTGCCATCTCGTTACGGATGGTGGCGGAGGACACCGTGTTGTCCATCTTATCCATCAGCCACTTACTGCCGACCGGCTCGCCGGTGCGGATATACTCCTCAATAAGAGCGGTCAGTATCTGCTCCTTACGGGCGGTCATCACCATCGACATACGGTATCACTCCCTTCTCTTTTGGTTGAGTTTTAGCACTCTCTCTTTTGGAGTGCTAACTCGTTTCGTCTTTATTATACACGGTTTTTCGGGAATGTCAATACTTTTTTTGTAAATCATTTGTGAACAACAAAATTTTTCTGCAAGGGGGATGCAACAGCAGTATTCCCGCCGATGACCGGAAATAAACAAAGCGACCTTTCCAAGGGCAACACGCCATAGGAAAGGTCGCTTATATTATTCCTTAATTAATAGGTCAAGATAGTCGCCGTAGCGCGTATCCACCGCCGAGGCGAACGGTGCCGATTCGGAAACGGCCGACACAGCCTTGGCCGCTTCTGCCGAGGAGCAGATCACCCCCGCTCCGCCGACGCAACCGCCGGGGCAGGCCATCCCTTCCAGTAGATAGCCGTCGTATTTGCCGGCCTTGGCCAGTTGTAACATCCGGCGGCATTCCGCCAGTCCTTCCGCCGATACCGTCTTGATCTCGCGGGAAGGATCGATCTGTTTGGCGGTGTTGACCACCGCCTTGGCCACACCGCCCGCCACCGCAAACAAACGGCCGTCCGCCGACGATTGGTCAACGGGGGAGGGGTCTTCCGGCAGGGCGGCAAAGTCCAGTTCTTTGGCATCGAACATCGCGGCGACCTCTTCAAAGGTCAGCACGAAATCCACCTCACTGCGAACTTCGGCGCGGGCCGCTTCGCGTTTCTTGGCGGCACACGGGCCGATAAACGCCACCTTGCATTCGGGATGTTGCTTTTTGATAAGGCGGGCGGTCAGCACCATCGGGGTCAACGCCATCGAGATGCATTCCGCATATTGCGGGAACAGCCGCTTGGCCATCACGCTCCACGACGGACAGCAGGAAGTCCCCATCCACGGCAGTTTGTCCGGCACTTCGTTTAAGAAATCTTCCGCCTCTTGCAGAGTGCAGAGATCGGCGCCGATCGCCACCTCCACCATATCCGCAAAGCCGAGGGCTTTGATGGCGGCACGCAGTTTTTCGGGGGAGGTGTCCCGCCCGAATTGATACGCAAACGCCGGCGCCACCGCCGCATAGACGGGGGTCTCCTCGCGGATAGCGAGGATGGTCTGATAGATCTGCGATTTGTCCGCAATGGCCGAGAAGGGGCAAGAGACCAGACATTGCCCGCAGGAGACACACTTTTCATAATCGATTTCGGCGCGTCCGTATTCGTCGCTGTGGATCGCACCCACGCCGCACGCCTTCTCGCAGGGGCGTTCCTGCTTGACGATGGCATTGTACGGGCAGGCAGTCACGCAACGACCGCACTGGATACACTTTTCCTGATCGATAAACGACTTGCCACCTACCATCGAAACCGCATCCTTCGGGCAACTGTCCACACACGGATGTTCCAGACAACCGCGGCAAAGGTTGCTGACCGTCACTTTTTTGGGCGGGCAGGCATCACACGCCACCTTAATGATGTTGATTAGCGGTTTGTGGTCGCATTTGCGCGAAACAGCAACCTCTTCCACCCCGTCGGCGGTGCGCATTGGGCGGTCGGTGGGTCTCACCGGCAATCCCATCGCCAAGCGCAGGCGTTCCGAAACGATGGCCCGCTCACGCAAGACGCTTTCGCGGTAGGTCGCCACCTCGCCGGGGATGATCTTGTACGGCAGGTCGCCGATGGTGTTGGGATCGCCGCCCTCGTAGGCGAGTTTGGCCACCTCCGTAAATACCTGACGGCGGAGTTTATGTTTTGAGGTATAACGTCTCATAGCAGTTCCTCCTCGTAATCGTCCAGAAAATGATGCACTTCATCGCCCTTCCGCCACGAAATGACCGTCTCCAGATTGACCCCCGTCACGCTGTTAAAGACGTTGGCATCCACTTGGGGGTTGTCTGCCCGCAAGGTGGCCAGCAGTTGTTTGACCGTCTGGCGTTTGCCGGCATCCTCGCCGGCGCGTTTCTCGGTGACGCGGCAAGCGCAGTTTAAGAAATGCAGGTCGTTATATCGGCACCAGTGCAAAATATCCGCCTCCCGCACGAAATACAGTGGGCGGATCAGTTGCATCCCCTTAAAATGCTGGGAATGCAGTTTGGGCATCATGGTCTGTACCTGACCGCCGTACAGCATCCCCATCAGAATGGTCTCGGTCACGTCATCAAAGTGGTGTCCCAGCGCGATTTTGTTACAACCCAACTCGGCGGCCTTCTTGTACAGCCAGCCGCGGCGTTGACGGGCGCAGAGATAGCAGGGATTTTTCTCGTTTTCCACGTGGGTGAAGATGCGGGTCTCAAACACGGTGGCCGGAATTTCCAACAGCGCCAGATTTTCTTCCAGCAGGCGGCGGTTTTCGGGCGTGTAGCCGGGATCCATTACCAAGTATTCCACCTCGAAGGGGAATTTATTGTGACGTTTGATCTCCTGAAATAATTTCGCCATCAGCACCGAGTCTTTGCCGCCGCTGATACAGCAGGCAATTTTATCGTTCGGACGGATCAGGTCATACTCGTTTAGCGCCATCACAAAACGGTTTAAGATGCTTTTGCGAAATTTCTTTTGCAGGCTGTGTTCGATCTCTTTGACACGTTCCATAACGCCACCTCCTTTCGTGGGGTCTTCGTCCCCTTTGCTACGAGCAAGTTGACCGACAACAACAAAAAGACCGCGGAGGGCCTCCGCGGTCTTTTGTTTGGTTGATTACTTACCCATCGACTCGAGAACACGCTTGGTGATCTCGGCAACGAGGTCGGCATCGGCGCTGTCGCCGTGACCGCAGGTGCAGTTACCGCCGCAGCCGTGGCAGGAGGCTTTGCCTTCCTTCGCGTTGGGGCACATATTCGCCGGATGCTTACCCGTCATACCAAACTGGCGGCGGATCTCATACAGGCGCTTGACCTGCGCATCGGACAGTTCCTTCGGACCACCCAACTGACGGGACAGGAACAGAAGTTGCGCATAGAACTCGACCGACTCCATCTTGTGATAGGCCGCGAGCAGGCTATCGGAATAAGCCAGCGCGCCGTGGTTCTCCAGCAGGACCGCATCAAAATACTGCAGATGCTTGGAGACCGCATCCGGAATTTCCTCGGTGGAGGGGGTACCGTACTCAGCGATCGGCACGCAACCCAGAGCGATGACCGCTTCCGGCATGATCGGCTGGGTCAGCGGGATACCCGCGATAGCAAACGCGGTGGCGTACATCGGGTGAGCGTGCACGACCGACTTCACGTCGGGGCGCTCTTTGTACACACGCATGTGCATCTTGATCTCGGAAGACGGCTTGAAGCCCGGATTAGCCTGAATGACCTTACCGTTGGCATCCACTTTGCAGATGTACTCCGGCGTCATAAAGCCCTTGGAGACACCGGTCGGGGTGCAGAGGAATTCGTTGTCGTTGAGTTTCACAGAGATGTTACCGTCGTTAGCGGCGACCATACCACGGTCGTAGATGCGCTTACCGATCTCACAAATCTGTTTTTTGATCTCATACTCGTTCATCATTTTATAAAGACTCCTTTCGGTTTTACTTTCCTTTATAAATAGTATCATAGCCTTTTCGAAAAGTCAACACAAATCCGCAAAAAAATCTTTGATTTTGTGGTTTTTCTTTTGAAAATTTTCAAAAAGACCGTTTCGGAGTCCGATTTTACCGGTCGGACAGCCATACTTTCTCTATTTTAGCATAAATTTCAGCACCACGGGATTGTGGTCGGAATAAGCAAAACCGGTGTGGACGTTTTCCACCGCCGTCGCTTCGACGTTGTCGCTGACCAAAAAGCCGTCTACGATGATGGTGAAATTGCCTTCCTCGTACGGAATATCGCAGTTGCGGCAGGTGGGGGATAGGTTTTGGTAATCCGTACAGCGAGTGATCCCCTCCGGCAACAAGTCCGCCGGAAACGGCTGTGCCCATCCGAAGTCCACCGTTTGTCCGCCGTTTAACCGCTGGGTGGAATCGCCGGTGAAATCATGGTTGAAATCGCCGCCGCAAACGCAGTAATTTCCTTTTTCGTATTCCGCCTTCATATCCTCAAACAACATCGTCATCTGAGCGGTACGGATCTCGTCACTGCCGCCGTAAGCGGAAAGATGCACGTTGTACAGCACCAGTTCCTTGCCGTTTTCTACCGGAATACGGGAGACCGTATAGCAACGGTCGAGATCCAAAAACTTGCTGAAACTCTCCGAAATGGGCAAACTTCGCCGTACCGCCGACGTGACGTTATACTTGGAAAGGGTCAGCAGACCGCTGTTGGACGCACCGTGCGGCTGGGTAAACGGATACGCCAAAAACGCCGAATGGTAATTGACCGCAAACACACTGCCGTATGCCGCAAACCGATCGGTCAACAGTTTTTGCTGGTCGATGTGATAACTACGGGTGGAATCGGTATCGACCTCTTGAAACAGCACGAAATCGGGGGTATATTCTTGTACTTTGTCGGCGGCCGCGTTGACGCACGCTTTGACGCTTTGTTCGCTTTCCGCCCACGATTCGGTGCCGCCGTCCATAAAGAAGGTGAAATCCGGCGTGTATGCGCCAAAACCGATGTTCTGGATAACGGCCGTATAGTTCTCACCGATCGCCAGCGCCGCCGCGTCGCCGGTATCCACCGGTTGTAACGGCAGGTTATCCTCAATGCGGTCGTAAGTAAACAACACGTAACTCGCATACCCGACCACGACCAGCAACAACGCTCCGAGCACACCGCCGAGCGTTAACCATCTTTTCTTCCGCTTTTTCATCCTATCCCCGCCTTTCTATCCTATCGATTGGTGCATTCTTTTGCAAAGAAAAAGAAGATATCAGTCAAGTTCATCCAGCACCTGCGTGATCTCATCGGCAACCGACATATACTGCTCCAACGTTTCAAAGTGCTCCCGCAGTTTCTGTTTGATGGTTGACAAACCATGCTTATCCGCCTTTTGAGCGACCAGTTTGGCCAGTGCGCGCAGATCCCTATCCGTGGTTTTTAACTTACACACCGCGCCGTACAGGTAGTCACCGGTAAAGGTATACTCGCCGGTTTGGTACAGTTCGCACAGGATCGTCAGCAACGAATCGCGGTAGACGCCCAGTCCTTCGGTGGAGATCCACACCGCCGGCGGGTCGGTATCCACTACCAGATCGTCCTCCTCAAACGGATAGATCCGGCAAAGCGCCTTGGGAATCTCTTCTTCCCATTCCACTTCCTCTCGCTGTTCGGATAACAGCTTATACATCTTGGCCAAGCGGCTATCCTTCGGATCAAAGCCGATGGGGGTATAGAACCGATCCAGTTTGATGCCGCGAAGAATTCCCCAAGAGAAGCGGTCTTTCATTTCTTTCTTGGTGCGGTCGTACAGTTTGGCAAACACAAACAGTTCTTTGGCATCCTTCATCTTGAGCATATAACTCTGCGCGTACTTGATCTCCACACAACGCACGTCGGTGATGGCGGTGACGTTGGCGTGGAGGATATCCGACCGATGATAGAGATATTTGCCGCTGTCTTCGCCGGTGAGTTGCTTATTGAGCGATTCCACCGTCACCCCGTCGAGATGGTCGATGTGCGCCACCACCAAGCGGGTCTTGTCCCGCTCGGTGAGCATACTTTCGGAGACCACCCCGTCCATCTTCAAAAACTGGCCGGTCAACGCATCCACCTGAAATTTCTGGCGGGTGCGGTTGGTGGTGATCTTTTTCTCCTCTGCCAGCGACTGGCGGCCGAGTTCGGTGACCTGTGCGCCGTTGATATGCCCGAAACCGGTCAGAATACGGAGAATTTTAAACACGTAGTTGGGGCTGAGTCCGAGGGTGGCGCCGATCAGTTTGTAGTCGGTAATGCCCAACTCCATCAGCCGCAACACCGCCAGATGCACCGTCTCGAAATCCTCAAAGGTGCGCTCTTCCAGTTGCATCTCCACGATGGCGACGGGGTAGTAGACCGGCGCAAACAGTTCCACCTCGCCAAACGCAAAGCGGCTGTAGCGGCCGCGAAGGAAGTTTAAAACGTTGATTGCCTCATACTTGCTGCTTTTATGCTGTGTTTCGTTGGACATCAATCATTCCCCTCCTTCCACTTTTCCATAAATTCACGGTAGGGGATCAACTCGCCGCGTCCGCCGCGGACGTCCTCTAACATCTTGCGGATAAAATCACCGAATTCCCGCTCGCTCTGCTTGTAGATCTCGTACCCGTTTTCGTCCTTGTCGCAGTGGTCGCACGAACCGAGAAATTCCATATCGCCCACCAGCACCAGCATCTTCTTGCAACGAGTCATTGCCACGTTCAAACGACGCAATTCGTTAAGGAAACCGATACGGCGTTCCTCCTCGTCGATGGTGGAAGTCTTGGTGAAACTGTAGAAGATGATATCCCTCTCTTGCCCCTGATAACTGTCCAGTGTGGCGACCATTTCGTTGGTCACCGCCTTGGGCAGGAAGGTGTTTAAGGTGGCTTTGATGCGCTTGACCTGCGACTTGTACGCCGAGATGACCCCGATCTCCTTGAGATCCGCATCCGGCTCGGAGGCGATGTGGCGAATGATATCCGCGATAATATCCGTCTCCATCTGATTGTAACTGCCCGCTTTCGGTACGGGAGTCTCAAAACGTCCCTTTTCACCGGAGGTGTCAATGATGACGTACGGCTTGTCCGACAGTTTCGAAATCCGGCTTTCCAAATTCCGCTTGAAATCGGGGGAGTAGTATTCTCCGTCATAGAACCACTCGGAGATGGTATCGGCGATCTCCGCCGGCATCCGATACTGGGTATCCAACATCATCTTGTTGCTGTCCGGCAGGTCGTTGTACATCTTCTCAAACAAACTCATCGACAGCAACGACGGGTCAACGTCGTTTTGCTCGCACAACTTGACCAGTTCCTTATCCGCCGTCGGCGGGATCTGCTTGTGGTCACCAAGCATAATGAGTTTGTTGGAGACGCTCATCGGCACCAGCGCGTTATGCACTTGGATCTGCCCCGCTTCGTCAATGATGGTGACGTCGAAATCGAGGTTGGCAAATCGCTTTTGCGAGTTGATACCGATGCAGGTGGCACCCACCAGATCCACCGATTCCAACACGATCTCGTTTAAAGCGTAGTTTTGTTTGCTCTCCATATCCTCTTTCCACGCAACCAACGTCCGGCGAAGTTTCGCCAGACGCGCCTGCGCCGACAGGATCGCTTGTTGCTGGGCGGTGCAATCGTCGGCACTGCGAAGAGGAACCGCACGGGCATCCCGAAACAGATCCCAGATATCCGCCTCATCTCGCGCCGGTTTGACCGACAGGCGGGCAAAATCCGCCTGATACGCGTGCCGTTTATCGTTGTACTCCCGATAGTCGTTGGATAACAGCCGCAGATAATGTTGCAGGTAGGTTCGACGTTCCTGAAGATACCGCTCTTTCAGTTGCTGTTCGGTCTGCATCAGCGCATCCCACTGCGACAAATATTCCTTCATCTGCGCCGACTTTTTCTTGTAGCCGAAACCGGTAAAAAAGCGGGACAGACCGGTGGCGTTTTCGTGCTTTAACAGTTGCTCTGCCAGTTTCTGCATCAGCGCATACAGCGCCTTTTTATGCATTTCGTGTCCGTCCAAACTCTTCTGCGTCGTTCGCAGTAAGCGATAATGCGGCAGTAATTCGGTCTTAAGTTTTTCCTGCAGACGCGTATGCGCCAGCGTCAACTGCACGTATAATCGACGGATCTCTTCCATCCGCTCGCCGAAGGCTTGCCACTCCTTGTTGAGCGCATCCAGTTGGCGGCATTTGGCATCGGTATCCTCCGCGATCGAGCGGCGCAAGGAGGCTACCTTGTTTTCAAACATAAACGGAATCACTTCCGATTGCAGTTTCGCCTCCGAACCGACACGGATGATGTCGATATCCGGCTCCTCCGCAATACGTGCCAAAACGTTATCCACCGCTTTGTTGTTCTGGGAAGAAACCAGCACCCGCTTATGCTCCTGCGTAACGAAGTACTTGACCCATTCCAGAATAACGGTGGTCTTACCGGTGCCGGGAGGTCCCATCACCAAAAACACGTCCTTGGTGTTGATACCGGCACAGATGGCATCCATCTGGCTCTTGTTCGGGGGATATTTCTTTTGCTGCAGTTTTTCCTTGACCGCCCGCAGATCCTTGTTTTCAAAGCCGGCGGTGGTATGCCGTCCCAGCACGTTATCCATATATTTAGCGGCCGCCTCGCCGGTACGGATCTTTTCGTTAGCGGCCAACTGCACGTCCTTGTTTACGGTGGAGAAAGACAGCCCGAACCAACCCTGCTTATCAAATTGATCAATGGCGATCTGGTCGTTAAACAGCAGTTTAACGGCGGTGGCGGGCGCGTCGGTATCCTCCTTGACCAGTTCGGTAATGGAGGCGGCGTGGGTGAATCCCTCGCTATCCTCGACCTCCACCTGCACGCCGACTTTGAAGGTATCCTCCTTGAGGTCGCTGACGCCGAATTGATAGCAGACGCGGTCGACGCGGTCGTATTCCACCGCCTCGATACCGTGGTAGGCGACCTTGCCGATCGCCTGCGCTTTGGTTTCTTCCAACTGGCTGGCGAGAATCGAATAACTCTCCGACAGTTGCAACAAATGGTCCAACCGCCGCTCGGGATGGTATTCCTCTTCCTCAACGCCGTCGATCTCGGCCTGCGCCTGCGCGTCCGATTGGGTCACCTTTTGGCAGATAAGAGCCACCGCCCGACTGACGTTTTTGGTTTCAAACGCATGGTTGCCATACTGGCTGCCGTTGGCCACGTCGATGTACAGATCGTGATCGGTGAGATTTAATTGCACGATGATGCCGTCCGACACTTGGAAACAAACGCCGAACTTCATCACGTAGTTTTGCTTTTTCAAATCGTTTTCGTTAAAGCCGATGACCAGCATCCCGTCGTCCTTCGGAACGCAGACGTAGGTCCCCGCCGCGGTGAAAAATTCCACCCAATCGTCCTTTTTGGCCTTGACCGCCAGCAACGTCTTGGAAGCGGAAAACGCTTTCAGGCGCGCCAACGCCTCGTCGGAAGTTCGGCCGAGTTTGGCAAACGCGCTCTTGGTCACCGAAAAACGGATGTATCCCGGCAGGACGGCATCCTGCGGACGAAAACTGACGTAATTACTCATCCTTTCGCCACCTCTCGAACGCGTCCGTCTCGTAGACAGTCGGCTCCAATTCCTTCGGGAAGGGGATCAGCGCCTCCGGCTTGACCAACACCGCCAGTTCGGTGCGAAAACCTTTTTCCAGCTGCAACAGTTGTTCACGGGTCAACTCGTTTGGGCTTTCCACGGAGTTCGTCACCTGCTTCCTTTAACGCTTGTTTTAGTTGAGAAATGCTGCTGTAGCGCTCGTTGGGATCTAATTTCATACATTTGGTCACGATGGCGTTGAGCGACTCGGGCATCGTCGGATTTTTCTCCTTCGGCTGTACAAACAGATCCCATTGTTGCGGCCCGCGTTGGCGGTTGCGGGCGTAGTCCACCGTCCGCACCGGCACAGCGCCGGTGAAGTACTCGTACAGCATCACCCCGATGGCAAACATATCCGCCTTGTCCCGCCCGCTATAGATCGAACCGGGGGACATTTCGGGGGCCTTATAATGAAGCGTCCCTTCCACCAGATTGGCGGCGGCAATGGTGATGTTAAAATCAATGAGATATAACTGACCCGCACGCGAGATCATCAGGTTGGCGGGTTTGATATCCTTGTGATACAGACGTTTGCGCTCCATCCGTTCCAAAATAAAGCAGAGATCGACCATCCACCGCAAAAACTGCGGTGCCGGCACGGTCATTTTGTCGGTCAGCGGAACGCCGTTTATCCACTCCATCACGATATACAAATCGCCGGCCGGCTCGTCGTAGTAGGTATCGAAAACGGTGGGAACGCGGACGTCGGTATCCTTGATCGCCACCAATGCCTGCACTTCCGACAGCGCTTTTTGCACGTTTTGGTTTTTCTGGAAGCGGTTTTCTCCTTGAATACGCACCTGCTTGACCGCCACCGTCCGCCCCAGCGCCAGATCCTGCGCCTTATACAAGGCTCCGTTGCCGGTCACGATCCGGCTGTCTTCCAACAGCCGGTACGTTCGCTCACGCTTGATCGTCAAGTCCATCTCGATCACCTGTTCTCTTCAAAAAATTCTTGGACGGTCTCCATCGAAGCGCGCGCCTTCGGTGCTTCCGCCAGCATATTTTCCAAAATATCCAGTATCAGGTCGGAGACGCCCAACTCCTCCAACTCGTCAAATTCCACCTTTTTACCGCCGACCTCACCCCGCAGGATGTCCGCCAGCAGTACACCGAGCGCGTAGATATCCACCTTCGCCCAATCCGCCACCGACGGGTCGTTCACGATTGCCAGCCATTCCGGCGGCAGATACTTTTCGCGCCCGCATTTGCGGAGATAGTTTTGACTCTCCACCGCGTTCATCAGCACCGTCCCCAACTGCTTTTCGGTCACGATCTTGGCGTGATCGAATTTGACGATATAGGGATACCACTCGCCGTTAAAATCGCAGACGTACACGCATTCGTAGTTGAGTAAACGGTGGTAAATGGGGGTCGAGGATGTATGCAGTTTGTTGAGGTAGGACACCAACTTGCGGCACAGACCCAGCCGCTGTTCCAGCGTCATCCCCGCCAGCAACTCATTTTCCAACGGCAGCGGCTGACGGTTGAAACTGTAACTGATGATATACTGATCGCTGGCGGCGGAAGACAATTTGGTCAGTTCTTTCAGACCCGCCATTCCTTCCGGCACAAAGGTGTGGGAATGCTGTTTGGCCTCGGTAAAGCAGTTTTGATTGCGAAGCATAAAGGTCTCGTCGGTGCTGTTGCGGTCGTAAGTACGAATCAGCACGTACTCTTCCGGCACGCCGTCCTCATCCAATTTATGCCCCCAATATTCCTTAACACACTTGGAGCGTTCTTTATCCGCCGGTACCTGCGCCTCGTACACCACGTAATCCCCGATGGGCATTCTGTCTTCGTTAAAACCGGACACCGATTTGGGCAGACGACTGCGGAAATGCCGTTGCATCAGCAGATGATATCCGCGCAGACACAGCAACACGTTGGCATAACACGGTTTGGGGTTGGTCGGCTTAATTTCCGGATGTGAGCAACTGTTGCTGTAACGGCGCATAAAATCCCAGTAACTGCCGGTGCGTTCGCATCCGTCTTCGCACAGATAGGTGACATTCTCCATACGGGGCAACAGCGGACGGTCTTCAAAGGTCTCGCCCGATTGCAGATAACCGGCCGCCCTCATCTCCGCCTCGCTGTTCAAGGCGTTGATCTTGCGATATAACTCGGTACCGTCGGGGAAGTAGCCGCTCAACAGATGGTTATTGATGACCCCTTCGATGTAATTCTCCAACGCATCACGCAACACCTTGCCACAGGCACGGTAGTTGATCCGTGCCTTGGACTCCGCCTCATACAATAATTCGTATAGATTGTTGTTGATGTTGTAAAGAAAGGCAAAGTTGCCGTAGCCTTGTTGTGCCATACTGCCACCGTCCTGTCAAATTGCGTCCGCTTCGAACCGCTTTATATATTTAATACCATTATAACACACCCCCACCGTTTTGCAAGCAAAATCCAGTTTCTTTCTGGTGTGTAACGTCGTGGCCAACTCTGCTCGATAATTTTCGTTTTAGGGGTTGACATCCCACCGACGATGTGCTATGATGGGTTCACGAAAATTTGGCTTATCTTGTAACAGATTAGAATTTCCTTAGGGGAATTCTGTCCGTTTGCAGGGTAGGCTTTTTTATTTGCCTGCCTATATCCACAACCACATATAGGAGGTACACGTATGAGTTACTATTCCGACCCCACCGCCGCACTGGCGATGGGCAACATCAACCGTGAGTTTGCGCGGTTGACCAAAAAGGCGAAGCGCATCCGCGCCCGTCTGGAGGAGGGGACGATGTCTTGGGACGAGGTCGAACGCGCCGAGGCGCAGTTCACCGGCATCTACCGCAACGTCCTCCGCAACGTCCTTGCCGAAGACGCCGACAAACAGGCGTCTTCGTAACCCTCGCAAAAATAAGCCCCCGCTCTTTTAAAGGGCGGGGGTATATTTTGGTTATCCGATCTCGTCTGCTTCACGCTTTTTGTCATACAGCAGTTTGCGCAGGGCGGTGGCCTCTGCTAAGTCACGGTGTAGTCGCTCGATATCCGCGCGATGCTTCGGACCGCCGCCAAAGCGGTTGAAGGTCAGTTCAAAATAGCAATCGTGACACCAAAAATTCCGGCGGGCGGTGGCGGCACGCAGGCGTTCCCGTTCTTCGGCGGTGAAAAGGGCGATACCGCGTTCCTGCTCCTGCTCCTCGATCTCGCGAAGCACGCGGGAGATGCTGACGTTTTCCACCTCCTGCAACGCCTCACGGAACGACCGACCGGAGAGATGGGCATAGATCCCCTCCAGATGCGCTTCCATGAACTGATACTGTTCCATCAGCGTACTGTGCTTGATCCGAAATTCATTCAGCGTCATAACATTCATCCTTTTCTGGTACAGCCTAGACAATTTTCCATTAAATCAAATAACCTATCTTCCGTCGTTATTTCCGTGACAGGCGGTTTGCGAAAAAGTTTTCGAATCCATTTGCTTATCCACACATAAAGCCAGAAAATCACAAAAAGCGGAAAGAGCAGAATGGCTAACAAAATTTCAACGATCTTATCGGTTACTTTCTCGATCAGCGACTGCTTTCCCTGATATCCGATGTACTCGATCGTTCCGCACAGTTCAATGTGATCCTCATATTCCGTTATCGTTGGCATATACCAATATCCACCGGAATGCCCTCCTCGTTGTATGCCAAAACGAGGTGAGCCGTCGATAATATCTATAATACAATCATGAAATATATAATGTTTATTTCCGTTGGCTGATGTGTGATGTGGATGCTTATCCAACTCATTCAAAAAATCTTGTTTCGCCCCTTTAAATTCAAAGGTATATTGTTTTGGCAACTCACATCACCTCTTATCGTTATTATACCACGTTCTTTCCCGCGCTGCAACAAAAAATCCCCACCGATCATTCGGTGGGGATGGGGCATTACAAACTTCTGCGGGTGGGGGAGAAACCGGCACTCGAAAGAGCCGAACGGTATTCGGAATACCCGATCATCTGATGGCGGATAACGTCCGCATCCCCACTACCGGGCAGGTCGACCGTCCACACGTCCAGCACATCGAAATCGATGTAGCGATCAATACGCGCATCACCGTATAGACCGCCCTCGACCACCACGTGCCGACGACCGGCCGGAATCGTGATCTCCAACGGCAGATCACTGTAATACACGTTCATCGACCGCCCGTCCACCGCGATCTTGCCCATCTTGTCGCCGGAAAACGGCGAACCGCCGTTGACAAAGATCTTGGCGGTACCGCCGGAAGAGGACGAAGAGGGCGAAGAAGAATAGGAGGGGGTGTAGTTTGTCGTCACCGTCGGCGTTTCGGTCGGGGTCCGCTTCTTGGCAGCCCGTACGATGCGGACAATAACGATCAACACGACCAGCACCGCCACAGCGATCAAAGCATACCGCGAGCCTTCCGGACTGTTCAGCCATTCAAAAACAGAAGAAATATCGGTCATCATCTACCTCCAAAAATAGAAAATGGGGTCTCCTTCTGTCACTCTATCACATCGCAATACGGTTGTCAAGTAACTCAACACCTTTTTGTAGCCATAGAGCCCTTGCCCCCGCCGTTGGTGCTATACACAAAAGAGGGAAATTATATACCGGGAGATTCATTCACCGCCTTAACACCTGACTCTTCTAAAAATGTTATCAGTTCTTCTAAATATTTTAATCTCTTTTCATTTATAGGAGGGTCATCAAGGAATCCTTCGTCACCGCCGACACTTTCATAACTTTGCTCCCAGTAACACGAATGCAAAAGTTCACTCCATTTTTTCGCATCTTTATCTTTGCTCCAGAGTAATTTAAAAGTATCAATATCTGTACTTTCAAACATCATATCAATTAAGTCGTGCTCATCAAACGCTTTTTGCATATCCATTTTGCTCACCTCTTTCATCCATATTACCACATTAACTGTCCAATTAAAAGGACTTTGCCAAGAAAAATCCGCCCGAATTTCTTCGGGCGGATTTTTTTGTTTTATAAATTCAGCAATTACTTGCTTTCTTTAATTGCAGCCTGTGATGCTATCCGCAAAAGAGGGAAATTATTTATTAACGAATTTAACGGCGGTACCATATACAATTACTTCCGCAGCGCCCTGCACAACAGCAGAAGAAGCATAACGAATGTTCACAATCGCATCCGCACCCAATTCTTCGGCTTCTGCAACCATTCTTTTGGTGGCAAGGGCACGCGCCTCATTCATCATTTCGTTATAGGCCTTGAGTTCTCCGCCAACCAAGGTTTTGAAGCTTTGCGCAATGTCTTTGCCAATGTGCTTTGATTGAATTGTGCTTCCTTTCACAAGAGATAGCGTCTCCAATTCTTTTCCGCTGATAAAATCAGTATTTACTAATATCATCTTCCTCACCTTTCTTTATTTCATTAATTCTCTCTATGCATACATAAATCATAATTCCCGAAAGAACAAGCGGGATAATGCCCAGAACGTATTTCCAAATCCCGTTAAGCAAAGAAATTAAGAATCCAAAGTATGTAATGTAATATAATATCAAAATAGCCGTTATGATAATCGGTGCAATTATTTTCTTTTTGTGAGCATTCATTTCCTGTAGCCCTCCCGAGAGATTGCTTGTTTAATTCATCATATCACATTTCAGTCATAAGCGCAATACACTTTAGCAAAAATCTCCCTGCCGATTTCTCGGCAGGGAGATAATTTTGCTTTATAAACCTAATTACTTGCTTTCCTTAATTGCAACCTGTATTACAATGCACAAACTGCACCAATCAGAATACCGATTTTAATTCATAACACATGGGCAAGTTTTTCGGCTGTTTGATATCGTTCGTCGGGATTTACGCTTGTGCATTTGCGGACAATTCTGCCGGCTTTTCCTTTTGCTAATTTTTCGCTCGGGTGCTTGCCGGTGATCATAACATTAAGTAAAACGCCGAGTGCATAGATATCTGTTCGAGCATCACTTTGCGTTACCCCTAACTGTTCAGGAGAAGCGTAGCCTACAGTGCCCATAATCACGGTATCTTTACTTGCGTTTGATATTTGGCGTGCGGCATTAAGATCAATTAAGATCACTCTGCCATCTTTAGCTATCATAACGTTTTCAGGTTTTATATCACGGTGGACAAGTCCTCGTTCGTGAAGCACGGTTAAAGCATTACAGATAGATC
>JAFQQM010000003.1 GCA_017410585.1 Clostridia bacterium
GTCGTCCGTTTCCTCTCCCCCCTTCTTTTTGCTACGCAAAATTCCACCCCCCACCTCAGAGGGAGGCGCGACTATGCGTGGTTTTCGTTTACAACAAAAACTCCCGATGGCAAGCCATCGGGAGTTTGTTTTTTTACGAAATGCTTTCGGCGTCGGGGGCAACGTCCAGCAAAAATCCGTGTTCTTTCCACGCCGCTTCCACCGCATCCAACCGTTCCACCGAGTTGGATTCCACCGTGTGGTAATGGTAGCCGGAAGCGGTCGAGAGCAACGACCGCGATTTGCCGCTCTGCATCTTTTCGAGCAACACCTTGACGTCGTCGCACGTGCGGATATTGAGTGCGGCGGTCAGCCGACCGTAAGCGCGGTGGTACACGAAGACGTCCTTAACGTACCCACCGGCGTTGACCGCCAACTCCAGTTCCTTGCCGATCTCCTTATCGCTGTGGAACACCTTGAATACGCGGGTATACACGGTGGCACCGCTGAGACAATAGCCGCGGCGAGTGGCAACGATCTCGGGATGTTTTTCCCGCAGAGCGTTCATATCGCTGACAATGATCTGCCGGCTCACCCCTAAACGATCGGCCAGTTCACTGCCGGTCACCGGCTTGGGCGCGACCGCCAGCCATTCCCAAATCAGTTTTTGTCTCTCCGGTGCGTGAATCATAGTGCATCCCCCTCAAATTCCACGGTCACAACCGTATTTTTAACTCAAACCGTTGCTTACAATGCGGGCAGGAGACGATGTGTACCCCCCGCTTAATGGGAAACCGCACCACCGCCCGACAATGCGGACAGCGGCGGTACCGCTTGGTGCGGATATCCCGCAGACGCGCACGCGTCAGTTTCAACCACTCGCGCACGCGGGTGCGCAGTTGCAGATACCGCTGGTTTTCCGCCCAACGCTTGTTGACGTTACGGGAGAGCATCCGGTACAGCGTCCAGATCATCAGCCCCCACATCACCAGATCCAGCAACAGCGAAAGCCACAGCGTATCGCGGAAAAACTGAAATACGAAAGATAACGCGAAACAGACGAAATACGCGATAAACAAAAACCGCGACAGTTCATCCGCCCCGTACCGTCCACTCATAAAGCGGTATAACCAACTGCGAAAACGACCCATGATCTGATCTCCTTTTGATAGTATTCTTATTTAATTGTAGCAGACCGACGGGTCGAAATGGTGTGTAAGTTGTAACCTTTTTGTGGCAAAACTGTGAATTATCCTTTCAAGCAGATCTGGCAACGGCTGTAGCCCTCGTCCTCCAACTCGGCAATGCTCTTGGTGGATTCCGCACGATTTTTCTCCGCCGGCAGACGGCTGCAACTTTCCAAATGGATCTTTTTGCTGCTGATGTTGAGGATATACACCGTACCCGCCACCGTCGTGGTGGTCACCGCACCGGCGGTCAAACTGCTGCGACCGGTGGCATAATCAATGGTGATACCCGGCTGTGCATTGAAGCAAAGCACGTCAAAGCAGATGCCGTCACCGTCATCCTCCACCGACCACGCTTCCATCCGCACCCACTTGGCGACGAGATCGTTGCCCTCGTAGATGGGAGTAACGCGGTACAGCACGTGGTTGCCGGTTTCCTTGATGTAGTCGGCCACCATATTCTCAAACGGCAACATCGCGTAGTTATTGAGCAGTTTGGTGCCGGTGATGAGATCTTTTTCGTTGTCGTTTTCACCGGTCAACTGCCAACCGATCAAATGACTGCGGTTGTATAAGTAACCGCCCGGAACAACGTCGTAAGTAGCCTGCCACCAACCGCTCGGTTTGTACGAAAGCGAGCCGCGTTCTCCGGTCGGCATCAGATCTTCGCCGACACAGGCGTACGCCACACCGGCGCGACCGAGCGAATCCAGTTCGCTGTACCGTTCAAACGAGGTGGTCCGGCTCTTCTCCGCCGCCGTAAAGGACGGCTCGGAAGCGAGCGTGATATACGGCGTTTCGCCGTCAAATTCGGGATACTGCCCGTCGCTGACCACCGGCTTTTTGGTGGTCGAGGTGGTCGTTTTGGTGGTGGACGAGGCGGTACTGCCGCCTTGTCCGCCGGTCGTCGTGCTACCGCTCTGTCCCGACAAGGTGGTGCTCTGTTCGCGGTCGGGATCGTCATCCTGCGGCCCGAGCGTGGTACTGCCGCCGTCCTTGGAGGCGGAGGTAGTGGTCGTGCTGACCGTTGTCTTACTGCCGTCGTCCCCTTCGACCGGCGGTACCACCGCACAGCCGGAGAAAGCGATCACCGCCGCCAGCAAAAGTGCCAGCAATGCCGTCCATTTCTTGTTCATCGTACCCAAACCTCCTTGGTGATCTTATCGTGCGAATTTCCCGGGAAATCGGTGCTGTGCTGCAAGGTCATGCCCGCCGGCACGGCGAAATGCCCATCTGCGGGATACAACCGATTCCAACGGTAGACCACCACCCGCTCGGGGCTGATGCCCTCCGGCGGCGGAAATTCCCAAACGCAGGTATCACCGTCCGCCGCCACCGTCTCCGGCTGTTCCGCCACCGTCACACGGTCGGCAAAATCCGCAAACAGTTTGGCGGTATACGGCGTCATCACCAGCCGCCCACGGGCGGTGGCCAGCATATCTTCCGTCACCGATCGGTCACGGCTTTGGCGGCGATTGTTAAAGCAAACGCCGTTGTTGTCATCCACACAGATCATCCAATCCATCGTCATTCTCCATCCAGTAATTCAAACAGCGGGATGCCCTTGTTTTGCGCGGCGGCATCCTCCTCCGCCAACCGTTGCTCCAGCATATTGTGCAGTACGTTACCCATCCGGTCGTGCAGTTCACAAATGGTGCGCAGATCACCGATCGTGCCCTCCACCGCGTGGGCGGTGAGCAACTTGAGTGCCAACTGATACTGCCCCATCGCATCGTCAAAGGTGACCGGTGCCATCAGCACCGCCAGATCGTCGATATCCCGACGCTTGCGGCCGTCACGCCGGCGTTCCTCGCGGGCGGTCTGCCCGTTTTCTTTCAGTGTGCGGCGGGTCTCGTCGTCAATCGGCTGTTCAAAGAAATACGGCGCATCAATGCCGTAAAACACCGCCATCTTCTTCAGATGGGCGTCGGTAGGCGAGGAAAATTCCCCTTCCCACTTGGCGATGGTCACGCGGCTGACACCGATGGACAGTGCCACCTCGTCTTGCGTGGCTCCGTATAACTTACGGATGATCTTTAGATTATTCATACGCTCACTCCCGTTTCCCATGAAATGGCGGTTTTTTCATTCTTTACTTATTTTAACACATCATTTGTAAAATCGCAACCATAAACGACATTTTTCCCTGAACAGTTCTTGACTTTCTGTCCGTTATATGGCATAATGTCGATAACAAACACCGTTAGCGAAAGGAATGTTTTTATGGATCGTCGTGTAGTCCGTACCCGTCAGCAGTTGCGTGAAGCGCTGACCGAATTGCTGAAAACCAAAAGTGTACAAGATATCACCGTCTGTGAGTTAGCGGATAAGGTGGATATCAGCCGCGGTACTTTCTACCTGCACTATAAGAACGTATTCGATATGTTGGAAAAGATCGAGCAGGAAATGCTTGAGGAACTGGCCACGACCATCCGCGACGTGCCGATCGGCACGCGGGAACAGCCCTTCTCGCTGGTATCCCCCTGCTATCAGTTCTTCGCCCAGCATGCGGAACTGACCACCGTGCTGATGGGGCCGCACGGCGATTGGGGATTTTTCCGTCGCGCCGGTCACCTGATCAAGGCGCGCTCTCTGGATGATTGGAAAATCCTCTATCCGGAATTGACCCCCAAAATGACCGATTATCTCTTTTCCTTTATCTTCGGCGGTAGCCTGCATATGATGGAAGTTTGGATGATCGGCGGTCAGAAGGAGACCCCCGAGCAAATGGCGGAATACACCCGCCAGTTGGTGGCCAAAGGTGTGGCCTCGATCAGCAAAAACGCTTTACTGTAAAACAAAAACTCCGATGGAATGTCCATCGGAGTTTTTTTATTCGCCTTCGCCGTACAGGTATTCGTGCAGGTTCATCAACTGCTGTTCCTGATCGGGCAGAGTCAGTACCATCGCCCCACCGGCGGTGGTCATATTCTGATAGGTAAACTCATAGTCCATCTCGATCTTATAGCCGAGATATTTGGTGGCGTTGTCCACGTAGGATAGGATCTCGCCCTTGCTGATCCGGTACAGCGTCACGTCCGCCAACACCGCATCCAGCACGTTAAAGATCTTGGTCGGATTTTGCATTGCCGTCTTGATCAAACCGGAGATCACACGGCGCTGATTGCGCTGACGGGAGATGTCGCTGTCGGCATAGATGTACCGCAGGCGGCAAAACGCCAACGCCTGAAAACCCGCCAAATGGTAGTTGCCTGCTTCGTAGCCGATCGGTTCACGGATCTGGATACCGTCCTCGCTCTTGGCAAAACTATCGGGGTTGTGGGGATCTTCTTTCGGGATCCAAGAAGCGGCCGCCTCATCCACATCCACGTCAATACCGCCAAGCGCATCCACCGCCGAAGCGAAACTGTTGAAATCCACCATGACCGCCTGATCGATATCCAGACAGAAATTGGACTCCACCGTGCTTAACAGACCGTCAAAACCGGCATACATAAAGGCCGCGTTGATGCGGTCGTAGCCGCCCAAGCCGGGGTTATATACCCACGTATCGCGCAGGATCGAGACCAATTTGATGGTCTTGGTCTTGTCGTTGATAGACAAAATGATGTTGGTATCCGACCGCGCACGCTCACCGCTGCGCGAATCGCAACCGATGAGCAGGTAGTTGGTCACGTAATCGTTGTTTCCGCGTACCTCCAGTTTGCTGAGGTCTTCGGGGGTGTAGTCGATCAGATCGTCCTGCTCATAGCCGGAGTAGTCGGGCTTGAGAGTATCCTCTTCGAGGAAGGTGGCATTATCCAGCGAAGAACCGAAACGCGCCAGCATACTGTTGATCAAGATCGCCAGCACCAAACAGATCGCACCGAAGGTGCTCATCACCACGCCCAGCGCAATGCGACCGCGGCCTTTCTTCTTGGTCTTACCCAGTTGCACTTGCTTTTCCGGTTTTTTACCGTGACGCGCTTTGCCGGTTTCCTTCTCCGGCGAAACGTGTTCGCTTGCCATTGTCATCCCCTCCTTTTCGTAATTGATGAACATATCCTTTCCTATTGTACGCCTTTTTCTCCAAACTTTCAACCCCGAATTGTAAATTGTTACATTTGATTCACAAAAAAGACCGTCTCACCCATCGGCAAAACGGTCTTTTCGCTTATTCGGTCAGCAGCCTAATGGCTTCCAAATATTTCTCGCGCCGACGCAACGCCTCGTCATCCACCGCATCCAAGCGGGACAGATCGCTGTTATGGCGCAGATCGGCCAGTTTGACCGCTCTGGCAATGGGATCGGATTTGATTTTGGCCACGTAATCCGGATACAGCGTATCGTCGTTATGGGTCAGCAAGCGCAGGGCGGCGATCGCCTCCGGCGCAAAACCTTCCGCCGCTAACCCCTCGAAAGTCCAATCGGTATCCTCCACCACGTCGTGCAACAACGCCACCACCGTGGTCACCTCATCCTCCATCTGCTCTGCCAGATGGAACGGATGAAACACGTACGGCAGCCCGCTCTTGTCCGCTTGATCCTTGTGCGCCTCAAAACAAATCGCCAGCGCCTTCTTGGTCTGTTTGGTGTAGATCATCGTCTCACCCCTCCCTTTCGATTTCCGCTACCATTGTATCACTATCACAAGCAGAAATCAACGCTTTCGCGCTTATCTCTCGAATGCCACGCAAGGCGTAAACATCGCGGCATAACAAAAAAGCCGAGCAGAGCGATACGGCTCTGCTCGGCTGAACGGAGTTTATCGGATGCTCCACAAAATACTGTCAATTTTCTTTATGTTCGATATGTGTTTATAATCGGGCATCACCCAGTCAAACACTTCCACACATTCTTTTGCTTTATCTGTCTGCAAGAAATCTGCATACCATTTCTCTATATTGGCATAAAGGATAATGGCATTTTCTAATCGCTCTTGCTTGGTTGTGCCAACTAATTCCATATTTAAATTCTGAACCACATAGCGGTCCCAGATTGGTTTTTCGGGGAATATGGACGCAAGCATTTTACTGGAAAACGATGGCTCAATGTTGCCAGTTTGTTCGTACATATATGTTAGAATACTCTCAAAGGTTGGCGTTTCCGTTTTGACCTTTTCAAACAATTCATAATAGACCTTTCGCCATGTTTCATTACGCCTGACTATGTAAAAACCGTTAAAAGTTCTTTGAAAAACAGCATCGGTGGCAATATTGGTTTTTCTAACTTGGTCCATAATGTACTGGTACTTATCAAGTCCCATACTTGTTGCTAATCTATCTTGAAAGACCTTGTTAACATCAAAATTTGTATCCATTTGTTAGGCGCCTCCGCATTGTTGCTATTTGGGTGGCTTTATTATATCATACAATCAGACACTTTTCAACGCATACAAAAAATACCCACTCAATTTGAGTGGGCAAAAAAATAAAACTTGACGAACCGATGGTGGAGATAAGCGTGCCGGTGCGATGCGGCGGTTTCTACGCCGGCTATTCGTTAGCGTGCGAGGCAGAAGCGACAGCAGATCCACGCCCTAAAAACAGTCCACCGGACTGTTTTCTTTACGGGCTTTCGATCCCACTTATCTCTTGAATGCCATTCAAGCGCTCTCCCAACACACGCAAAATTACCCCCCCCCGAAAAACAGCACCGCTCCCATAGGAAATTCCTACGGGAGCGCTTGCTTTTCTTGATTTTCATTTGATTATCTATAGAGATGTTTTCGTTATTAGAACATTAAACTTCTACGGTGTTGCAAATTGTGAGATTTTGGAGTATAATGTTGAAAAAGGAGTGATAAATGCTATGAGCGACCGAGAAAACTTAGTTAAAAAGGTCCTTTCGGATTTTGATAATGTCATTGTTGATTTAGAAGCTTTAAACGACTATTATATACAAACTCGAGACTCTATCACCACTAAAAAAGACCGGCTTTCTGGAAAGTATGAACTAGCTATTGAAATTTCCAAACTAATGGATTCTGTGTATGAAGCAGATCCAGAGGATAAACTTTCTCGTTTGGAAAGTATCAAGTCTACGGAAATCAAACCTGGTGTTTTGGTACAGGATGTAATAGATATTAATTTCAATAGCGATCAAGATACATTACAATATTCATTACACGACGATTATCGAGGCGCTGAGTTTGACCCGTCAACTGCTAGAAAGAAAAAGAAATATGTATACAATCAAGAAAACATTTTTGCTAAGTCAATATTGAGTAATATCATTATTTCGTTTGAGCAGTTTTTGGCATCTGTATATGAAACTCTAGTATTATACAATCCAAAATGTTATTTTGAAGACAAGAAAATCCCCGTTTGTGAATTGTTGGAAGGCAATTTGGGAGATATTCTAGGCAAAATGATAGAACGTGAAATTGAATCAAATATGTTTGATTCCTTAAACGCTCTTGACAAAATAAAGGAAAAAAATAGTGTTGATGTAGATAGATTCATTCCAATCAGAAAGGAATTTGAAGAGATTTACTATCGGCGAAATGCGTTTGTTCATAATGCTGGATGTGTTAATGATAAATATTTAGACAAGGTCAGCGAGAAATATAAAAGCAGTGTTTCGATGGGTCAAAAGTTAATATGCGACTCATATTATCTAGACAATGCCATTTCTGTCTTGTACAAGATTATAGCATCGTTGCATTATGAAATCCTGAATGCTATTAGTTCTGACAATGAGCATTATGATTCTTTGGCAAATTTAGGTTTCGAAGCATTGCAAAATGAAAATTATTCGCTGGCAGAATATATTTATGGGATATTACGAAGACATCGATCATTCCAATATATTAACAAGGCTATGTATGAAGTGAATTATATAAATGCACTAAAGTTACAAGGTAAAGATGTTGTAAGCCTATTAGAGTCTTTTGATGTTTCGATTGCGACAGATGATTTCAAAATTGCCAAAGAATGTTTACTTGACAATAATGAAAAGGTTTACGAATTATTAACGCAAACTTACCCAAACAGTTTTTGCGCCTTAATGATACGTGAGTGGCCTATATTTATTAAGTTCAGAGAGACTGAGTTTTACCAAAAATTCATAAGCGAACACCAAGAGGATTTTGACAAATTCATATTTGAAAAAGAAATAGACGACGAATAATGGCATTATTAAAATCTCGGCTGAAATAAGATGTTCGCCAATTTCGGCCAGAGTTTTGTGTTCGTTTCTCGCATGCGCTAAATTCACAGTATAAAAGACCGCCGAGCACATCACATCGGCGGTCTTTTCCTCATTTGTTTTCCCAAAACCTTAGCGCAATAGCATACGGCTTACCCCCCTTGCAATCAGAGGATAATTTAACCGATCTCCTTTCTTTTTAGCAAGGTACTCTACGGGCCATATGTATAGGTGTGATGTGCACCACTCTTACCTAAGGCGTTTCACTTTGCAGTGAGGAACTGCATCAGTGGTTGCCTTGCCTACGCATCAACATTACTTTTAGGACGGGCAAACTCAAAAATTTGGCCAAATAAATCAGCCTCCTTTTGTTTATTTGCCCTCGTGTCAGCCACACGAATAGGCATAATCTATTATAGCAGTTTTTGTAATACTGTCAATGGCTTACAATATAAGTTTGCGCTAATGAACATTGATTGTTTTAGTGTTAAGACCGTTAGTGTGCAATTGTGCCGATTTTGACTTCACACATTCGCAAAAAGAAATCTCCCTTGCTACAATAGTGGCAAAGGAGGTAAAACGATATGGGCAAATTCATTGAAGAGTTTTATTACGGCAATCTCGACCCGCAGGCGCGCAGCGTCAACTAATATTATGGTAGAAAAACTCATGCAAGTATGGTATAATAAATCAAACCAAACGTGTATTGGAGGTCTAACAATGAAAAAGACGTTGATTGTCGTCGATATGCAAAACGATTTTATTACTATGGCGCTCGGCACCAAAGAGGCGGTGGCCATCGTCCCCAAGGTTCGAGAAAAGATTCAGGAATACGTTCAAAACGGCGACGAGATCATTTTCACAAGAGATACCCATTTTGAAAACTATCTTGACACAACCGAGGGCAAACATCTTCCTGTTCCGCACTGCATCAAGGGCACAAAGGGCTGGGAAATTGCCGACGGTCTTTACGTCGAAGGCGCGAAGATTATTGATAAACCCAATTTCGGCTGGCCCCATTGGGATGAGGAAACACTGGAAGAGGTGGAACTGATCGGTCTTTGCACCGATATCTGCGTGGTTTCCAATGCGCTCATCATCAAGGCGACCTTCCCCGACGCAAAGGTGAAGGTGGATTCCGCGTGCTGTGCCGGCGTCACCCCCGAGAGCCACGCCGCCGCTTTAAAAACCATGCAAATGTGTCAGGTGGAAGTGGTATAATAACGACCGTCCTCGCCAAATTCGCCGCTTACGGTATACCATAAGCAAACCAAACGCGCAACGGTTTTTTGAAAGAAACTGGCACGAGTTCTATAGCAGAAAAATAACGTAAACGAAGGAAGATCGCTATGCCATTAGAAATTGTGAGAAATGATATAACGAAAATGGCGGTGGATGCCATTGTGAATGCCGCGAATGAATCGCTTTTGGGCGGTGGCGGTGTTGACGGTGCGATTCACTATGCCGCAGGGCCGAAGTTGCTTGCCGAATGTAAAACTCTCGGCGGGTGCAAGACCGGCAAAGCAAAGATAACCGGCGGGTATGATCTACCGGCGAAGTATGTAATACATACCGTCGGTCCGATTTATGAGGACGGCAAGCACGGCGAAAAGGCTTTGCTGGAATCCTGCTACCGCGAGTCTTTGGCTCTGGCGAAAGCGCACAATTGTGAAACGGTTGCCTTCCCGCTCATTTCTTCGGGTGTATACGGATACCCAAAGGATCAAGCATTAAAAGTTGCTATTGATGTCATTAGTGACTTTCTGCTCGAAAATGAGATGAAGGTCTATATCGTCATATTCGATAAAGCGTCATACAAAATCGGCGAAAAACTATTCTCCGATATAGCGGAATACATCGACGATCATTATGTAGATGAACGTGCCGTCTATCGCCGCGAGAGCGTGTCAATCCGACGCTCGTTCCGAAGCGTGAGAGCGCCCCAAGTTCCGGATCTGTGTGAATATAAGGCGATGATGCCGACGGAAGATCTCGACGCCAAACTCAAGCAGATTGACGAGAGTTTTTCGCAAATGCTTCTCCGCAAGATCGATGAGAAGGGTATGACCGATGCCGAGTGCTACAAGAAAGCGAACATCGACCGTAAGTTGTTCTCTAAAATTCGTAGTGACGTGCATTATAAGCCGAGCAAGCCTACAGCCATCGCCTTTGCTATCTCGTTGGAACTTTCCCTTAACGAGACCGAGGATATGTTGAAAAAGGCGGGTTTTGCCCTTTCTCATAGCAACAAATTCGATATCATCATCGAATATTTTATAAGCAATGGCAATTACAATATCTTTGAAATCAACGAAGCGTTGTTTGCCTTTGATCAAAGTTTACTTGGAGCGTGAAACTATGATTAAATTTATCTGCTACCCCAAATGCACCACCTGCCAAAGAGCAAAGAAATGGTTGGATGATAACAAAATCGGCTATGAGTTGAGAGATATTAAACTCGATAATCCCTCGCTGGAAGAATTGACCGAATGGTATACCATAAGCGGATTGCCGCTTAAGAAGTTTTTTAACACAAGCGGTCTGCTTTATAAATCGTTAGATCTTAAAAACAAACTGCCGGAAATGAGCGAGGATGAAATGTTGAAACTCCTCGCAACTGACGGTATGCTTGTCAAACGGCCGTTACTCATCGGCGATAATTTCGTGCTTGTGGGATTTAAGGAAACCGAATGGGAGAATTTTAAGTTTTGCTAATGAAAGTTATATCCGTAATTGAGTTTAATGTGTTTTGACATTTTTCTATTTAATTCTGTCAAGATGTTTTCTTGAATTTATGATATTCTTTGGACATGAAAAGGAGGACTGAAATATGAAACAAAACAAATTTGACTTAGTTATGGATTATATTGATGCAAACATTCAGATGAATACTGAAGAACTCAAGAAAGGTATCTATAGTTTGATCGGATTCAACAGTAATTCTTTTGGAAATTGTTTTTCTGTTCTTACTAACGACACACTATTTCACTATATAAGCGAGCGAAGAATGTATTTTGCAGGAAAAGAGTTACAAGGTAATTTAGAAAAACCGATCTGTGACATTGCTTTAGATTACGGATATTCTGATCAATCCGCATTTACGAGAGCAATGAAAGCGTTTTACAAATGTACGCCAAACGATATTCGTAAAGGGAGAAGTAGTATACCTAATAACAGATACTGCCTAAATGATTTTAACAACGAATATAGCGATACGCGTATGAACCGTATATTTAAAGCGCTTGAAAACAATGAAAGGATTTCATCTTACAATATAGAATTGTTGATCGGCTTAGAGAACGCATCAAAAGAATATGGATTCGATTTTGATACGTGTTGTCAAATAGCAGATTTAGCGGAAAAGTTAGAAATATCCCCTTTACGATTAGTTAATCAATGCTTTGAGCTGGTACTTGAAGAGGAAACCTGTAACGATGGACTTAGTCAAGAAGAAAGAGTTGCAATCGAGTGCGGAATAGAGTCTAGTGAAGAATTGAAAGAAGTTTGCAAATATTTCGATTGCAAATATTATGATTTGGATTCATTTATGGTTAGAGCCTACAGAGAGCAAATCTGTAAACAAAACGCTTAAAGTCCGTTTTATAGGACAACAGATACGGGATAATTAATATATACGGGCTTAATTATCAAATTTAATCTGATTGGAGATTGAATATGGCAACAAATAATAATGAGTATAATTTGTCTCTATTTGACACAGATGAAATTCAAGAGCATTTCGATAGCAACAAGCTTGACGTTGTTAAAATGGAGTATGTGGGAGCCGAAACTGTTGAATGGAAAGAACTATTTGATGGGTTTGACAAATTACGCGCTATAACATTTTCTTCGGGCATAAATTTCGTTTATAAGTTGCTTGATATGTTTGAGTATTCCGAGGTTATCTTTGGGTGCGAAAGCGTAATTTCGTATAATATGAGCGAAATAATTGCATACCAGAATAATCTCATTGAAAGAATGCGTGAAAAAGCAACCCAGTCGAAGATTAATTTACTTGATAAAATTGATAGTGGAAAGACAAAATTTTATGTTGCACGAAAGCAGATTTCTCACGAAAAAATATATTTGCTAGAAGCAAACGATGGCAGAAAGCGAGTCGTAATGGGTTCTGCCAATATGTCGTATAATGCGTTTGGCGGCAGACAAAGAGAGAATATCTGCTATATTGATGGCGAGCAGGCATATGAATGGTATAAGGATGTTTTTGACTCGCTTAAAGAGAATAGTACCGATGAAATCACATACAAGGCAATTGATATTGCCAATATTACTGACAACATAGATAATCTTCCTATTGCTGAAACTGTAAAAGTCAAAAAGGTGTTGGCCTTAGAAACAGACAAGGAAAAGGTGGAAGATATTAATTTTATTTTGGATACTCAAAATTTAGCGAAGACATTAACACCTATTGTGCCAAAAGCGGAAAAGAAAACAGGCAAGATACTGTTGAATCCGGAAACATTTATTAAATTGCGACGACATATCAAAGATGAAAGTGTAAGAGAAAAGGAATTGCGCAGTGAGTATCCTCAATTAGCAATCGATGCCTTTAATCAAACGGCGACCTTAAATGGAGAAGTATTGGATTTAAGTCCTTCCAACGAAGAAATAAAACACGATGTGGACTTATTCATAAGCTATATGGAAGGTTATAAAAAATTCCATGGTGATTATGAAGGAATGCAATATCGCTATTTTGAATTTGCGAACTGGTTTTTCTGCTCTCCTTTTATGGCGACCATGCGTGATATGGCGGCACGTTATGATCAAAACAAATTGCCATATCCCGTTTTCGGATTGGTATATGGTCAAAGTAAAGCGGGGAAAACAAGTTTCTTAGAAACGTTATTGAAAATGATGATTGGCCAAAAGCCCAAAGTCTCTGCGCCGGACTTTACCCGTTCAAGTATTGAAGCTCTTAAAAGAACGGTGCAGGGTGCGCCGATCATTGTCGATGACTTAACAAACAATCGCTTTAATCAGCATGCTATTGAAACGATTAAAAATGATGATTTCGGTGTAAATGAACATCTGACCAACTACTCTGCTGTTGTTATCAGCGCGAATGAAGATGTGAAAGCGGTAGCACCTGAAGTAATTCGCCGAACCGTAATATGTCGTGTTGAGGCAGGACTTACGAATACGGAAGTTATGAAAAGCAATGTAGTGCGTAATGTCCAGCAGAAGATTGGGACGGCATTTTATAGAGAGTTTTTGAGAAGAATGCTCGAGGTTATGCCTGATTTGATTGAGCAATTGCGTGCTGAAGAAACAGAGAGTGCACCTGATATTTTAAAATTTTCGTCTGAAATAATTGTGGATATAATTAATCAGTATTCTGATCAAACTCCGAAGTACATTAAAACGCTTTCTCTTGAGAATTATTTCAGCGAACGAGTAACCGGCAAATACGCTATAAAAACAATTAGAAACGCTTGGAAAACAAGCAGGAAATCTTTCATGGTTATTCCTAAAAGTAACGAGCTGAGATATCATGCGGGGCAAACATATGATGCAGCGAGACTTATTAAAGAATTGCCGGAAACTCTTGAAGCACATACCTCTCGCGAGTGGGTCGTAATGAATTTGGACGAAGCAAAAGATTTCTTTGGTATAAAATTTAAAAAGAGCTTTTTGGGATTCTAAATTAGCATTAATATTTGTCGCATACGAAGCGACCTAACCTCTCTTTGGTTGGTGTAGAATGAGTACATCAAACGAAAGAGAGGTTTTCTATTATGAAAAACAACCTAACCGAACTCGTATTTATCTTGGACAGAAGCGGGTCGATGGCAGGGCTTGAAGGCGACACCATCGGCGGGTTCAACTCCATGATCGAAAAGCAGAAGAAGCATAAAGGCGAGTGCTACGTTTCAACCGTGCTTTTTAATGACGAGAGCAAAGTTTTGCACGATCGCGTGAAACTCGGCGATATCCCGAAGATGACCGATACCGATTACACGGTCAGAGGTTGCACGGCGCTTATCGATGCGATTGGTGGCGCCATCCATCACATCGGGAACATTCACAAATACGCCCGCCCCGAAGACGTGCCGGAGCATACGATGTTCGTTATCACAACCGACGGACAAGAAAACGCCAGTCATCGATACAACAGTGCGCAAGTGAAGAAGATGATTGAGCGTCAAAAGGAAAAATACGGTTGGGAGTTCTTGTTTATTGGCGCAAACATTGATGCGGTTGAAACTGCGGCTCGATATGGCATCGATAAGGATCGAGCAGTCAATTACAACGCCGATGGTGAGGGTACGCATATCCTTTATGAGTCGGTTGCAAAAGCGGTTTGCAATGTTCGAGCAAGTGCACCACTGAGCGCGGATTGGAGCGAAGAAATCAACGCTGACTATCAGCGACGCGGAAAGAAAAAGTAATATTATCTCGTTGGACGAAAGTCGTCATACGACATCTTTTTAGATGTTGTATGACGACTTTTTTTGCTTTATTTCAAAAATAATTTTGAACTCTTTCGAAAATCTGTCCCAATTGATTAGTGAAGGGTAAAATTTTTTCGCCGATTCCATAAAAAATTCGGCAGTTAAGAAGTGAGGACAATTTTTTCTAAAAGGTACCTAAATTTTAGGATTTCTCGTTGCCTATCTAAGGGGAATAGAAAAATATTTGAAAAAATTCGCAAACACATGCACAAAATGGCTGATTTTTGACGTTATGTGAGGAGGGAAAATAATTTGCGAATTTTCAAAAAACTTTGGCCCAAAATCGTATTTTTCGTGCTGTATAAGGGTGGAGGGATAAAAATTTTTGTTTTGGTTTAAAAAATAGCACTTCTCAATGCCCACCTATTAGGGAAGATTTTTTCGGTTTCGTGTTTAGTTTTGGCGCTTATCGATGCGATTGGTGGCGCCATCCATCACATCGGTAACATCCATTCATCCTCCTTGCATGTTGCCTCCCGAAAGCCTTGCTTAAAAGTGGATCTCAACCGTTACTTCGCGACCCTTGTAGTTAGCGGGATCAAACTGCACAGTGCCCTTTTCGCGATCAAATCCATCATAGCTTTCGCCGCACAGTTTGACCGACGAAATACGTCCGCCGTATGGATGGCAAGCTCGCACTTCAACCTGGCGCGGCAATCGGGTTTCGTCCTGCAGTTGAACCGTCACGCGGATCCTGTTGTAAACCAATTCGGCATCATACCGCAACGAAACAGGTCCAAAATAACTCGCAGCATTCGTCATCACAATGGGTTTTTCCAGCGTAAAGGCATTCTCAACCCACTCTTTCGGCATTGCCTTGCCGATCACGAGTTTACCGTTGTCATAGTCTTCAAACAAAACGGCTCGGCGCAACCAGGAACGGAAAGCCGCCATACTTAACGCAAACGGACACGGCTGGAACCAGTTTTCTGCCAGAGAAATGCCGCTGGTTTCCACCATAACATAAGTTTCGTCATCGCAGGCGTACCGCTTAATAAAGCGGATAATATTGCAAAAATCATCGCCCTCATCACAATCCAAAAACTTCTTTGCAAAATAATCGTTATAAGGATTGGCCCCCGAGAAACGTCCCTGACCGATGTCGTAGCGGTTTGCAAGCTTACCCATCAACACAATACAATCCCAGATATCCTTGCCGGAATGCCGCGCTCCTTCGAAAAGTGGTTCGCTGCTACTGAAATCGATCACGCCGGACGCGTAGCACAAGGCGTAGATAAACTCGTTATCCAAATACGGTACGCGCATCGGGATGTTCACCTGCGGGCTCATGGGAACAAAGAATTTGAGCCCCAACGCCTCCGCTTCGCTCTTCTTGATAATGGCATCCTTAAAGATCGTCGGGACACCGTTTTCTTCAAACTCGGTAATCAAAGAGCTCTTTAAAGCAGCCGCATATTTATAATCCGAGAAATCGTAGCGGGAGATGTCCTCTTCAAAATCCTCCAGATCGCGAATCGATCCGTCGATGGATTTCAAGAAGCACAGTTCATAATCCGCCACCTCGTCTTTATATTCCTCGTATTCCGCAAAGCCGCACTCTTTCAAAACAGGCAGCATTTCCCGCAAACCGATCAGCGAACCCAGATCCGAATAATACCATTGCAGATGATCGGACGAAAAGGTGGCATCGGTACTTTGACCGGCTGGCAAAATACCGTAACCGGTCCCATAGCTTTCGTGCTTGGTGGTAGCACGAAGGTCCTTGATCCAACGGCATGCCGAAAGAATGGAATCCTTGTGCTCCAAAATCCACTCTTTATTCTTTGTCAACAAATAGTGTCTGGCAATCGCCGACAGCACACCACCGCAGCTATTGAGCCAACTGTGCGGGGTCGTCCCCATAAAGGACGCGGCAACCGCCGGATCCGGCAACAAAGAAGTGTCCTGTACGCCCGGCGTTCCCACACCTTGCAGTTCAAAAAACACCTCAAAATAGCGTTCCACCTCGCGATGATAGCCCTGCATGTCCAGCATGCCCATGACCCAATATGCAGCCTCTTGCGCCCAAATAAACTCATACAACGAGGGCGAAAGATGCGTATAATACAGCAGCTTATCAGGGTACGTCCCCGCCCATTCACGGTACATTTCGCCGCCGTACAGTTCCGCGCTGCCTTTGTTTTGCTTGTCCACCATAATGAAGGTCTTGGCCGTCTGTGCACGCCACAAATCACCAATATCGGTACCGGGTACCGAAAACTGCGCTCCGGCATCCAACAGTGTATCCCAAACGTTGACTGCCTCTGCAAGCTTGTGATCAAAATCCAGCGACCGCAACGCTGCGGTACGGTTGATATCCAACGGCAGATACGGCAAGCGGTAGGTGATCTGCTTGCATTCACCGGGCGCCAATTGCACATCAAACCGCCATCCGTTTATGTGACCCTCTTCATCCCGCGTCGGCTCGCCGCCGTTTTCAGTCGACGGTGCAAAAACAACACCGCGATCACGCGCGATAAGCAGATTGTTTTCTGCATACAACTCATACGGATACGGTTCCAACCGACTATCTTCCGTCAGATTTGCAAAACCGGTATCACGCTTTAAAAAGTCGACATTGTATGCCACTTCCGCCGGATCATCTTCATTCACTTTGCGAATGCAGTTTCCAAGCACGATAGAAACAGGCAACCGCAACGCATCAGTGGTGCTGGTGTTGCGCACATTTAAGCGTACCATACAAATCAGCGGTTCTTTTCCGTCAATAACCGTGTGCCCATCTAACAAGCAGGCAAAAACCGTCTGTTCCAGGTCGCAGCCCTGCTGTTGTGTTTTGTGTGTCACAACCGGCAAATATCCTTTGTACAACGAAGCGGTGGCGCGCGCACCGTACCCGCCGAACAATTCAGCAGAATCACCGATTTTTGTAATCAGATATAACCCCGCATCCTCGGGAAAATATTGTACTTCCATTTCCTCGTACGGGCAAATAATGGCACCATTTCGAACAATGGCTTCGCAAGGATGTTCCGGCATACCAATGATTTGTTGTATTCTTGCAATCGGTGCTGGCGTATTCATAATTCTTCACCCTTATCCGGTATTTTTATTGTATTAACGTATAGCCCTGCGGGAGAGAATAGTGACCTATCCCCCTCCGCAAGCACGGTCAATCGCCCCTCACCCAGCGGAATAATTCCCTGTGTGTTTCCGGCGTTACGGCGCACAGCCTCCGGTGACATTTAAATTTTAATAAAAAAATAATCACCTAGTATACAGTTGGTGGAGATAAGCGGGATCGAACCGCTGACCTCTTGAATGCCATTCAAGCGCTCTCCCAGCTGAGCTATACCCCCATATGAAGTATACTAGGTGATTTATTTATGAAATTATGAAGTGGGGTCTGGCTTTGAGTGCTTCGCGCTCCCAGCTGAGCTATACCCCCATATTTTCGGACCGGATATTACTCTACCATATCCGACCCGAAAAGTCAATACTTTTTTTGCAAAAAATTTTATCGCAACATCGAAACCGCCGCCGCTAAGCAAGCCGCCTCATCGCGCCCGCGGCAGGTGACGATAACCGTATCCCCCGCCTTCGCGCCCAGTTCTGCCAAGCGAATGGCGTTCTTGCCGTCCACGTCGTACCCGCGACGGGTAACCGTCACCTGCGTTTTGGAAAACGGCCGCAATTCTTTGACAAACTGATCGACACTGACGATATCCAGATCGTCACGCAAAGTAACGCTTTCATTTACCATAATCTACCCCTCCGCTTAGAATGGTGCCGTCTCCTCTTTCAACCACGCGGCCTCTTCCGCCGAAAGCAGCGGCGACAGCGTTGCATACACCTGTGCGTGGTAAGCATTGAGCGCTTCGCGCTCGTCCGCCAACAACCGTTCCGGCAGGATCGCCGAGCGGTCGTAGGGTGCCATCGTCAGGTGTTCGAAGCAGAGGTAGCCGGCCGTTGTTGCCCGCTTACACAAGATGAGATTTTCAATGCGGATGCCATACTCGCCCGCCCGATACAAGCCCGGCTCATCGGAGGTTATCATACCCGCTTGTTGGGCGGCGCATTCACCCTTCCAACGGAAAGCGTTGGGGCCTTCGTGTACGTTGAGCATATACCCGACGCCGTGGCCGGTGCCATGGTTGTAGTCCAGACCGCGATCCCACAACGGTTGACGCGCCAAAATATCCAGTTGTTTGCCGTCCATCCCCTCGCGGAACGTGGCCATAGCCAACCGCAGATGTCCGCGCAATACGTCGGTATAATCGATCTTTTGCTGTTCGCTCAGTTTACCGAGTGCCACCGTGCGGGTGACGTCGGTGGTACCGCCGCGATACTGACCGCCGACGTCACACAGCACGAAGCCGGTGTCTTCCAGCGGTCGGTCGGTCTCCGCCGTGGCGGAGTAGTGGACGATCGCGCCGTGGTCAGCATACGCAACGATCGAATCAAAACTCGGCTCACGGTAATCGGGATGTTGCAAACGCAACCGTTCCAATTTTTCAGCGGCGGACACCTCGGTGGCGCCTTCGGCAACCGCCTGCGTCTTCAGCCAATACACAAACCGCGTGACCGCCACGCCGTCGGTCACGTGCGCCTGCTTCATATGCGCCACTTCGGTCTCGTTTTTGACCGCTTTCAGCGCGGCCATCGGACTGCTCTTTTCCAACCGTTTGGCGGAATGCGGCAACAGCGAAGTAAGCGCATAATTGACCTTGGCGGGATCCAGCCAGATGGTCAGATCGGTCAGTTGGGGGACAATTTGGTAAATCTGCTCGTACGGGGCGAGGGTCACGCCGGCGGTCTGCAATACGATGCGATCCAGTTCCCCGAAAGCATCGGGATGGCAAAACAGCCAGCATTGTCCGCCGTCGAGGTACAGATAAGAGAGCAGTACCGGATTGCAGGGAATATCCGCACCGCGGATATTGAGCAACCACATAATATCGTCCAACGAGGTGGTGACGAGGCAATCCGCCTCCGCTTCATCCAGCAACCCGCGGACGGTGGCGAGTTTCTGCTCGCGGCTTTCACCGACCAGATCGGTATCCAGCAGATAAGCCGGTTTGGCCGACAGCGGCGGGCGCTCCTCCCAGATCTCACCGACCGGATCGATATCCGCTCTCACGCGCGCTTGGCGGCGGCGCAGTTCTCCCACCAGCGTCTCCGCAAACGAGGCGGCGACGGTGCGACCGTCAAATCCCAAAACCTGCCCCTCTTTTACGTTTTCCAACAGCCAAGCCGCCGGCGTGGGCACGTCCGGTTCTCCGCTTTTCATCAGTTGGATACCACTGCCGGCGAGTTGGTCGGCGGCCTGTAAAAAATAGCGGCCGTCGGTCCATAGCAACGCCTTGTCGGCGGTGACCACCGCCGTGCCGGCCGAGCCGGTAAAGCCGGTGAGATACTCCCGCTCACGGAAATATTCCCCCACGTATTCCGAGCCGTGGAAGTCATCGGTGACCACCAAAACGGCATCCAGCCCTTCCCGTCGCATCACTTCACGCAGGCGTTCGATCGTTTGTCGGGACATGGTATTCCCTCCTTTTTCGTAAATGAAACGGCGGCCGCAAGCGACCGCCGCGAGTGCATCTCAATACAGTTTTTCGCCGTTTTCGATGGCGGTGATGAGGTCGACACGGCGCTGGTGGCGTTCCCCTTCAAATTCGTTATCCAGCCACGTTTCGACGATAAGTTTAGCCGCTTCGCTCCCCAATACGCGGGCGCCGATGGCCAGCATATTGGCGTTGTTGTGGCGGCGGGACATGGCCGCACTGTACGGCTCGCTGCAACAGACGCAACGAATGCCCTTGACCTTGTTGGCCGCCAGCGAGATCCCCACGCCGGTTCCGCAGATGAGGATGCCGAGCGCACATTTGCCCGAAGCGACCGCATCCGCCGCCTGTTGCGCCATCACGGGATAATCGCAACTGTCGGTGGTAAAGGTGCCGAAATCACAAATTTCATATCCGCGGGCTTCCAAAACGTCCCGCACCGCCGGCTTCAGGTCAATACCGCCGTGGTCGTTTGCCAATGCGATCTTCATACTCATCGCCTCCTGACAGCGATTATACCACATATTTTTATAGAAATCAACGGCATTTCATTGCACAAACCGAAATTTTATGGTACACTGATACCGTAGAACCGAACCCCGCAACGGTTTGGTTATGGTATAGCAAAGGAGTGACCGCTATGTACGAACAACTGGATCGCTGGCTGGAACAGCACAGCGAAGAATTGATAGAGGATCTGAAAACGCTGGTCGCGTTTGACAGCGTCGCCGTGCCGACCGAAGGGGAGCATCCCTACGGTGACGCGGTGGCGGCTTGTCTGGACGCCACCCTCGCGTTGGCGGCGAAGGCGGGGATGCGCACCCGCAATTTCGGGTATCATGCCGGAACCATCGACCTGACCGACGGAGAACCGGCGCTCGGTATCTTGGGGCATCTGGACGTCGTCCCCGCACCGGCGGACGGTTGGGATACCCCGCCCTTCACCCTCACCGTCAAGCACGGCAACGCCTACGGTCGCGGCGCTATCGATGACAAAGGCCCGACGCTGGCGGTGCTGTACGCGATGCGCGCTATCAAGGAACTGGGGTTGCCGCTCAAGCACAACGTGCGGCTGATCGCCGGTTGCTGTGAGGAGATCGGCGGGGCGGATATGGTGTACTACCAACAACAGCAGGCGTTCCCGCCGATGCTGTTTACACCGGACGGCAACTTTCCGGTCATCAACATCGAGAAGGGGCGGTTACCTTCGTATTTTTCCGCAAAACTACCCCCGATCTCCGATAAGGCGGGGATCGTTTCGGTCAACGCCGGCTCGGTCATCAATGCGGTACCGGCCGAAGCGACGGCGGTGCTTCGCGGCTATGAGCCGGCGGCGGTGGATGCCTTAACGCGGGATGCCGCTTTGGACGGTATCCGTTGGGTACTGACCGAAGGGAAGGATCTCACCCTCACCGCCATCGGTGCCGCCGCCCACGGTTCCACCCCCGACAAGGGCTGTAACGCGCTGACCGCGCTGCTCTCCGTGCTGGCCAAACTGGAAGGGGATCACGAGCCGTTGCGGGCGTTATCCCGCCTGTTCCCGCACGGTGATCACAGCGGCGTGGCCGCCGGTATCGCCTGCCGTGACGAGGTGTCCGGTCCGTTGACCGCCTCGTTGGATATCTGTCGGTTGTCTGCCGACGGCTCGCTGGAAGCGGCGATGGATTGCCGCTTTCCGGTCAGCGAGACCGCCGACGGTCTCGCCGCCACCCTACGCTTAAACGCCGAAGCGGAAGGACTTGCCTGCCGTTCGGACGGGGTCGAGCCGCATTACGTCGACTCGGACAGCCACTTCGTGCAGACGCTGCTACGGGTGTACGAACAGCAGACCGGTCTGTCGGGCGAGTGCCTTGCCATCGGTGGCGGCACCTACGTCCACGATACCGAAAACGGGGTGGCGTTCGGCCCCGAATTCCCCGGAGAGGAATACCATATGCACGCCCCCAACGAATTTATCCCGTTGGAAACGTTGCGGCGGTGTGCGTCCATCTACGCCCACGCGATCCTCGCGCTGTGCAACGATTAAGCCCTGTAAAAAAATCGCTTGTTGAAATTTTTGTACTACTAATGTGAAACTCGCCATAACGGAGGAAAGTATGTACGGAATACCAAAGATTTTAGATCATCATATAGTTGCTATCAATCAAAGTGATTCAACCATTATCGCCCGAAATCATACTATAGACCTTAACGCTTGTGCTTATAATTTCAAAAAAGAACACGGCACGGCTAATGGCACTTGCGTTGGTGACCGAAATATTACGGGGAAGTATTTTTGCTTTTATACCAGCGGAACAAATGTGATGATTCATTTTAAGAAACTCTATGTTTTTAATCTTTTCGGCAATAAACTTTTTAGCGGAACCAGAACACAACGTTTTCATCAATTACAGAATAAACTTACAAAATTAGGATACACCACTTACGATTTAACGTAAAAAAGCACGCGATCCTCGCGCTGTGCAACGATTGACCCCCTTCTTGTCCACTACCGATCGGTAGCGGACAATTTTCTTTGCATTGTATAAACAACTTTTTGCCTCAAATCAATTGACAAAGACCAAACTATTTTTTTATAATAAATCAGCAGGGGAAATATCCCTTTTCTGCGCAAAGATTGTCTATACAAGTCAAAGGAGGATCTGCTATGCAACGCCATCATTTAGCGGATGAATACAGCGTGATCTTGAAGTCGCCGTCGCCGGCGGACGTGTTTTGTTACAGTCCGTCACTGCTGAAACTGCCGAACGGTCGGTTGCTTGCCGGTTGCGATATCGGCGGCGAAGGCGTACCGGAAAGTCCGGCCAGTTTCAAGCGCCGTCCAACTCGCGAGCGCCGCAATATCGGTAAGTTGCTTGTTTCGGATGACGGCGGCAAGACGTGGCAGGAAAAGCACGAAATGCCGCTTATGTTTCCGCGTCCGTTTCTGGCGGGAAGCACCATCTACGTGATGGGCGCCGCCCGTGACCTCGGCATCCTCAAGTCGGAGGACAACGGCGAGACGTGGTCGGACGTGGTCTGGTTCTCGGAAGGCGAACTGTGGCATCAAGCGCCGACCAGCATCATCCACAAAGGCGATTTCGTCTATCTGGTCTGGGAAAAGATGGTCAACGAAAAGAAGTTCTGGCCCATCGGCGCCATCGCCCCCATTCTGATGCGCGCCAACGTACACGACGATCTGCTGAAAAAAGAAAACTGGACGTACGCCAGCGAACTGGTGTACGAGCAGGAATTCAAAGAGGAAGACTTCGATAACTACGGCGTCGGTTTCTATCCCCGTGTCAAGGGCGGTTACCACGCCGGCTCGCCGCTCGGCTGGCTGGAGACCAACGTGGTGCAACTGCACAAAGAGGACGATTGGCTGACCGATCCCTCCGGCAAGACCTTCCACCTGTTTGCCCGTACTTGGTCGGGCGGTCCGGCTTGGATGGGCGCGCTACTCAAGGTGGTGGAAAACGACGACGGAACGATGACCACCATGTTTGAGACCACCCCCTCCGGCAAACGGTTGGTGTTCATTCCCATCCCCGGCGGCGGATGGTCGAAGTTCCACATCCGGTATGACGAGCCGACCAAGACCTACTGGTTGCTGACCAACGATTTCCCCAACAGTATGGTCAACCTCAACCAAAAGGGAGACGACGAGCGCAACGGCTACGGCCGTAACCGTCTGGTGCTGTACTACTCCTATAACTGCTTCGACTGGTTGTTTGCGGGGGTGGTCGCCACCGGCAAAACGCCGCAGCAATCCCGCAGTTATGCCTATATGGAACCGGACGGCGAGGATCTGTTGATTGCCTCCCGCTCGGGCGACGAGCGCGTGTTTAACGGTCACGAGACCAACGTCATCACCTTCCACCGCGTCAAAAATTTCCGCGATCTCATCGATCCCGATTGCGCTTTATAAGAAAAAACACCCCCGATCTTGGGCAATGCGCCATAGGGACGCATCGCCCTTTCGGGGGTGTTTATCTCTTCCGCGTGATCTCCACCGCCATGGCGGCGAAGGTTGCCTCCACCGGCGCCTGCGGCTTATGCAACCGCACCGTCACCTCGGCAACCGGCGGAAACGCCGCCAGCAACGCCGCCGCCACACGGGCGGCCGCCCGCTCAATGAGATCGTACGACTCGGCGGTCATCGCCTGCGTGGCGACGGCGGTCGCCTCGGCGTAGTTGACCGTATCCGCAAGGTCGTCGGTCTCTCCGGCTTTGGTGAGATCCAGCCCCATCGTGATATCCAAAACGAAGGTCTGCCCTTCCCGTTTTTCCTGCGGGAAAACGCCGTGATACGCAAAAACGCGGAGTCCTTCGATCAAAATCTTATCCATACGAGATTTCTCCTCTCTTTTTTGGCGGAATGCCTTGCATTTTTAAATTCTACAGAGTATAATAACCAGTGGACAAAGTCCCTGTATCTTTTAATTCGGAGGTAGTCAAATGTTAGTTTCCGCAACCGAAATGCTGCAAAAGGCGGTCGAGGGGCACTATGCCGTCGGCCAGTTCAACATCAACAATCTGGAATGGACCAAGTGCGTGCTGAAGGCCGCGCAGGAGTGCCAGTCGCCGGTCATCCTCGGCGTGTCGGCCGGTGCCGGTAAGTATATGACCGGTTTCGGCACCGTCGCCGCGATGGTCAAAGCGATGATGGAGGATATGAAGATCACCGTGCCGGTGGCTCTGCACCTCGATCACGGCACCTATGAGCAGTGCTATCAGTGCATTAAGGCGGGCTTCTCGTCCATCATGTTCGATGGCTCGCATTATCCGATCGAAGAAAATATCGCCAAGACCACCGAACTGGTCCACGTCGCGCATCAGTTGGGTCTGTCGCTGGAAGCCGAAGTCGGCTCCATCGGCGGCGAGGAAGACGGCGTGGTGGGTGCCGGCGAATGTGCCGACCCGAACGAGTGCAAGATGATCGCCGATCTGGGCGTGGATATGTTGGCCGCCGGTATCGGCAACATCCACGGCAAGTATCCGGAAAACTGGGCGGGTCTGTCCTTTGAGACGCTCGCGGCCATCAAGGAAAAGGTCGGCGAGATGCCGCTGGTCCTGCATGGCGGCACCGGTATTCCGGACGAGATGGTGCACAAGGCGATCGGTCTGGGCGTGGCGAAGGTCAACGTCAACACCGAATGCCAGTTGGTGTTCGCCGACGCGACCCGCAAGTATATCGAAGCCGGCAAGGATCTCTCCGGCAAGGGCTTTGACCCGCGCAAACTGCTCGCTGACGGCGCCGCCGCCATCGTGGACAAGGTCAAGGAAAAGATGGAGATGTTCGGCTCGGTCGGCAAGGCCTGAGTTCATCTTACCACACATCCGTAAAAAAGACAACCTATCCGCAAGGATAGGTTGTCTTTTTTTCTTATAATACTTTGGACAAAAAACTCTGGGTACGGGGGTGTTTCGGATGGTTGAACACTTCATCCGGCGTTCCCTCTTCCATAATGATGCCCTCGTCAATAAACAGCACACGGGAAGCCACTTCGTGGGCAAACCCCATCTCATGGGTCACCACCACCATGGTCATTCCGTCACGCGCCAGTTCCTTCATGACCTCCAGCACCTCACCCACCATTTCGGGGTCAAGCGCCGAAGTCGGCTCGTCAAACAGCATCACGTCCGGCTCCATCGCCAACGCACGGACGATCGCCACACGTTGCTTCTGTCCGCCGGACAGTTTGGACGGGTACTCATCCGCCTTGTCCTGCAGACCGACCTTGCCGAGCAGTTCCATTCCCTTTTCTTCAGCACGCGCCTTGATATCCTTAAGCGAACGGATATCCTCCTCGGCATACGGACGCTTGAAGAACTTGGCAACGCGCGCCTTGCGGGCCGCCTTCTTCGCCACGTAGATGGGTGCCAGCGTCAGATTCTGCAACACCGTTTTGTTGTTGAACAGATTGAAGTGCTGGAACACCATACACATCTTCTGGCGGTGGACGTTGATATCCACCTTCATATCGGTCAGATCCACGTCGTGGAAATAGATATGCCCCGCCGTGGGGTCTTCCATACAGTTGAGACAACGCAGCAACGTGCTCTTACCGGAGCCGGAGGGACCGAGAATGACCACGATCTCGCCTTTCTCAATGGTGAGGTCGATGCCGTTTAACACCTTGAGATCACCGAAACTCTTGTGGAGATCACAGACTCTTATCACTTTTTCTCAGTCTCCTTTCCATCAGTTTGATCAGTAGCGAAATGATCAGCACCATCACGATGTAGATCAACGCCATCGACAGATACGGCACCATAAATTCATAGGTGTTGGTACCCATCACGTTAAACGCCTTGTATAGGTCGGTCGCACCGACGAAACTGACGATGGAGGTCTCCTTGATCAGGGTGATAAACTCGTTGCCGAGCGTCGGCAGAATGTTCTTCACCGCCTGCGGAATGACGATCTTCATCATCGTTGCCGAAAAACTCAGACCCATCGCACGGCCGCCTTCCATCTGACCGGGATCGACCGACAGAATACCACCGCGCATGATCTCCGAAATGTAGGCACCGCTGTTGAGTCCGAACACCAGCGTCGACACGGTGACCGGCGTCATATTGACCCCCATCAGCGGCAACAGCACATAGTAAAACACCAGCAGTTGCACCACCATCGGAGTGCCACGGAAGAACGCCACGTACACACTGCACACACCGTCCAGCACACGCGGCACCAAACGGTATTTCGGCATCACGCGGACAGCCGCGATCAACGTACCGATCACGATACCGATGACCAGACCCATCACCGCGATAAACAGCGTGTTTTTGAGGCCTTCCAATACCTTGTTATAGCCTTCGTAGACCCAGAATTCTTCCCAGAATACCTCGAGTCTTCTATCAAAATTTCCCATACTTGTTCCTCACAAAACAAATGCCTCACCCACGGCGAGGCATTTGTTATTCTTGATGTCAGATCAACGCGTTGATCTTTTCGGTGATGCACTTCGCCGGACCGGCGTCGATGATCACGTACGAGATGTTGCCGTTGAGCATATCCTGCACAGCCAGCGAACCGTTCTTGTAACCGACGGTGGTCACAGGGAAGCCGTCAAAGCCCCAGTCGGCATCGCCTTCGCTGTACAACTGGCCGGTGGTGCCGTTCTGCACGCCGATCTTGGTGGTCTTGTCCAGACCCTTCAGAATGGTCTCGACGTCCGCCGCGGTCTTGCAGTTGGCAAACACGGTGTCGTTACTCGGCACGATGATGCGCTGCGAAGCGGTGTAGTAGGACTCGGAGAAGGCCACGTGCTCTTCGCGCTCTTCGCTGACGGTCAGACCCGCCATCGCGATGTCACACTGGCCCAGACCGACCGACAGACACACAGCGTCAAAATCCATGTGGGAGATGACCAGTTCCTTGCCCAGTTCCTGCGCCAGCAGAGCCGCAATCTCCATATCAACACCCAGATACTTGTCGCCCTTGGTGTACTCGAACGGCTCGAACTCCGCATTGGTCGCCACGACCAACTGATCCTTGCTCGGATCCAGTTCGGCAGAGGTCACCAGCGTCGGCTCGCCTTCGCCGCCGAAATACTTGTTCATGATGGACTCCAGCGTACCGTTATCCTTGATCTTCTTGATGAAAGCATTGACCTGCGTCAGCAGTTCCGGCTGGTTCTTATCCACGCCGAACGCATACAACTCTTCGGTCAGATCCAGTTCGATCACCTTCGCGGTCACCTTGGCATCGCCGCCCTTGTCACCGTCACCGTTGCCGCCATCGTTATCCGGCGCCACGCAAGCAGCCAGACCCAGCAGCATCACAGCCGCCAACAAGATCGCTAAAAACTTTTTCATTTGCTTTTCCTCCTATTAAACCTAAATATAGATTGTATAGGCATTATACTGCCACTCCCCCGCAAAATGCAAGCGTTTTTTGAAAATTTGTTGATTTTACCGACGATTCCTGCATATTTATTCACTTTTCCGCCCCCACCCCCACCGTTTATGCACCAATTGACAAGGAAAAGACGATGTGCTATAATAAATTTGTCTAATAAAGAAAACGGAGGGATGAGTTATGAAACGACTGCTTTGCTTGCTCGCGGCGGGTATTCTGTTGCTGACCGGCTGTGCGCCGACCGCCGTCGATTTCACCGATGACGTCACAACCACGACAACGGCGACCACGACGACGTCGACCTCAACCACAACAACGACCAACGCCATTGCCTATACCCCCGCCACCGATCACGAGCGTCTAACCGTAGCGGAGATTCAAGGATTGGTCTACGATTATAATCTGCTTCCCGGCTCAAAAACGTTGGAATTCTCCGGCGCGATCCCCACTGAAAAAGCACTTTTCTATTTCATTATCCATCACCACTTGGCAAGTTTGGAACCGGATGTTGAGATAGCCGCCTATTCTGTGGAAGACAGCGATTCGCAATTGCCGCTGTATAAAGTACCCGTCACGATCGTGGACGAGTGGCTTTTGCAACATTTCACCGCTCTGGACGATACGGCTTTAAGCCCCGACAAAGTGCAGGATGACTGCTATATGCTATACGCCGGCGGGATTGGGACGACACCGGTGGAATATCGGATCTCCGATCTTGTCGTGCAAAACGACGTAGCCACCTTTATCAGCGAAAAAACGGACCCTGCTCCGTCGGAACTGGCCGGTCTTGTGTTCTTAACACAACGCTTTACTTTGACCGAAAAGAGCGGATACTGGACCATCACCTCGGTCGAGATCCTGAATACGAGGAACTGACGTGAGATTTTTCACCAAAGACTGGTACCGGAACTGTACCGTGCAGACGATTCAAGATGCCGCCGATGCCTACCGCACCTGCGTGGACGGGGACGGTGCCGATCCTCTGCGTCAAGAACTGCTGTTGCACGATGAAACCGTGGAGAGCGTTACGACATCGAAAACCGATCTTTGTATCGCGTTTTGCCACAACCCTTGCGGTGCCAACGTTACACAACTGACGCTGACCGATGCCACTGTACTGAAAAACGACGGCATTGCGGCAGGAGACGTATGGATATACGACGAGTTGTACCGCCGCGCTGATGGCTACGAACTGCATATTCTGTTTTGGTCGGAAAAGGCCTTAAAGGAATTGACGGTACGCATCACCGGCATTCGATGCACTTACAATGAACAAGCGCTGGCTATACAACGCAAGATGCAAACCCTGTTTGAAGCCGAAAAACAAGAGACCGACCCAACCCGTCAACGGGAGTTGGAAGCCGAATTTCTACGACTGGCAAAGCAGTTGAAAACGCTGTAACACCGATGACGGTGGCACAGCCGAGTTATCAACCTATCCTCTGAAAAACCGATGAGACGGTAACCGCCTCATCGGTTTTCTTTCGGTATCGCACGCCTTCCTCTTGATTTTCCGCCAACGATGTGATACAATAAGACCGTCCGATCGAAAGCAAGCACCGCCCCGCTTTCAATCGATAGCGCGCTTGCTTTGGGAGCGTGCCCAGCAGTTATAGCCGAGATTTGGCGGAAGTCCCAAAAAGCCTTTAACGGTGCGGACTTTCGGCACTTTATAAAAACGCAAAACGGCGTGGAATTTGCGTTTGACCACAGTTTGTCCCACTTCCACGCAAAAAGAAGAAAAATTGAATAAAAATCGGGGTGTGGCGCAGCTGGGAGCGCGGGTGGTTTGGGAGCATGTGGCTGATTTTTGGCCCTGTCCTCGCAAACCCGCATAAACACTGGGTTTTTCACACTTTTTAATGGTCAAAAAATCATTTTGACCAACTATTTGACCACTTATGGAAAAGGTCACTATTTGACCACTTATACACACATTTCGAGGTGTGGCGCAATTGGTAGCGCGCTTGCTTTGGGAGCAAGATGCTGCAGGTTCGAGTCCTGTCACTTCGACCAAAAAACGACCGTTTTTGAGGCTTAAAACCTTGAAAAACGGTCGTTTTTTCGTTGTTTTGCATAAATTTTGGGAATTGTCCAATTTTTTGACCAACTATCTGACCACTTATTTTCGCCCTAAAATCGCCCGATTTCCACTGCTGATGATCGCCTAAAACTAACAAATAGATTGCAGGTTCGACCAGCAATAAAATTTTCATAGGTTTGAGTGGTTTTTATAACTTTTTAACTCAAAATCCAATATAGGAGTTATAAGTTTAAAATAACTCTCATGTACAATAACAAATATGATAAGTTTCAGACGTTCCCTTTCTCTATACGACTAAATGTGTTATAATATAGAAAATCATTTTGTAAAGGTAGGATTCTTGTGTATAAAAGAATGATTGGAGAATTCGCAGACAGCGGCTCAAGCCAAATAATAGGTAAAAAAGATTTTCAAAATGATATTATTAATCTTTTTAAAGATTTTTTTGATAATATTAATAATCTTAAAACTTATAGCAATGATTATCTAATACAAGACTATATTAACTACAACAAAAACAATCTTCATCTATATAAAAACTCTTTATTAGAAGTTCGCTCATTCTTTACTGAAGCAAAAAGGTGTTGTGCAGATAAAACATTTAGCGGGGTTGCGCTCTTCCAACCAATATCAGTAGAAATGGGAAATAAGCATTGGTCTATGCTTAAATTACAAAACGATCTAAGTAAGCTAGAAGATTACGAATATGTATA
>JAFQQM010000032.1 GCA_017410585.1 Clostridia bacterium
AACGGCGGTCCCCCTCCCTCTAGGCGAGGGAGGCATACGGGCATCAACCGTCGCACGTACAAGGCCCCCTTGCCTAAAGGTCCGCGACGCTCCAAATCTGTGATTTGGTTAGCGGAGCCTATGCGTAGCGAAGCGTAGCTGGGCTGGCAGCCGCAGGCTGACTGGGGGATACTGTCGCTTTGCGACAGATCGCCCAACGGGCGATTATCCCTCCACCGCCTGACGGCGGTCCCCCTCCCTCTAGGCGAGGGAGGCATACGGGCATCAACTGCCGCACGCCGTGGATTTTCTTCTGCAAAACGGTTGTACTTTTCGGCGTTTTATGCTACACTAATAACAGAAAGGGAGGTGGCGCGATTGGATAAACGGGAACTGCGGGCGCAGGCTATGGCGCTGCCGCTCTCGCCGGGCGTGTACCTGATGAAGGACAAGAACGGCACCATCATCTACGTCGGCAAGGCCAAGCAACTGAAAAACCGCGTCAGCCAGTATTTCGGCAGTGACACGGGGCATTCCCCCAAGGTGCGGCGGATGGTCAGTCTGGTCGATACGTTCGATTATATCGTTGCTGACAGCGAGTTTGAGGCGTTGGTGCTGGAATGCTCGCTCATCAAACAACACAGCCCGAAATACAACATTTTGCTGAAGGATGACAAGGGATACCGTTACATCCGTGTCACCCCGCCGCCTTTCTCCCGCATCAGCGAAGCCAAGCAAAAGCAGGAAGACGGCGCCACCTATTACGGGCCGTATATGAGTTCCTTCGGTATCCGCCAAGCCATTGACGAGGCGGGGCGGGTGTTCGGACTCTCCACCTGCAATCGCACACTGGTCTATGGGCGCAGACCCGCCGCCACCGAGCGTCCTTGCCTCAATCATCATATCGGGCAATGTTGCGCCCCCTGTACCGGCAAGGTGACCGAGCAGGAATACGCCGAGCGGGTGCAAAATGCGTTGGATTTCATTTTGCAAGGTTCGTCGGCGATGATCGCCTCGCTGGAACAGCGGATGACTGCCGCCGCCGAGGCGTTGGACTTTGAGCGTGCCGCCGACCTGCGCGACCGCATCGCCGCCATCCGCCGCATCAACGACCGTCAAAAAGTGGTGATGAGCCGTGTGCCGGAGCAGGACGTTATGGCGGCGGTCAGTTCGGGTGATCGCGTCTGTGCGGAGGTCTTCCGCTTTGTGGGCGGCAGTCTCACCGACAAGGAAGAATTTATCTGGGACGAGGCGGAGAATACCCCCGCCTTCCGTACCGAGTTGATCAGCCGCTATTATTCCTCCCGCGATCGCATTCCGCCGCAGATCACGGTAGACGGTGAGGTGGAAGATGCCGATCTGTTGGAACGTTGGTTGAGCGATAAGGCGGGACGCCGCGTGCGTATCCTGCAACCGCAGATCGGTCAGCAGGCGCAACTGGCGGAGATGTGCCGCAAGAACGCCGCCGAGTATCTGGCCCGTCAGACCGGTATGAGCGGTCGGGAGACCGCTGCTTTGGACGAACTGGCGCGGCTGTTGGATCTGCCGCAACCGCCCCACCGCATCGAATGCTACGATATCTCCAATACCGCCGGCAGTGACAACGTCGCGGGTATGGTGGTGTATTTAGACGGCAGACCCGCCAAAGCGGAATACCGTCTGTTTAAGATCCGATCCATCATCGGGCAGGACGATTACGGCTCGATGAGGGAGGTGATCTCCCGCCGGATCTTGGAATACGAAGCGCACCGCGGCGAGGACGGTGGTTTTGGGCAGTTGCCCGATCTCATCCTGCTTGACGGCGGTAACGAACACGTCAGCGCGGTCAAACCGTTGTTGGATGCCGCCGGTTGGACGGTGCCGCTGTACGGTTTGGTGAAGGATGACAAGCACCGCACCCGTGCCATTGCGCACGGTGGCGGCGAGACCGCTATCCGTTCCAACCGCGCTTGCTTTACGTTGCTTTCCTCGATTCAGGAGGAGGTGCATCGGTTTGCGATCGGCTACCACCGCCGTTCCCGCAGTAAGAGCAACATCCGCACCACCCTTACCGCCATTGACGGTATCGGGCCGACCCGCGCCAAGGAACTGTTGCGGGTGTTCGGATCGGTCAAGGCGATCGGTCGGGCATCGGTGGAACAATTATTGACCGTCCGCGGAATGACCCGCCCTGCCGCCGAAGCGGTGGTGCGCGCTTTCCGCGATCAACCGGATTAAAGGAGACAAACGTTTATGGCACAGATCCGTTTGGATAAATTGGCTGCCGCCACCTTCGGCGTCAGCGAGGAACAAGCCGCCGCCCTGATTATGGAGGGGCGTGTGTGGATGGGGGAGATCCCCGCCGACAAAGCCGGTACGCAGGTGCCGGAAGAGACCGTGCTGACCCTGCGCGAGAAGGCGAAGAAATACGCCAGCCGATCGGGTTACAAGTTGGAACGGGCGCTGGACGTGTGGCACATCGATCCCGCCGGTCTGACCGTCTGCGACATCGGTGCTTCTAACGGCGGATTTACCGATTGCCTGTTGCAACGGAACGCGGCGCGGGTGTTTGCGGTGGACGTTGCCTACGGCATCCTCGAATGGCGGTTGCGCTGTGATGAGCGGGTGACCGTATTGGAACGCACCAACGCCCGCTATCTCACCCCCGAACAGTTAGGCGGCACGGTGTGCGATATGGTGACGGCGGACGTCTCGTTTATTTCGCTGAAAAAGATCTTCGGCGCAATGAATGCCGTACTTAAAGCAGACGGCGAGGCGGTGACCCTCATCAAACCGCAGTTCGAAGCCCCCAAACAGGCGCTTGGGAAAAACGGCATCGTCAAAGACCCGTCCATCCTGCCGGATCTGTTTCTCTCCATCGCGGAGGCCGCCGCCGAACACGGACTGTATCTGCTGGATCTGACCGTTTCGCCCATCCACGGCACCAACGGTAACGTGGAATATCTGGCGCATTGGGGGCGGGAAGACCGTCTCACCGCCGAACAAAAAGCGGAAAAGGCACAGGCGGTGCTTTCGCTGTCGCCGGACGAATAAAATCGGTCGTCTTTGCATAAAATATGTTGCATTTTTGCAAATAATCGGTATAATAAAAGACAGAGGTATACATAAAGTGTACCGCTGTCTTTTGTTTTCTGACGAAATGAGGTGCCTTATGACCGATCGGATCTTGCGACGTACTTGGGCGGAGATCGACCTAGACGCGCTGACGGACAATTTCAAACGCATCCGCGCCGGTGTCGCGGAAAATTGCCGCGTGATGGCGGTGGTCAAGGCGGATGCCTACGGCCACGGTGCGGTGGAATGCGCGCAGTCGCTGGCGGCCGCCGGTGCGGATTGGTTTGGCGTTTCCAATCTGGAAGAAGCCATTCAACTCCGCCAAGCGGGACTTTCCCAGCCGATACTCATTCTGTCTTACACCCCGCCGCAGGAGGCGGCGAGGCTGGCGGAGTACCGCATCACCCAAACGGTGACCGGCGGGGATTACGCCCGCGAACTGTCGGCGGCGGCGGCCGCCGCCGGTGTGACGGTGGAAGTGCACGTGGCGGTGGATACCGGCATGATGCGGGTCGGTTTTCTGTACAGCGACCCACAGCGGGACGCCGCTTCGGTGGATGCCGTTGAGGCGGCTTGCCGCCTGCCGGCGCTCTCCGCCACCGGTCTGTTCACTCACTTTGCCACCGCCGACGAGGAGGATGGCGAGGCCTTTACCCGCTTGCAGTTTGCGCACTTTACGGCGTTTGCCGAGCAGTTGGAAGAGCGCGGACTCACCTTCCCGCTCAAGCATTGTTGCAACAGCGCCGCCACCGTGCGTTTCCCCGAAATGCATCTGGATATGGTGCGCCCCGGTCTCATCCAGTACGGGATGATGCCGTCGGCGTTTATGCAGACGATGTTGCCGCTGTCACCGGTGATGTCGCTGAAGACCAACGTTTCGCTGGTCAAATGCGTACCGGCGGGGGAAACGGTCAGTTACGGCCGCACCTATACGGCGGAACTGGATACCCGCGTAGCGACGGTGGCGATCGGCTATGCCGACGGCTACGCCCGCCGCTGTTCCAACCGCGGACATATGTTGCTGTCGGGTGTACCGGCACCGGTCATCGGTCGGGTGTGTATGGATCAGTGTATGCTGGACGTCACCGCCGTGCCGGAGGCGAAAGAGGACGACGTGGCTCTCATCTTCGGCCGTGACGGCGCCCATTTCCGTCCGGTGGAGGAATACGCCGCCGAATGCGGCACCATCAATTACGAGGTGGTATGCGATATCGGTCGCCGTGTTCCGCGTGTGTTTTTGCAAAACGGTCAGCCGATCGGCGTCCGTAACGATCTGGTCTGACGGAGGAAAAACCAATGAGTGAGTTTATCAAACTGCCGGTCACGCGGGATATCGCGGTCGATTACCTTGTGACGGTGCATTATTTTGAATACAGCAAAGATTTCGCCTTTGACTGCGAACAGCACGATTTCTGGGAACTGGTGTATATGGACAAGGGCGAAGGCACCATTCTCTCGGATGACGTGCGGTATTCGTTGCGTCAGGGGGAGATGTTCCTGCACAAACCCAACGAATCCCACGCGGCGTTTGCCAACGGCGTGGTGGCACCGAATATGGTCATCTTGTCGTTTGGAAGCCAATCGCCCGCGATGGATTTCTTCAAGGAAAACCAGCGGTTGACGGTCAACGACGCGGAGCGCGCCCTGCTCTCCGATCTGATCCGCGAATCCCAACGTACCTTTTCCACCCCGCTGGACGATCCCTATACGCTGGGATTAGAGGTGGCGGCGGATGCTCCCGTCGGCGGTGTGCAGACGGTGGTCAATCTCTTGGAACAACTGCTGGTGCGGCTGTATCGCCGCCTAAACGCCAGCGACGAGAAGGAAGTTCGTCTGCATTCCTCGGTGCGTCTGCGTGTGGAAAACGAGACGGTGCAACGCATCATCGACCATATGCGCGCAAACATCGGTAACAACCTGTCGTTTACGCAGGTGTGCCATTTCTCGGCGCAGAGTTCCACCACCCTCAAGACGATGTTCAAATCCGCCACCGGTCTGGGTGTGATGGAATACTACCGCCTGCTCAAGATCGACGAGGCGAAGCGGATGATGCGGGAGGGTTCCCGCAACATCACCCAGATCGCCGACTGTCTGGGTTATACGTCGGTCCATTATTTCTCCCGCCATTTCAAGCAGGTCACCGGTATGAACGCCAGCGAATACCTGCTTTCCATTCAAGCCAAGTAAGAGGTAGATTATGAGTTTTGTTCACCTGCACGTGCATAGCGAATACAGCCTTTTAGACGGCGCTTGCCGGATAGAGGGTCTGGTGTCGCGCGCCAAAGAACTGGGTCAGACGGCCATCGCCGTCACCGATCACGGCGTCATGCACGGGGCGGTGGATTTCTATTCCGAAGCCAAAAAACAGGGGATCCATCCCATTATCGGCTGTGAGGTGTACGTAGCGCCCCGTTCCCGCCACGATAAGATCCACGGCATCGATAACAACTACACCCATCTGGTGTTGCTGTGCGAAAACGCCACCGGCTACCAAAACCTCATTAAACTGGTCTCGGCCGGTTGGACCGAGGGATTTTATACCAAACCGCGTGTCGACCGCGAACTGCTGGTGGAACATCACGACGGGTTGATTGCGCTGTCCGCTTGTTTGGCGGGTGAGATTCCGCAGGCACTGCTGCGCGGTGATTTTGATGCCGCCAAGGGATCGGCGCTGTGGTATGCCAATCTGTTTGGTCCCGACCGCTTCTATATCGAACTGCAGGACCACGGAATGGCCGAGCAAAAGCGCATTTTGCCGCTCTTACTGCGTTTGGCCAAGGAGACGGGTCTGCCGTTGGTCGCTACGAACGACGCTCACTACTGCGCCCGCGAGGACGCGGATATGCAAAAGGTGCTTTTGTGCATCGGCACCAATACCACGCTGGAAGACCCGACCCCGATGGCATTCCCCACCGAGGAATTCTATCTCAAGTCGGAAGCGGAGATGCGGGCACTGTTCCCGCAGGTACCGGAGGCGATCGACAACACCGCCCGCATTGCGGAGCGTTGCCGTTTCGACTTTGATTTCGGCCACACCAAACTGCCGTTGTTCGTGCCGGAAACGGGAGAAGACTCGGTCACCTATTTCCGCCGCCTTTGCCGCGAGGGATTGGTGCGTCGTTTCGGTCAGCCGACCGCCGCGATGGAAGACCGTCTGGAATACGAGATGAAAACGGTGGAACAGATGGGATACGTCAACTACTATCTCATCGTCCACGACTACGTTAACTACGCCAAGACCCACGATATTCCGGTCGGTCCGGGGCGTGGCTCCGGTGCGGGCAGTTTGTGCGCCTACTGCATCGGTATCACCGACGTCGATCCGCTGAAATACGACCTGCTGTTTGAGCGTTTCTTAAACCCCGAGCGGGTGAGTATGCCCGATTTTGACGTCGATTTCAGCGATGCCAAGCGCCAACAGGTGGTAGACTACGTCATCCGCAAGTACGGTGCCGACCACGTGGCGCAGATCGTCACCTACGGTACGCTCAAGGCGCGTGCCGCCGTCCGCGACGTCGGGCGGGCGATGGCGGTGCCGTATGCGGTCACCGACAAAGTGGCCAAACTCATCCCCAACGAACTGAAAATGACCTTGCAAAAAGCGTACGACGGTTCCAAACAACTGCGCGAGTTGGTGGAGACCGAGCCGCAGATCAAGAGTCTGTTTACGATGGCACAGCGTGTGGAGGGGATGCCCCGCCATACTTCTACCCACGCCGCCGGCGTGGTCATCACCGCTCAGCCGGTGGGGGAATACGTGCCGCTTTGCGTCAACGGCGATCTGGTCGCCACCCAATACACGATGAATACGCTGGAACGCTTGGGACTTCTCAAAATGGACTTTTTGGGGCTGTCCAACCTCTCTATCATCGAGGAAGCCCAGCGCCTGATCCGCTTGTCCGATCCGTCTTTTGATATCGAGCGGGTGGGGGATGACGATCCGGCAGTGTATGCGATGCTGACCGCCGGCAACTGCGAGGGCGTGTTCCAGTTGGAATCCGCCGGTATGCGCCGGTTGCTGTCCCAGATGAAGCCGCAAAATCTCGAAGACCTCATCGCGGCCATCTCGCTGTATCGCCCCGGTCCGATGGATTCCATCCCCACCTATATCCGCAACCGTCAAGATCCTTCTCAAATGAAGTTGGCGCATCCGTTGCTTCGCCCCATTCTGGGGGTCACCTGCGGCGTGGCGGTCTATCAAGAGCAGGTGATGCAGATCTTCCGCAATCTCGCCGGCTATTCGCTCGGTCGAGCGGATATCGTCCGTCGGGCGATGTCTAAGAAAAAGCACGACGTGATGGAGAAGGAGCGGGCGGTATTCGTCAACGGTCTGACCGACGAGACCGACAAGGTGCTGGTGGACGGTTGCGTCCGCCGTGGCGTGCCGGCGGCGGTGGCCGACCGTCTGTTTGACGATCTGACCGCCTTCGCGTCCTATGCGTTTAACAAATCCCACGCGGCGTGCTACGCGGTGGTCTCCTACCGCACCGCCTACCTCAAATGCCACTACCCGAAGGAATATATGGCGGCGTTGCTCACCGATGCGTTGATGAAGGGCAAGGTGGTGCAGTATATCGCCGAATGCAACCGCATCGGGTTATCGGTACTGCCGCCGACCGTCAACGAGAGTTACCCCGATTTCTCGGTCGAGGGGGAGAGCCTGCGCTACGGTCTGCTGGCGGTCAAGAACATCGGCCGTGCCGCGCTGGAACGGTTGGTGTGGGAGCGTGAGCAGAACGGCCCCTTTACCTCGTTCCCATCCTTCATCCGCCGGATGATCCCGTATACCGAGTTTAACCGCCGTGCGTTGGAAAGCCTCATCAAATGCGGGGCGTTGGACGGTCTCGGTGCCAACCGTCGCCAGATGCTGGAAAATTATATCCTCATCGCCGATGCGGTGGAGGACAACCATCGCCGCAATATCGAAGGACAACTCGGGTTGTTTGACGATCCCGAGCAGAGTGAAATGACCGACCCGCCGTTGGCGGAGAGAGAAGACTATCCGCTCTCCGAACGGCTGAATATGGAAAAGGAAGTGACCGGCCTGTATCTGTCCGGCCACCCGCTTGCGGCGTATCGATCGTATTACGACGACACCCGCCTGACCCCGAGCAGTTGTTTGGATGACGAGGAGACCGATTGGGACGGCAAGCCGATGACCCTGCTATGTCTGGTGACGGCCTTGCGAAGCCGCACCACCAAGCAAAACGCGATTATGGCGACCGCGATGCTGGAAGATTACTACGGTTCGTTGGAGGCGTTGGTGTTCCCCAAACAGTTTGAGCAGTACGGCAATCTGTTGCGCAGTGAACAGCCGCTGTTGGTGGGCGGTCGGATCAGCGCCCGTGAGGACGAAGAGCCGAAACTGCGGGTGGAAACGGTCTGTCCGTTGCCGCCGCAGGGCGAAAAACTGCCGTCCGCCGCCTTTATCGGCGGTGGCTACAGCCGCCCGCCGGCACCCAGACCGACCCCGACTCCGTCGCCGGTGCGTACTCCGTCTGCCCCGTCGGCCGTCCCCAGCCCGCACCACGGTCTGTATCTTCGCCTGCCGAATATGACCGGCGAAGAATGGAAACGCATCCAACCGGTACTGCAGTTGTTCGACGGCGAAGAACCGCTGTATATCCGCTGTACCGATACCGGTAAACTGGTGCGTGCGCCGCAATCCCGCTTCGTGCAACCGGCACCGGCGTTGATCGAGGAACTGTCCCGCTTGCTCGGCAAGGAAAACGTGGCGTTGGTCAAATGAGGCCGCGGCGCGTGTAAAATGTTCAATTTACAATATAATAATATTACAAAACTCTTGCAATGATTTTTATTTAGTGTTATAATATCGCCGAAAGCGATGACCACAGAAGAGGTGTTTATCCTATGGCAATCAAAAAGATCGGTGTTCTGACCAGCGGCGGCGATGCGCCCGGTATGAATGCCGCGATCCGCGCGGTCGTCCGTACCGCGTTAAACCGCGGTCTGGAAGTGGTGGCGGTATACGGTGGCTACGACGGCCTCATCAACGGCGATATCCGCCCGATGAACCTGCGCAGCGTATCCAACATCATCAATCGCGGCGGCACGATGCTGTATTCCGCCCGCAGTCCGGAATTCCGTACCGAAGCCGGTATGCAGAAGGCGATCAGCCAGTGCCTCAAGCACGATATCGAAGGCTTGGTCGTCATCGGCGGTGACGGCTCGTTCCGCGGCGCGCAGGATCTGACCCGCCGTGGCTTCCCCTGCATCGGTATCCCCGGTACCATCGACAACGATATCTCTTGCTGTGAGCATACCATCGGCTACGATACCGCGCTCAATACCTGTATGGACCTGTGCGATAAACTGCGCGATACGATGGCCTCCCACGGCCGTTGCAGTGTGGTAGAAGTGATGGGCCGCCACGCCGGCTATATCGCCTTAAACGTCGGTATTGCCATCGGCGCCACCGGCATCGTCGTGCCGGAGGTGGAATTTGACTTCGACCGCGACGTCATTCAGCGTATCGAACAGGCCCGTGCCACCGGCAAGAACGATTTTATCATCGTGGTGGCGGAAGGCATCGGCCGTGTGGAAGAGATGGCGAAGGAGATCCAGAAGCGCACCGGCATCGATACTCGTGCCTCCATTCTCGGCCACGTCCAGCGCGGCGGCACGCCGACGCTGTACGACCGTGTGCTGGCTTCCCGTATGGGCGCGTATGCCGTGCAACTGCTGTTGGACGGCAAGTCCAACCGCGTGGTGGCGGAGCAAAACGGCAATCTGGTCGACTTCGATATCGAAGAGGCGCTGGCTATGAAGAAAACGCTGGATATGGATCTATACAATATGGCGTTGGAGATTTCCATCTAAAACCAAAAAGTCCTCTGCCCACACAGAGGACTTTGTCGTATACATTAGGAGAACGACTATGCAACCGAAAACGTTAGGCGTTATGTTGGATTGTTCCCGCAACGCGGTGATGCGTCCCGAGCAGGTCAAAGAATTTGCCAAACTCATCCGTTCGATGGGTTACAATATGTTGCAACTGTACACCGAGGATACCTACGAGGTGAAGGATGAACCGTATTTCGGCTATATGCGCGGACGGTACACGATGGACGAGATGAAGGATATGGATGCCTACTGCCGGTCCATCGGGGTGGAACTGATTCCCTGCATTCAGGTGCTGGCGCACCTCGGTCACCTGCCCCGTTGGGAGGACTATTACCTCCATATGGATTGCCGCGACGTGTTGCTGGTTGGTGATCCGCGGGTATACCAACTCATTGACCGGATGTTTGCTACCTTGTCCGAGTGCTTTACCACCCGCCGTATCCACATCGGTATGGACGAGGCGTTTTACCTCGGTATGGGTCGGCATATGCAACAACACGGCTGGCAAAACCGCAGTGAGATCTTGTTGCAACATTTGACCGAAGTCAAGAAATTGGCGGACAAATACGGTCTGCAACCGATGATGTGGAGTGATATGTTCTTCCATCTGGCGAACGGCGACCGCAATCAGGTGGATGCCAAGTTGCCGCAGGAGGTCATCGACGCGGTGCCGGAGGGGATCGAACTGGTCTACTGGGACTACTATTCCAAAGATATCGACCACTACGACCGCCAGTTTACCGCCCATCAGCAGTTCGTCAACAACAAGACGGCGTTTGCCGGCGGTATCTGGACTTGGACCGGTTACGCCCCCAACCTTCGTTATTCGTTGGAAGCCACCGAAGCGGCGCTTCGCAGCGTGGCGAAATATGACGTGGAGACGGTATTTTTGACCGAATGGGGGGACGACGGCGCGGATTGTTCCCGATGGTCCACCCTGCCGCTGTTGTTTGCCGCCGCGCAGATGGCGAAAGGCAACTTCGACCGCGCCGATATCGCCGCCAAGTTTGAAGCGCAGTTCGGCTACGGCTTTGAGGAATTTATGGATCTGGAACTCGCCAATATCAACAACGACGAGATCGTGATCAGCAATCCTTCCAAATACCTGCTGTTTAACGATCCGTTCCTCGGTCTGTTCGATTATACCTACCACGACGGTTTGAAAGAGCGGTATCTGGCCGCCGCCGAGAAACTGGCGGCTTCGGTCAACGGCCGTCCGTACGATTACTTATTTGATTTCCACCATAAACTGGTGTCGGCGATCGCCCGCAAATGCGATTTCGGCATCCGCTTGCGTGCGGCGTACCAAGCCGGCGACAAGGCGACGTTGCAAAAACTGCACGATACCGAACTGCCCGCGATGATCGCGGATGCAGAGGCGGTGTATCGGTCCTTCCGCGCCCTGTGGCTGAAAGAGAACAAGGCGTTCGGTCTGGAAGTGCAGGAGATGCGTTTCGGGCAGTTGTTACTGCGTACCCGCAGTTGTATGGAACGCCTGCAGGAGTATCTGGACGGCAAGATCGCCGTCATCGAGGAACTGGAGGAGACCCAACTGGTCGGTCACTACGGTCAGGAAGGGAAGCCGGAATGCTTCAACTCCTACCTGCAGGTCATTTCCACCTGCGCGGATGCGTGCGGTTAAGGCCTGCCGTCTCTTGTAAATCGACGTAAGGAGAATTCGTTATGGCAAAAACACTCGGCATTATGCTGGATTGCTCCCGCAACGCGGTGATGCGCCCTGAGAAGGTCAAGGAATTTGCGGCCCTCATCCAATCGATGGGCTACAATATGTTGCAACTGTACACCGAGGAGACTTACGAGGTGGAAAACGAGCCGTTCTTCGGCTATATGCGCGGTCGGTACTCGATGGAGGAGATCCGCGATATCGACGCCTACTGCCGGTCGATCGGGGTGGAACTCATTCCCTGCATCCAGACGTTGGCGCACCTCGGTCACCTCAACCGCTGGAACGACTACAGCGAGCATTTCGATTGTATGGATATCCTGCTGGTCGGTGATCCGCGCGTGTACGAACTGATCGACAATATGTTTGCCACGCTGGCCAAGACCTACACCTCCCGCCGCTTACATATCGGTATGGACGAGGCGATGTTCCTCGGTCTGGGGCGGTATAAAGCCAAGAACGGCTACCGTGGCAGTGGTGAGATCCTGCGAGAGCATCTCGCCAAGGTGGCGGAGATCGCCGCCAAATACGGTTTCAAGCCGATGATGTGGAGTGATATGTTCATCCGCGTCGATCACGACGGTGAGTATTACGTCAAGGAATGCAAACTGTCGCAGGCGGTCATCGACTCGGTGCCTGCTTCGGTCGAGCCGGTGTACTGGGACTACTACTCCACCGAAAAGGAGCATTACGATATCCAATTTGATATGCACGCCAAGTTCAACAGCCCGACCGTGTTTGCCGGCGGTATCTGGACTTGGACCGGTTACGCCCCCAACCTCCGCTATTCGCTCGATGCTACCGAGGCGGCGATGAAAAGTGCCGCTGAGCGGGACATCGATACGGTGTTCTTCACCGAATGGGGGGACGACGGTGCCGATTGCTCCCGCTTCACCACTATGGCGGCGATGTTTGCGGCGGCGCAGATGGCCAACGGCAATTTCGACCGTGCGGATATTGCGGCCAAGTTTGAGGCGCAGGTTGGCTACTCCTTCGAGGAGTTTATGAACCTCGAACTCCCCAATCTGCCGCAGACCGATCTCACCGCCAGCCACTACCACGACCCCTGCAAGTACCTGCTGTTTAACGACCCGTTCCTCGGTCTGTTCGATTTCTCGGTTGGCGAGGGCTTTGCCGCTTTCTACGCCGATGCGGCGAAGAAACTGGCCGCCTCGGTCAACGGTCGCGCGTACGACTACCTGTTCGATTTCGAACAGAAACTGTGCGAGGCGCTGGCGGTCAAATGTGACCTCGGCATCCGCATCCGCAAAGCGTACGACAGCGGCGATAAGGCGGCGATCCAAGCGGTCGCCGGCGAGATCGATGCCGTCTCCGCGGCCGTACGGGCGGCGTACGAATCCTTCCGCACCTTGTGGTTGAAAGAAAACAAGGGACACGGTCTGGAAGTGCAGGAGATGCGCTTCGGACAACTGCTTCTCCGCTTGGAGAGTTGCCAGCGTCGGTTGCTGCAGGTCGCCAATGGCGAGATCGACCGCATCGACGAACTGGAAGAAAAACCGTTGGTGATGCACGAAGGCTTTGAAGGCAAGAGTTTGGTATTCAATTCCTACTTGGCTTCGATGTCCGCGTGCTACTAATAATAAAGGAGAGAAATACAATGAAAAAATGGTTAGTTGCCCTGTTTGTTCTGGGTATCCTGTTGACCGTCGTGGCCTGCAAGACCAACGATAACGGCGATGATGCGGGTACCACCACCACGACCACCACCAGCCCGTATGAGGATCCGGATACCGTCCAGAGCATTTGGGACGAGTGGAATCCCAGCGTGGAACTGGGTGTGGGCGATGGCACCACGACCACCACGGCCGGTTACACCACCGATGCCGACTCTTCCACCGGTCACGTGACCGTCACCACCGATAACGGTGAAGCGGTGACCACCGACGGCGGCGAGCCGGTGACCAGTTACGTGTCGACCACCACCACCGAATCGACCACCACCACGACCGGTGACGATACCACGACCGGCGACGGCACCACGACCACCACCTTGCCGGAATACTTCCCCGGCGTCTATTGATTTCTCAATAAAAAAAGTCCGATGAGCAACGCTCATCGGACTTTTTTGTAAACGAAAACCACGCGATAGTCGCGTAGTTCAAAAGAGCTTTAGCGATGAACAGAAATCGTAGAGATCAAAGGCAGACGCAGAAAGTGTTTTATGTTATGCCTCCCTCTGACGAGGGAGGTGGATTTTTGCAAAGCAAAAAGACGGAGGGAGAGAAAACGAAAGACTACCCCTCAGTCGGCTGCCGCCGACAGCTCCCCTGACAAGGGGAGCCGGCAAAGACTGACAACCCATTTATGGGTGGCCGGCAACCGATGCGTGGCTGGCAGGCCAATAGGGCTATGCCCGAAAATGAAATACCCCCGCTATGCGGGGGATTTTTTTATCGCAATAACTTTCGCGCTTCACCGGCGACGTAGAAAGAACCCGCTACGATCAGGGGGAGATTATGGGAATCGGCATACCGCTTGGCCGCTGTTACCGCCTCGCGGATATCCGAAATGGCTTCTGCTTCGCCGTATACCGCCGCCAAGGCGGATGCGGGCAAGGCGCGGTCGGGATGGGCGGGGGTGCAGCAAAACACCTTTACAGCCAACGGAGAAAGCAGGCGGACGCACCCTTCCACGTTTTTATCCGCCAGCATACCGGTCAGCAACACCACCGGTGTTTTCCCCCATAACCGGCGGATCTCCGCCGCTAACGCGGCCACTCCTTGCGGGTTGTGTGCTCCATCCAGCAGGATGCGCTCACCGATCCGCTCCTGCCGGCAAGGCAACGAAACAGCCGCCAACCCGTCGCTTATATTTTTCTCTGTAAAGACAAATCCCTTTGCAGACAAAACCTTGATTGTTTGGATGGCGGTTTGGGCGTTTTGCCGCTGATGCTCGCCGCTCATGGAAAGCGGCGGCGTTTTTGCTCCTGCCGCCGGTTGCCAAACGGTCAAACCGAGGGATGCGGCATAACCAAAAAGTACCCCCAATGCCTCCGGATGCTGGTCGGAACAGGTGACGACCGCACTGTTTGGCTTGATGATGCCCGCCTTTTGTCGGGCAATCTGCTCGATGCTGTCTCCCAGTAGTTTGGTGCGATCGAGCGAGATGGGGGTGAACACCGCGCAAAGCGGGGCAGGGAAGACGTTGGTAGCGTCCTCGGCACCGCCGAGTCCGCATTCGATCACCGCAAGGTCGACTTTCTGCCGTGCAAACCAAACCAGCGCCAGCACCGTGACCAATTCAAATTCGGTGAGATCGGGAAGGAGAGGATCCCATTTCTCCACCAACTCCGCCAGTTCCGTATCCGGAATGGGGGATTGGTCAACGGTGATGGTATCCGCCAACGTGGTGACGGTCGGCGAGGTATACAGACCGGTCTTGTAGCCGGCGGCGGTGGCGATAGCGGCGATCATTGCGGCGGTCGAACCTTTGCCGTTGGTGCCGGCAATATGGACCACCCGTAACCTTCGTTCGGGATGCCCTGCCACCTGCAAGGCGGCTTTCATCCGCGCCAGACCGGGGCAGATGCCGCGGCCGTGCCGCTTGGCGATAGCCGCCAATGCCTCTGACAGTTCCATTTTCTCGCCTCCCTTCTGCCGTATATTATAATGAATAATAGCCGAAAAGTAAAGCGGAACCGCCAAATTTTAAAAAATGCAAACATTTGTTCGATTTTTTTCGCAAAACGCTTGATTTTCGCGTTTGTATGCGATATAATAGGCGTGGAATTTAAAGTTGAAAGGGTGTTTTGACTATGGCTGAAAAGAAGAAGGCGACGGCTTCGGTGGCGGAATCGAAGCAGAAGGCATTGGAAATGGCGATGCAGCAGATCGAGAAGAGTTTCGGTAAAGGTTCCATTATGCGTTTGGGCGATAACGCCAAGATGCAGGTGGATGCGATCCCGACCGGTTCGCTGATGCTCGACCGTGCGCTGGGGATCGGCGGTCTGCCGCGTGGCCGTATCATTGAGATCTACGGGCCGGAAGCATCCGGTAAGACCACGTTGGCGTTGCATGCGGTCGCCGAGGCGCAAAAACTCTCCCGCGAGACGGGTGAAGTGGCGGCGTATATCGACGTCGAGCACGCGCTGGATCCGGTGTATGCCAAAGCCTTGGGCGTGGATATCGATTCGCTGTTGGTGTCCCAGCCCGACTCCGCCGAGCAGGCGTTGGAAATTGCCGAAAACCTCATTCGTTCGGGTGCGGTCTCCATTCTGGTGGTCGACTCGGTGGCGGCGTTGGTGCCGCGTGCGGAGATCGAAGGGGATATGGGCGATGCTCACGTCGGCCTGCAGGCCCGTATGATGTCGCAGGCAATGCGTAAACTCGCCGGCGTGGTATCCAAAGCCAACTGCGTGGCGGTGTTTATCAACCAGTTGCGTTTGAAGGTGGGCGTGGTGTACGGTAATCCGGAGGTCACCGCCGGCGGTAACGCGCTGAAATACTACGCCTCGGTGCGTTTGGACGTGCGCCGTGCCGAAACGCTCAAGCAAAACGGTCAGGCAATCGGTTCGCATACCCGCGTGAAGGTGGTCAAGAACAAGGTCGCTCCGCCTTTTAAGGAAGCGGAATTTGATATTATCTACGGCGAGGGTATCTCCCGTATGAGCGAAGTGTTGGATATGGCGGTGGAGTTGGATATCATCGTCAAGTCGGGTGCGTGGTTCTCCTACGGTGAAAACCGCATCGCGCAGGGTCGTGACAACGCTCGCGATTATTTGAAGAACAATCCGGACGTCGCCGCGGAGGTGGAGGCAAAGATCCAAGCCGCCTTTGCGAAGATGGACGCCAAAGAAGAAAAAGACGCTACCGTCGGCAAGGCTGAAAAGATGGTGGAGATCGCGCTGGAAGATGCTCCGCGTGTCACCGCCGCGCAGGCGAAGGCGGATATCGATATCGTCGTTGAGGATTGATTCGATGAACGAACGGAAGATCACCGCGCTGCGAAAGCAGCGCGGTCGTTTGTATTGTGTTACCTTGGCCGATGGGGAAGAGGTGACACTCGACAGCAAGACGTTGGATGATAACGGCGTTGGAGTCGGAACGGTGCTGACCGAAACGGCGTGGGAACAACTTTGCGACCTGTGCGAGCAAAACCGTGCCCGCGAAAAGGCGTTGTGGTTGCTTTCCCGTCGGGATTACTCGGTGAGGGAGATGACCGGCAAACTGCGGGAGACGGCCGACCGCGAGGTTGCCGCGGCGGTCTCTGCCCGTTTGGAAGAAGTTGGGCTGATCAACGACGAACGCTATGCCGAGCGGTTGGTGCGGGAATATTGTCTGGTGCGGCAATATCCGATGCGCCGTGCGGAGCAGAAGATGCGGGAGAAGGGTCTTTCCCGCGAGTGGATCGAGGCGGCGTTTGAAACATGCGAGATCGACGACGTACAGCTGGCTCTTGCACATTTGGAGAAACTGTGCTATACTGATACGGATAACGAGGAAACGCGGCGAAAGTTGCGTGATAAGTTGGTGCGTTACGGATTTTCGTATGAAACGGTACGCACCGCCATACGGATAGCAGAGGAGAATGCAAGTTGAGCGTAAGCGTGGGAATGGTATCCCTCGGATGCCCCAAAAATCAAATGGATGCCGAGCAGATGCTCGCCAAACTGCAAGCCGCCGGTTTCACCATCAAAGCGGATGCGGCGTTAGCAGACGTGGTGATCATCAATACCTGCGGTTTTATCGCCGATGCCAAGCAGGAATCCATCGATCAGATCTTGGAATTCGCGCAGTTGAAGGCAGAGGGACAGATCCAAAAGATCATCGTCACCGGCTGTCTGGCACAGCGATATCAGCAGGAACTGTGCGATGAACTGCCGGAATGCGACGGCGTGTTCGGTTTAGGTGCCAACGAGGATATCGTGGCGGCGGTCCGCCGTGTGGCCGGCGGTGAGCGTGTGGGGGAATTTCCGCCGCTTTCCTGCTGGTCGCTGGACGGCGATCGCCTGCAGACGACCCCTTCTTTCTTTGCTTATCTGCGCATTTCGGACGGTTGTTCCAACAACTGTACCTACTGCGCCATTCCGAAGATCCGCGGTAAGTTCCGCAGTCGACCGATGGAAAATATTCTGGAGGAAGCGAAAAAACTGGCGGCCGACGGTGTGAAAGAACTGGTGCTGGTGGCGCAGGATACCACCCTGTACGGCATCGACCTGTACGGCGAGGTGAAACTTCCCGAATTGCTTACCGCGTTGTGCCGCATTGACGGTCTGCGCTGGATCCGTATGCTGTATTGTTACCCCGAGCGTATCACCGAGCAACTGCTGGACGTGATGGCACGGGAGGAAAAACTGGTCAACTACCTTGATATGCCGATCCAACACGCCTCCGGCGCGGTGTTGCGGGCGATGAACCGCCCCGGTGATGCCGCCTCGCTGACCGCGCTGATGGCGCATATCCGCGAAAAACTGCCGGATGTGGTGTTGCGTACCACCGTGATGACCGGTTTCCCCGGTGAGACGGAGGCGGATTTCGAAGAACTGTGCGAATTCCTGAAAGCGGCCCAGTTTGAACGGCTCGGGTGCTTTGCGTATTCCGCCGAGGAGGGGACGGTGGCCGGCGAGATGCCGGATCAGATCCCCGAAGAGGTGAAAGAACGCCGCCGCGAGATCGTGATGGACCGCCAGATGGAACGGATGGACCGCTATCAGCAAGGGCGGATCGGCCAAACGGTGGAAGTGCTGGTCGAAAGTTACGACCGTTATGCGGAGAGTTGGTTCGGCCGCACCGCCGGTGACGCGCCGGATATCGATTGCAAGGTATTTTTCGTTACCCCTTCGCGTGTGGACGCGGGTGATTTCGTTTTGGTCACCGTCACCGATACGATGGACGGCGACCTTATCGGGGAGGTATTACCGTGAAGATGAATCTGCCCAATAAACTGACCGTATTGCGCATCATTTTGGTGCCGATATTTTTCCTGCTGTGTATGCTGGAATTCCCCGGCCACCTGCTGGCGGCGTGTGCCGTGTTCGGCGCGGCGGCGTTTACCGATTGGCTGGACGGCAACATTGCGCGCTCGCAGGGACTGGTCACCAACCTCGGTAAATTCCTCGATCCCATTGCCGACAAGGTACTGACCACGGCGGCGTTTATCGCGTTGCTGATGGAAGTTTCCGGTGGCCACCGTTGGCTGTGGGCGTGGTGTTTGATGCTCATTATGTCCCGCGAATTTGTGGTGGCGACCGTCCGTATGATGGCGGCCGGCGGCGGCGAAGTGGTTGCCGCGGATATCTGGGGCAAGGTCAAAACGGTGATGCAGTATATCGTCGTCATTTTTATGTTTGTGATGCTGGATGCCGTCTCCATCCTCGGTTTGTTGTTGCAGACCGATCTGTCGCTGTGGCACGATATCGTGGTGTGGGTCGGCGACTTGTTTATGGTGGTCACCACGGTGGCTACCGTGATCTCGGGTGTGCGCTACACTCGGCAAAACTGGCACTTTATAAAGGAGGACTGACCGATGGGCCGTCGTGATAAAAATAACTACTATCTGGATATTGCGGAGATGGTGGCACAACGCAGTACCTGCCTGCGCCGTTACTATGGTGCGGTCATCGTCAACCACGATGAGATCATTTCCACCGGCTACAGCGGTGCACCGCGCGGCCGCAAAAACTGTATCGATATGGGCACCTGCATCCGCAATGAGATGCACGTTCCGCGCGGTGAACGGTATGAACTCTGCCGTTCGGTCCACGCGGAGGCCAACGCCATCATCAGCGCCAGCCGCGAGAAGATGCTCGGATCGACCTTGTATCTGGTCGGTATTGAAGCGGATAAAAGCGGGTATACCAAAAATGCCAGCAGTTGCGCAATGTGCAAGCGGCAGGTGATCAACGCCGGTATCGCTCGGGTCATTATCCGCGACGACAAGGACAACTACCGCACCGTTGAGGTGTCGGATTGGGTGGAAAACGACGAATCGCTCGAGGGTATGCTCGGCTATTGATTTTTCGCTTGACATTTCGCTGAAAACTGCATATAATAACAATGATAAATGCGTTGACAGGGAGAAGTACCCGTCCACCGCTTTGACAGAGAAGGTCGCCGTTGGCTGGAAGCGACCGCAAAGCGACACGGCGAAATGCACCCGACAGCACGCGGAGGGAAGGTTTAAGTATCTCCGTGCGGCAGACCGCCGTTATCCGGTCAGGGAATGCTTGTTCCCGTTTGAGTGAGAAATCGGAGTGGAACCGCGAATCGATCGCCTCCGTTACGCAACTGTTGCGTAACGGAGGCGTTTTTTTGTTTAGGGATGAGTTTGCCGTTTTGTCTTGCTCGCTTATCCCCATTTAGATCATCTTAACTCCGTTTAGGAAAGGAGAAGCGATATGTTCAAACAACTGAAAGAGGACATTGCCGTTGTTCGCGAACGGGATGCCGCCGCTCGCGGCACCTTTGAAATTCTGTTTCTGTACAACGGCTTAAAGGCGATCCGTGCTCACCGCATCGCGCATTGGCTGTACCGCCACAAGCAATACTTCTGGGCGCGGGCTATTTCGCAACGGATCGTCAGCCGCACCGGTATTGAGATTCATCCGGGTGCGCAGATCGGGCGTGGATTGTTTATCGACCACGGTACCGGTGTGGTCATCGGTGAGACGACGGTGGTGGGGGAAAACTGCACCATCTACCAAGGCGTCACGCTGGGCGGTACCGGTAAGGACAAAGGCTCCAAACGCCACCCGACCCTCGGCAATAACGTGATGGTCGGCAGCGGTGCCAAGGTGCTGGGTCCCATCACCATCGGCAACAACGTCCGCATCGCCTCCGGCGCCGTCGTACTGTCGGACGTGCCGGACAACTGCACCGTCGTTGGCGTGCCGGCTCGCGTGGTGCGTAAAAACGGCGAGCGCATTGCCGCATCCGATCTCGATCAGGTGCATATTCCCGATCCGGTCTCGCAGGAACTTTGCCGCCTGCGGCATGAGATCGAGTTACTGAAAAAGGAAAAGGAGAATAAGGAATGAAGATCTTTAATACGCTGACCCGCCAGTTGGAAGAACTGGTTCCCGCTGACGGCAAGACCCTGCGTATCTACGCCTGCGGTCCGACCGTCTACAGTTTCATCCACATCGGCAACGCCCGTATGCTGTGCGTGTTCGACGTGTTGCGCCGCTATTTGGAATGGCGCGGCTACGACGTCAAATACGTGCAGAATTTCACCGATATCGACGATAAGATCATCCGCCGCGCCAACGAGGAGAACGTGACCTACGACGTCATTTCCGAGCGGTATATTGCGGAATACTGGAAGGATGCGGACGGTCTGGGCAACCGCCGCGCCACCATCCATCCGCGTGCCACCGAGAATATCGATGAGATGATCGATATCATCTCCACCCTCATCGACAAAGGCTATGCCTACGCCACCGAAGAAGGGGACGTCTACTTCCGTACCAAAAAAGACGGCGGCTACGGCAAACTGTCCCATCTGCCGATGGACGATCTGCTGGCCGGTGCGCGCATCGACGTCAGCGACACGAAGGAAGATGCCGTCGATTTCGCGCTGTGGAAATCTGCCAAACCCGGTGAACCGTACTGGGAGTCGCCGTGGGGGAAGGGACGCCCCGGCTGGCATATCGAATGCTCGGCTATGTGCCGCCGTTACCTCGGTGAGACCATCGACCTGCATTGCGGCGGTCAGGATCTGATCTTCCCGCACCACGAAAATGAGATCGCGCAGAGCGAATGCTGCAACGGTGCGCCGTTTGCACGGTATTGGATGCATAACGGTCACGTCAACGTGGATAATAAGAAAATGTCCAAATCGCTTGGCAATTTCTTCAACGTCCGCGACGTATCCGAAAAGCACGGCTACGAGCCGATCCGCTTCTTCCTCATCTCCAGTTCCTATCGCAGTCCGGTCAACTATACCGCCGATTCCATTGCGCAGGCAGAGGCGGCGCTGGAGCGCCTGTACAACTGCAAGAGCGCTCTGGAGTTTGCCCGTGACAACGCGGCGGAGACCGGCGCGGTGTCGGCCGAATTGCAGGAAAAACTGGCCGGCTTCCGTCAGAAATTCATCGAGGTGATGGATGACGATCTCAACACCGCCGACGGCATTTCGGTGCTGTTCGAACTGGTGAAAGAGGCCAATCTTCGCGTAGCGGCGGGGGTGACCAAGGCGGAAGCCGAGGGGTTGCTGGCGGAACTGATGGAACTGGCGGGTGTGCTGGGTCTGCTGTACAGCCGGCAGGAACAGTCGCTGGATGCCGAGGTGGAGGCGCTCATTGCCGCCCGTGCCGCCGCCCGTAAGGAGAAGAACTGGGCGGAGGCGGATCGCATCCGCGATAAACTCAAAGAAATGAATATCGTGCTGGAAGATACCCCGCAGGGTGTCAAATGGCATAAGGCATAAGGAGAAAAACAAATGGTCAAAGAAATGAATACCGCCGAGTTCAAGGCGGCGGCCGCGTCCGGCAATCTGACGGTAGTGGATTTTTACGCCACTTGGTGTGGCCCTTGCAAAATGCTGGAGCCGATCATGGAGCAGGTGTCGGAAGATTATCCCGACGTGACCTTCGGTCGCGTGAACGTCGATGCCAATATGGACATCGCCAACGAACTGGGCATCGAAAGCATTCCGCTGGTGCTGTATTTCAAGGACGGCAAGCAGATGGATGCGTTGCTTGGTTATAACTCGGCCGCCATCGTGGCGGGCAAGGTGGAAAAACTGCTGTGAGCGGTTGTACGCTTTGTCCCCGCCGTTGCGGCGTCCAACGCCCGCTGTCGCTTGCTGACGGCGGGCCTTTCGGCGTTTGCGGGATGGGGCAGTTGCCGGTGGTGGCGCGTGCGGCGGCTCATTTCGGTGAGGAACCCTGTATCAGCGGCACACGCGGCAGTGGTACGGTCTTTTTCAGCGGTTGCTCGCTTTGTTGCGTGTTTTGCCAAAACCGCGAGATCAGCGCCGATCGCTTCGGCAAGGAACTGACCGTGCCGCAACTGCGGGAAACGATGGAACGGCTGGTCGCTCTCGACGTGCACAACGTCAATCTGGTCAATCCCACCCACTTTGTCCCCGCTATTGCGGAGGCTCTCGCTACACCTCTGCTGGTACCGGTGGTGTACAATACCGGCGGCTATGACCGTGTGGAGACGTTGCGGTTGTTGGAAGGCAAGGTGGATATTTACTTACCCGACCTCAAATACGCCGATCCTGCCCGTGCGAAGAAATATTCCGGCGCGGCGGATTATCCCGAGGTTGCTTTGGCGGCGATCCAAGAGATGGTGCGGCAGGTCGGCTCTCCGCAGTTTGACGGGGAGGGAATGCTTCGCCGCGGTGTGATCGTGCGTCATTTGGTGTTGCCGGGCGGATTGGCGGATACCAAGGCGGTCATCGACCTCTTGGCGGATACCTTTGCAGAGGGGGAGATCTTGGTGTCGCTGATGAGCCAATACACTCCTTGCCGATTGCAGGAGGGATACCCCGAACTGGGGCGCCGCCTCACGACGCGGGAATACACCCGCGCGGTCGAACATCTGCAGATGCGCGGTATCACCGCCGGCTATACGCAGGCGATCACCTCCGCTACCCCCGATGAAATTCCGGTCTTCGACCTAACGGGACTATAAAAAAATCACCCGATGCCTTGCATCGGGTGATTTTTTGTTCTGCTTACAGGCAGGTGTTGCAGCTGTTGCAACCGCCGCAGGAGCCGGCGGCATTGCCGCAACCACAGTCATCGTCCACCAAGAGGATGAGGATGATGATAAAGAGGATCCAGGTGCAGTCGCCGCTAAAGAGATTCTTCAGACACATAATCGTTTACCCCCTTTCCTTCTGTCACTATCATTCTATGCGACAGCGGAAAAGGTGTGACGAATTACAGTTGCCCTTTGATTCGTCCGAGCGCTCCTTTTTCCAAGCGGGAGACCTGCGCTTGCGAAATGCCGATCTCTTTGGACACTTCCATCTGCGTCAGCCCGCGAAAATACCGCAGTTGCAAGATCTTGCGTTCGCGGTCGGACAGCGCGCGAAACGCTTCTTTGAGAGCGATTTCATCCACCCAACTTTTATCGCCGTCATCGTCGCTGACCTGATCCATCACGTACAGTTCATCCCCACTGCCGTCAGCGTACACCGGCTCGTACAGCGAGATGGGATCGACGATCGATTCCAATGCCATCACCACCTCTTCGGTCGGTAGTCCCAGTTCCTTGGCGATCTCGGTGGCGGTGGGCGTTTTTTGGTGTTCGGCGGTCAATCGCTCCCGTGCCTGCATGGCCCGATAGGCGATATCCCGTAAGGTCCGGCTGATCCGCACCGCGTTGTTATCCCGCAGATACCGCCGTATTTCCCCCAATATCATCGGTACCGCATAGGTGGAAAACCGTACGTCCAACGTGATGTCGAAATTATCCACCGATTTGATCAGCCCGATACAACCGACCTGAAACAGATCGTCAAGGTTTTCGCCCCGACCGGTAAAGCGTTGCACCACCGACAGCACCAACCGCAGATTGCCGCTGATGAGTTTGTCCCGTGCGGTCTTGTCACCCGCCCGCATCGCCCGCAACAGTTGCATTTTTTCCGCTTCGGTCAACACCTTGAGCGTTGAGGTGTTGATGCCGCAGATCTCAACCTTATTCAGCAAACAAATCCCCTCCCGCGGTCAGTATGACCGTCGGAAGGGGACCGTAATCAAGGAAATTTACGCCAGATCAAAATACTCCCGCAGACCGTTATACAACCCTTGCGCAAAACGCTGTGGGTCGCTTTGTAAAAGTGCCGCATCCCGTGGGTTGCTGAGATATCCCAGTTCCGCCAATACCGCCGGCATCCGCGTCTTACGCAACACGTACAACCCGCGATTGACGAACACCCCGCGGTTGGGCAGTCCGGTCGCTTGGTGTAAGCCTTCCAACAGATCCTCCGCCAGTTCCTCGGCAGGGGAGTCCTCCCGATAGATATACATCTCGCTGCCGCTTGGGCGCTCGCTGACGCTGCTGTTACAATGGATGCTCAGAAAATAATCGGCGCCCCAACGGTTGGCATCGTCCACCCGCGCGGCCAGACTGGTCGCGTTGGAAGTCCCCAGTTGCGTCTCCGGCGTCGGACGGGACAGCCGCACCTCAAAAAACGGATCGTCCGCCAACAGTGCCGCCAACCGTATCCCTACCTCATAATTGACGTCCTGCTCCCGCACGCCGTTTCCTTCCGCACCGGCGTTGGGATTTTGGGGATTATGCCCCTGATCGATATACAGTTTGATCACACTTGTCCGCCTCCTTTATTATTTCATAGTATGCTCCCACCCGCTCACGCGTGAAAAAGTACCAAACTTTATAAAAAATCACTAATTTTAAAAAAAATAGCAAGCCAGCGCGTCTAAAGAACGATATAATTAAATTGAGTCTTTATATTTTAGTGTAAAGGAGAATGACAATGAAAACCAAGATCTTAGGCCGAGTGCTGTCCGTTATGCTGGCGCTGTCTTTGCTTCTGGCTCTGTTGCCGACGCTGACCTTCTCGGCGGCCGCGGCCACCGAAGTGACGCTGACTTTCAGCAGTGCCGCCGCACAGGATGCTTCTTCCCGCTATCTCATTTTTTTGGACGTGGCGGGCACGACGGTCACCGACCGCTTCTGGAATAACAATACCGTGTATATTGACGGCAAGCCGGTCTCCGGCACCGGCGTCAACTACGCTATGTCCAACGAGTCCCAGATCTTCCTTTGCCTGCAATATAAGGTGCTGGACGAAGGTGCCACCGTTTGCAGTCAGGTGGGCACCCATACGTTGCTCATCAAGGCGGGCACTTCTCTTGGCAATAACGGCGATTGCGTTATTACCAACGATCTGGCCTTTAAGATCAGCGGCAGTTCGGTCACCCAACTGACGCCGGTGGCGTTGGCACCGTATGCGATGTTCGATCAGGTGGCTTCTTCTCGTTACTGGATCAGCCTGTACGACAAAAACGGCACCGCCTTTGACACCGCTGACCGCTACTGGAACAATAATACGGCGATTTTGGACGGTCAACCGATCACCGCCGGTGTCAACTATTATAACGGCGAGGCCGGCGCTGACCCGAGCCGTCTGGTGTTGTTGCTCAACTACGGCGTGGTGCAGGCGGGGGCTACCTCCTCGTCGCAGGTGACCGCGCATACGCTGACCATTCCGTCCGGCACGGTGCTGGGTAACCTCTATCTCGTTACCAACGAACTGACCTTCAGCATCAACGGCAATCAGATCACCCGTACGTTGCCTCAGACAAACGTGACCCTCTCTAACGACGAGGGGCGCAACGCCTCCGGTAGCGTCAACGGTTTCTATTTCTACGTTGATCCGGCCGATCCGTTGGCTTTCGACGTGACCAATTGGAGCATCCGCTATCCCGTCAAGAGCGGTTCGATCAAGTGGAATGACACGGTGCTGACCAATGCGCGTACGCTGACCAAGGTGACCGATAACCTCTACTTTGTCTCGTTGCTCGACAACGGCGTGACGGCCGTGGTCGGTGACGTTGTGACGGTGGATTGCTCCATCGACGACGGTGAGAATCAGGTCAACCTCCAAAAACAGCAGTTCATCTTAAGCAACAACGGCTGGGAACTGTACGTGCCGGCGACCGCCACCGCCATTACCGGTCTGGCCGGTCACATCGGCCATCAGCCCGATCTTAGCCGTTTCCTGCTGGGTCTGGGGATTACCAACGATCTGACGGCCGATCCGGGTGCCAGCCCGCCGATGACCGTGTTGATTGACGGTGTGGAAACGGTGTGTGATACCGCTTGGCTGGAAAAAGACGGTTATTATTATAAGCATCTGGTGCTTTCCCATGCCGCCTGCACCCCCCATAAGGAACACACCGTCGTGGTGCCGGCCGGTACCGATTTCAACGGTCTGCCGACTACCGAGGACTTTACTTTCTACGTTCACGCCAACAACACCATTGATACCATCCCGCCGATGCTTATCACCGTTAACGGTCTGGGCGGCGTGGTCGGCACGCAGGAGGCTCGCTACCTCATCGCGCTGGATACCGACGTAGATTTCGATTCGGTGACGACCAATCCGTCCCCGACCATTTTGGTCAACGGTGAGGAATACGCCGCCGAGATCGCTTGGCTGGATAACGGTGCCGGTGTGTATGAATGGACCCTCATCATCTACCGCGAGACTTATCCGCTTGGGGTGGAATATACCGTGACCGTGCCGGCCGGCACCATGATCCGTGGTCATATGCTGACGGCGGATTACACCTTCTACATCCACGCGGACGGCGGCATTGACGAAAATCCGCCGGCACCGGTCAAAATCGCCGGCGCGACGATCAAGACCGAGACCGACGTTTCCAAGCAGGGTATGCGTTATGACGTGAACGTCGCCCCCGCACAGGTGTCCGACGCGCAGGAGATCGGTTTGCTGTTGTTGCCCGAGGCGTTGCTCGGCGCGGCGGAACTGACGGTCGATACGGCGGCGGTGCTGAAGATCGCCACCGTCAACGGGGATGCCAACTGGGCGACCGTGTTGGCAGAAGGCGGTTTTCAGGCGGCACTGACCAACGGTACGATCAATGGTCGTCAGAATCTGCGGATCGCCTCCCGTGCGTACGTCGTTCACGCCAACGGTACGGTCGAATACGGCGATGTGAGCGTCCGTTCCATCACTTCGGTGTCGCAGGCGATCGCCCAGACCGCCATCGACAACGGTGCCACCGCATCGGCGGAGGTGACCGCTCTGCTTTCACAGAGCCGGTTAAACGATGCCGAGATCGCAACGGTCATTGCGTTCTGCCGCGATCATATCGACTATCTGTAAGGAGTTGTGCCTATGAAGACCTATCTTTCTCCTGAATGGGAAACGATCCATTTGCCGCAACCGTCTACCATCGAGATCGGGGCGAGTTGGCCGTGGGGAGATATGGACCCCGATGAGACCGAGATCATCTGATCATTAATAAAAAAGCACCCCGTTGCTTTCTGTTAGTGTTCGTAGGGACATTTTCTGACAGTATGTAGGTGCGGTAAAGGCGGATGGCGTTTGTCATCCGCCTTTACTGCGTTTATCTCGCATTGTGCGGTGTTTATGCGGGGAGCAGTTTCGGTTGTGCTACGGTCACTGCTACGATCTGCGGTTGTTGCTGTTCGGCTTCTGCCGCATCGTCGTAATCCCATTCACCGATGTCACGGTAAATGATTCGGATTTTTTGAGCGGAGTGCCGTGAGTATTTCACAGTGCGTTC
>JAFQQM010000033.1 GCA_017410585.1 Clostridia bacterium
CGGCTGGTTCCCGTGTGTCCGCCGGTCAGGTCGCGTAAACCACCAAATAAAAACCCCGCCGATCGGCCGATCGGCGGGGTTTTATTGTAAACGAAAACCACACGATAGTCGCGCCTCCCTCTGATGAGGGAGGTGGATTTTTGCGAAGCAAAAAGACGGAGGGAGAGAAAAAACTACCCCTCAGTCGGCTGCCGCCGACAGCTCCCCTGACAAGGGGAGCCGGCAAACCATTTACGGATTTTATACAAAACGATGCCCGAAAATGAAATCCCCCCCGCCATGCGGGGGGGGATTTTTATTATTTGGTTTTGATCAATCTTCTTCCAAAAAGGCAAGGAAAGCGGTGCGACCGTCGATGGTCTCCAGCGCATAATAACGGACGGTGCAGAGATAATAGTCCGCCAGATCCTGCACTTGTTCGGAGATCACTTCCTCGTCGTAGTGTTCGATGAGGATGAGGCACCATTCGCGGTGGTGCTGATTAAAGGCGGGCAACGCCGCCTTGTAATAGGCGTAGTCGTCGCCGTTTTCGATCTCGGCGTCGATGGTGGTCAGCAGTCCGTGCGGTACGTCGGGATAAATCGATGCGTTGTCGGTCTCATGGCCGCACAGCAGATCGGAAAACGCAAAGTAGATGCCGCCGGTCATGGACGGTGAGGCGGGATTATCGTCGCCGCTGGCGGTGGCATCGGCGTTATACCATTTGCCGTCGATGCAAAGCAGATTCCAAGTATGCCCGATCTCCTCCGAGGGCGGGTCGGTCTTTTCCACACAGGGGATGCCGGCAATATTGAGCAGCAACGAGAGGGCGTTGGCTTTGCCGTCGCACTGGGTCTTTCGGTTGATAAGGCCGTCGTACAAGTAGGGGGCGACCGCTTTCATATCGCCGTAGATATCCGCATCGTAGGTGATCTCTTCCGAGGCAAAGCGGTAGAGTGCCGCCGCTTTTTCCACCGTGGTCTGTCCCTTCGGTAAGCCTTCGACGATGTCAACCGCCTTTTCCAGAGCGGTCATCTTTTTATCCCACCATACCTGTTCGAAACTTTTGACGTTGAGGTAGTAACCGTCCAGTTTGGCGTTGGTCTCGTACAGACCGTCCCACACTTCGACCGGATAGTAAGAGGTAAAATCGCCGTATTCGTAGCGGTAATTCTGTTCCAGCAACGGGCTGTCGAGGGCGAGCATTTCCAACACGACCGGCAGGGTCTCCAGATCCTCAATGAGCAGGTCGTCTACCAAAATATTGTTATAGCCGTTTTCCATCGCGTATTCCAATGCGTGGTATAGCGTCTGCTCGTTTTCGTCGAGCGAGTCGTAATGCATACGGCCGCGGTATTGGCTGTATTTGGCTTGCTTGTCCGCAAACTCTTCGGCGCGGAAATATTCGATCTTCTCCTCTTCGTCAAACAGTTCGCCTTTGGAAAAGCCCAACCGCGGGATCGCTTCCTGCTCGGCGGTCAGCGACGAGCCCATCACCATCTCCAAGGCCAGATCCATCACCGTGCAACCGCACAGCGAAAAGACCATCACCGTACAAAGTAACAGGCACAAGATTTTTTTCACGCTCATCCCTCCTTATACACTTTATTATAGCAGAGAACAAACGGCAAATCAACCGCCAATCGTTCACTTTTCGCAATAACCAAAACCTACCCCTAACACCAACCAAAACCTACCCCTAAAATCAAAAAAGCGATCGCCAAAGCGATCGCTTTTTTCTTATAACATATCGTCGAAAACGGCGCCGTAAGAAGCGTCGGTAACGTGCTGGGCATAGCGGCGGTTGTAGCCGGTAAGTTCTTGTACCGGCGGTTGCCAGTTGGCGGCGCGGGCGGCCAGTGTGGCGTCATCCAGTTGCACTTCCAGCACGCGGCCCGGAATATCGATCCGGATGATATCGCTGTCTTCCACCAGACCGATGACGCCGCCGGCGGCGGCTTCGGGCGAGACGTGGCCGATGCTCGCACCGCGGGTGGCGCCGGAGAAGCGGCCGTCGGTAATGAGGGCCACGCTGCTACCCAGCCCCATGCCGATGATGTTGGAAGTGGGGGAGAGCATTTCGCGCATACCCGGTCCGCCCTTCGGTCCTTCGTAACGGATCACCACAACGTCCCCCGCTTTGATCTTGCCGCCGAGGATGGCGTCGTTGGCTTCTTCCTCGCTGTTAAACACACGGGCGGGGCCGGTGTGTTGCATCATTTCGGGTGCGACTGCGCCTTGCTTGACCACCGCACCGCGCTCGGCCAGATTGCCGAACAACACCGCGATACCGCCGTCGGCGCGGATGGGGGAATCCACAAAATGGATGATGTCGCCGTCCGCCTCCGGCGCGGCGTCGATGCGGTCACCGACGGTGCCGCAGACGGTCAGCGCGTCACGGTGGACGAGATTCTTTTTATCCAATTCTTTGAGCATCGAGGAGATACCGCCGACGTCGTTTAGATCGGTGATAAACACCGACGAGGCGGGATTGAGTTTGCAGATCTGCGGGGTGGTCTTGCCGATATCGTCGATGTGCTTGAGTTGCAACGGATGACCGGCGGCATACGACACCGCCAGAATATGTAACACTGTGTTACTCGAACAGCCGATCGCCATATCGGCACGCAGGGCGTTATCAAACGCCTTTTCGGTGAGGATATCCGACGGACGGACGTTTTCTTTCAGCAGATCCAGCACCCGTTCGCCGGCGGTCTTGGCCAGACGGATGCGGGCGGCGGTAACGGCGGGAATGGTGCCGTTGCCCGGCAGTGCCATACCGAGCGTTTCGGTGAGGCAGTTCATCGAGTTGGCGGTGTACATACCCGAGCAGGAGCCGCAACCGGGGCAGGCGGTCTCTTCCATCTGATGCAGTTGGCACTCGGTCAGTTTGCCGGCGGCGGTGGCGCCCACTGCTTCGAACATTTCGGACAGGCCGATACGCCCGCCGTTTAGGTCTTTGCCCGGCATCATCGGGCCGCCCGACACAAAGATGGACGGCAGGTCCAGACGGCAGGCCGCCATCAGCATACCGGGGACGATCTTATCGCAGTTGGGGATAAACACCACTGCATCCATCGGATGGGCGGTGAGCATCACTTCGATGGAGTCGGCGATCAGTTCACGGGAACTGAGGGAGTATTTCATACCCTTGTGGTTCATGGCCAGACCGTCGCACACGCCGATGGTATCAAACCGGAACGGCACGCCGCCGGCATTGCGGATACCCGCTTCTACCGCGTCGGCAATGGTGTTTAGATGGGTGTGTCCGGGGATAAAGTCGCTCTTGGAGCAGACCACCGCCACAAACGGGCGCTTCATTTCGCTGTCGGTCACACCGAGCGCTTTGAGCAGCGAACGGTGCGGGGCACGGGAAATGCCCTCTTTCAAAAGATCACTACGCATAGAAATTCCTCCTCAGGGTTGTTGTGCTTCAATAAAGGCCTTGGCCAGAGCCATACACGCCTCGATCGTTTGTTTATCGGCTTCCTGCCGTTTTTCGCCGCCCTTTTTCGTGGGGCCGCACACGCCGAAATACAGATGTTCGGGGAACTTTTTGCCCCATTCGCTCTGCTGGTATTCACTGCCGTACCAATCCCAGTAATCGTGAGAGTCGTCGTAGCCTTCCGCCTCGATATCCATCGGGATATAGAAGGGGTAGCCTTCGTCTACGCTCTTCTTGATGACCCGCTCGTAGGTCGGTTGATCGAAGATATAAAATTTGTTGTAACCGGCGCCCATCAGCGCTTGCAGTTTGGTGGTATAGGTGTAGGTCATTTCGCTGAAGTCGTCTTCGTCGGCACCGATCGGCAGGTTTTCCAGACCGACCCGCACCTCGCCGTCGCCGTTGACGTCCACCGCGTGTTCGAGGAACGCGTCGTACAGTTTATCCTGCGCCTCGTAGTCGACGGCGTTGCCGGTGACCAGCACAATCTCGTAATCCGGTTCCACTTTGGTGACCATTTGTACGATACAGACGGTGAGGATGAGCGCAACGCCCAGACCGCCTAATACCCACCATTTATAGTAGTACCAGAAATTCTCCCATTTTCCTTTCGGCGTCTGCGGCTTTTGCGGAGCCTCCGGCCGCTGAAGTTCCTCCTCGCTGACCCCCGCCAGCAACATTTTTCTCGCCATGAAACTTCACTCCTTTACTTTTGCTTAAACAGGCGTTGCAACGGACGCAACACCAAGTCTTTTTCCTCGCGGTTCATGGACAACAGCCAGACCGAAAGGAGGTAAACGATCACAAACAGCCCGCCCCACAGCAACACGTCGACGTACGAGTTGCGCATAGGCGCCCACAGCGCAATGGCGATCGCCACCGCCGCCGGCGGGAGTATACCGGGCAACATCCGCAGTATCGACCGCCAGAAAGCGGGGATATCCAGCCCGATGTGTTTGTGATAATACCAGTTCATCAGCAACACGTTGCCGATCAGCACCGCCAAGGCCGTGCCCATCGCACAGCCGAGACCGGCAAAGATACCGGCGTATTCGGCGCCGTAGGTACTGCTCATATACCGTTCGCCGAGAGAGGCAAACAGTTTGCAAAGCGGAATACTTAAGATCAAATTCCCGATCGCTACCCCTAAATACACGAAGGAACGGAATTTGTGCATATTCTTTGCCCGCTGAATTTCAATACCCAGCGTCTGAATGGCGGGGAACAACGCCGGAATAAACAGCGCCAGCGCGATGAGATAGGATACCTCATACGCCTCGCCGCCGCCCCAGCACACCGCAAACGGACGCCCCACCGCCGCAAAGCCGAGCAGGATCATACTCATCAGTAAAAACTGGATGCGACCGACGCGAATGAATAGGGCGGACAGTTCTTCGTTACTGCTGCCGGCACTGACCATACGATGTACACGGGGGGTCAGCAGACCGGAGAAGGTGGTGGACATGGTGGTGTAATACTGCTCCAATTGGGAGCCGATGGTGTAGATGGCGATGGGGACGGAGCCGACGCCGGTGAGGATGAGGCGATCCATCGACCAGTTGATCTGGTCGACCAGAATGCCGATGAAGATATAGAACGTATACCCGAACATCTCTTTGACCAATCCGCGGTCAAACCGACCGAAGCGGAAGGACATCTTCAGGTGTTTGAGGCAATACAAAATATTGAGGGTGCCGGAAAGTAAGGTGAAAAACAGGGTGAGGCACACCATGGTCACCGATCGGAAACCGCACAGCAGTAACGGGATCATAATGAGCGGGTTGAGCACCGTCTTGCCGATAGCGACGATCTTTTGGAACAGATACTGTTCGTTGACCATCACGTGGGATTCGAATATGCTGATGGGGAAAGCGACCGCCGCGTTGACCGTCAGGATATACATCAGTTTTTGCGCCAACGCGATCTCGGGCTCGGTCAGTGCGCTGGAAGCCAGCAACTGCGGCATACCGGCGGCAATGATACTGCCGATGACCAGTACCGCCGCACCGAGGATGGCGTAGATGGTGAGGAACAAGCCATTGAGTCGGGCGACCCCTTCCTTGTCATCGGCTACTTTAAATCGGGAATAAAAGCGGGTGTAGGCAGAGCCGAGACCGAAACTGAGCAGGTTGAGATACGAAACGATCGGCAGGACCGTATTGTATACGCCAAACTCCGATTCCCCCAGTTGCCGCAACATAATGGGGGTGTAGACCAGCGAAACGATAACCCCCATCGCCAGCGACGCATAGGACAGTACCGCGCCGAATTTCAGTTGATTGACCGGACGTTTTGCCATTGGCGTCGCCTCCTTTTTTACATAGATACAATTATTATACACGTTTCCCTGCAAAAAGTAAAGTAGCAGCCGTTTTTTTCTTACGAAACCTTTTGTTTGACAAGGCGGCGGAAGTGTGGTATACTACTACAAGAATTTGACGAAACGGAGGAAAAACAGATGGCAGATAAACCGTTTTTGCAGTATAGAGGCAAGCCGTTGGTGCGTATGGGCAACACCCTGTACTACGGTATGATGAACGAACCGTTCGTGGTGATGCTTCAGATCCTGTCCACCAAAGAGAACAACGGCGTGACGGTGGCGGATAAGGTATCGGTGCAGCTCATCTCCACCGACGAGACGATGCGCCCGAAGGATCGGATCGCCAAGCGCAGTGAGAAAAACTCGCTGTACGATGCGCTGGATATCGGCGCGATCTGGCTGGAACGCGCGATCCGCGATGCCTCCAAGTAAATCCAATAAAAAACTCCCGATGCGATACCGCATCGGGAGTTTTTTTATTCGTCGTCGCGGCCGACCGACCGCGCCTTGGAGGTGGCACGGACGGTGGGCGGCACGTTTTGGTTGAGAGTGCGGGGGTGGTACTCGCTGGGTAAACGCCCGAAATGCTCCTTAAATTTTTTGGCGAAATAGGAGAGGGAGTTGTAGCCGATGGCGGTGGCCACTTCGGTGACGCTTTGCGGATACTTGGTCAGCATCAAGGCGGCGTATTCCATTCGCTTGATGTGGCGATACTGCACGATGGTGTATCCGGTAATTTTCTTAAACTGGTGCGCCAGCGCCGAAGGGGAGAGGGGGTAGTCCCGATAGATGTCTTCTACGCTGGTGCGCAGATATTCAAATCGGTCGAAGTGATAGACGATCTCCTTGATATACCAATGGGTATCGTGTTTGTGGGAAGGGGTGTCGCTGGTCGGCACCTGTACGAAACAGCAATGAATGAGGGTAAACAGCATCAGTTCAAACAACGCCAGATGATTCTCCATCGGGGTCAGGTCAATGGTGTTGAATGCCGCCGTGATATACTCGAACTGTTCGTGGGTCAAGCGTTTTTCCTGATAGCGGGTGGTGAGTAAGTCCGGCATTTGCGGAAAATGTTGGCGGCAGAATTCCTCGAAATACGTTTCTTGGATCATAAAAGACATACAGGAACTGTCCGGTTCGTTGGCGGTGACCTGATGCTCTTCGCCGCTGCGATAAAAGAACAGCGAGGTGCGCGCCTGTCGGCGCTTACGGCCGTTGTTTTCGTTGATAAAGCTGCCGCCGGTGACCAGCGAAAACTCGCAAAAATCGACGTGCTTGTGCAACGGGGCGTTTTCTATGGTATACGTATACGCGAAGGGTCCCTCGCTTTTAAGAAAAAACTCGTTGAATTGCAGAAGATCTACGACATCGGGTTGACGATCGCCCATTCGCATCCACTCCCTTCTGCCCTCATTATAGAGCAATAACAAAATTCTGTCAAACCAAAAAATCAAAACCGACGTCTGTTGGGAAAAAGAAACAAATATACTGGAAATTATTTAGCAAAATTATCCTATAAATTCAAAAAAAGAAAAAAGCCGGAAGAAAAAAACAAAAAAAATGCAGAAAAGTGTTAGTATGCACGGAAAACTGTTAGCGGATCGGACGGACACCTGCTATACTTAAAAATAGGAAAAGTGGGGCTTTCTCGTTTCCGGCGGTTTCCTGAAGGCCGATTTTTTAATCTATTACGCATAATTTAGTAAAAACTTAAAAATAAGTCATATCCCGTTCTTGGGGTCAAAGAGGCGTCGGAATTTGATAAAATGCCCGAAAAAGCCGGCGCGCTCGGCTGAAATGCAGAAAATTGCACGAATTGGCTTGTGGAAATCGCTACTATTTTCCGTTGAAACCCCAAAATCAGACTTCGGCCGCGCGGGGGCTGCTGTTGCTTTAATTTAAAATTGGATACCAAAACATTTAAATCAGGGCAAGCGCCGGCGCAGAATCGAATGATATAATAGTATATGTCTTAATGAAAGTGGCTATTTGGCGGTGGATCCGCTTTAATTATTTGTCATAGCAGGAGGAATTTGTTATGAAAAAGTTTGTTGCCATTTTGTTGTCCGTGGCTCTGTTGGTCGGCGTGTCGGTTTGGCCGGTATCGGCAGAGGGAACGGTCAACGTCTATATCGACGGTCCCTCGCAGATCGAAGCGGGAACGACGCTTTTGCCGGTCTCGCTGTACGTCAACGGTGACGTTGCGGTCGGCGGCGCGCAGGGCACGCTGTTGTTTAATGCGAACGAGGTCGAGTATGCCGGCGTGACGCTGCGAAGCGACGTGACCGCTCTGGGCAATACCGAGGCGGTTTCGGTCAACGTGGATGCGGATGTCGGCAAATTGACCTTTGTGCTGACCTCCAACGTCACCGGCGGCAATGCGCCGATGGATGCGTGGATGACGGTCAATTTCCGTTTGAAGGATACCGCTATCGGTTCTACCACCAGCGTGCAGTTGCACGGCGCCGATCTGGTGCTGTCGGATATGACCGGCGACAACGAACTGTTTGCTGACGTGGCTCTGACGATGGCGGCGGTCAACACCCGCGTGATCGCCGATACCGAAGAGGCGGTCAATATGAAGGGCGCGACCATCCGTACCTCGACCGAACTGCAGGGTCTGCGTTTTGAGTCGGAGCGTGCGGCGTCGGTCAACGTGGATATGAGCAAACTGACCGAGGTCGGCGTGGTGATGTTCCCGACCGCGCTTCTGTACGACGGGCAGGAACTGACCAAGGAAACGGTCGGTAAGCAGGGCACCGTTCCGGCGGTGGCTTCGACGACCGATACCGATAAATTGGAACTGATCAAGAACGGCGAGAAATTGTACGCTACGCTGAGCAACGGTACCACTCACGGCCGCGCCAACGTGGCAATCACCGCCCGTAGTTATATGGTGGTCGACGGTGTGACCTATTACAGCCACAACGACGTGGCGGGCACCAGCGTGAGCGACGGTATCGCCAGCAAGACGTTGGTCGGTGTGGCGCAGTCCATTGCCAAGACGCAGATCGCCAACGCGACGGCGGCCGGCAAGACGCTGGACACCGCCTCGGTGGATGCGTTGCTGGATAAGACGGCGGTGTTTGCCGACGCGGAAGTGACCGCGTTGCTGACCTTCTGCTGTGAGAATATCGCCTATCTGTAAGTTGATGGGAGGGCAAGTTGATGAAATTTTACGAAAAACCGTTGCTGTCGGTCAACCGGCTGACGGCGCCGACTATCCTGACCGTTTCGGAAACGGGCGAATGGGATCCGGATTGGGATACCGCCCTCGAGGATGAGGAGCAACAGTCCGATGACGCGTAAAGACGGACGTCCGTCTTTTTGAACCGCCTGCGGTTCAAAATCTTCTATCTTGAAAACGAGGTGCATTTCCTATGAAACGAAACGGTATGGCTAAACTCGTTTCGCTGGTTTTGGCGGTGCTGTTGCTTGTCGGGATCTTTCCGCTGACCGCTTCGGCCGACGCGTCCAAACATTCGGGCGTGGAATACGTGGTGACGATGGACAAAGCGTACGACGTATTTATCGGCAACAAGACCCCCGTGGACGCGAAAAACGGGGCGGAGGTCTATCTGACGTATACGGTCATGTCGGTCGATACCGAAAACACGACTTCGACCCAACACGGCGTGGTGGCGACCGATGCGGTCACCGAACGGTATCCGTACGATAACGGCGGTGTGATGTTCCTCAACTACACGCCGTCGCTGATGGAAGTCGGCTACACGTATTTCTTCAAGTTCTACGTGGAGGACGGTGCGTTTATGTTTGACGTCGTCCGCGCCAAGGACGGCGAGAAGGAATCGTTGTATTTTACTTCGGTGGCCGGTGAACAGACCGACGTGTACAATGCGTTCGGTATGTGGATGGGCGTCGGTTACACGACCGCGCATCTGGAACACGTGATGTGCTACGATCAGGACGGCAACGATCTCGGCGTGCAGACGCACGGTGCTTCGGCTACCAAAGCAGAAGTGATGCAGTACGATGACGAGGTGGGGCACTCCTATAACGTATCGATCGTGAAGGAAAGCTGCGTGGCGTTGATGAGCGCGAAGCCGACGGCGGCCTCCACCGTCTATTTTGAGTATACGGTCAAGTCTACCGATTCGCGTATCTATCAAACGGGCTTGCTGACCACGCGTGCGCCGTTGACTACCTATCCGTTTAACGACGGTTATATGATGTACGAAAGTTTCTTGGATAACCCGAATAACGGCTATCTGCTGACACCGGGTGCGTCGTACATCGTGCGGATGACCCGTAACGACACCGGTATGGAAGTGGTCGCTCAGCGCACCACCGCCGACGGCAAGACCGAGAGCCGTTCCTTCCCGAATATGGTCGGCGATTATGACCGTCACGACCCGTACATCGGTCTGTGGTACGGCGAGGGCGCCGGTTATCCCGTCACCTTTGAACTGATCAACGTGAAGTGCTACGACGAGAACAAAAACAACCTCGGCATTCAGTGCAATCGCGCGCTGAAGGATCTGGTACATATCGGTTACAAGGACGATTACTCTTCTTGCGAAGCGCTCTATTACAGTGAAAAAAGCAGTTCCTTTGTGGCACTGTATGCCGACCAGACCGCCAAGGTCACGCGGGACGGCAAGACGGTCGAGTGTACCTATCTGATCGACAGCGACACGCTGTTTTTGGTTTACGAGGACGGCAAAGAGGGCTTTGGCTACTTCTACGAGCGCTTTGAGAATGCCGACGAAGTGTACGACCGTATGGGTACCTATTACGTCGAGTTTGTGGATGGCACCGATAACCCGCCTGCCCGTCAGACGGTAAACGAGAAGACCGGCTTTACCGCGATGAAACCGGCCGACCCGACCCGCGAAGGGGCGGAGTTCCTCGGTTGGGTGCTTTCCGACGGGACGGATTTTGATTTTGATACGGTCGTGACCGAATCGCTGACGCTGTATGCCAAGTGGTCGGACGGCATCGCTTACAAAGCGGTGGACGGTGAACCGACCGCGGTGGATCCGGCGATGATCTTGGCGATCGCCGCCAGCGCGCTGCTGTTGGTCGGCGGCGCGGTTGCCACGGTTTTGCTGTTGCGGAAAGGCGGTAAAAAGAATGCCTCAAAATAACCCCTTGATTGCTCAAAAGAAAAAGCCGATAAACAAGATGCGGATCGCGTTTATTTTGTGTTGCATCACCGTGCCGATCCTTAACTGGCTGATCTTTTATATCTACACCAACTTTTCCGCCTTCTTTATGGCGTTTACCAACAAAGACGGTGTTCCGTCGTTTGACAACTTTATCCGCTTTTTTGACGAATTCCGGTTGGAAACGTCGGATATCCGCATTGCGCTGAAGAATACGTTTATCACCTTCGGCATCATTTTGGTTTCTTTCCCCTTTAAAATATTGGTCTCCTATTTCATTTACAAGAAGATCCCGATGTACAATTTCTTCCGCATCGTGTTCTTCTTCCCCACCATCATCTTCTCGGTCGCCGTCACGATGGTCTTTACCCGATTGGTCGGCGTACAGGGTGAGTTGGCGCAGTGGATCGGTGAGTCTCTCGGTCTTGGCTATACGCCGGAACTGCTGGGTGATTCCCGCTTTGCCAACTACGTGGTGTGGGCCAACCTGATTTGGATCTCCTTCCCCGGTGATCTGATCATTTGGGGCGGAACCTTCGCCCGTATCCCGACCGAAGTGTTGGAATCCGGCCGTATCGACGGCGTGAACTGGTGGGGGGAATTCACCCGCATTACGCTGCCGATGGTCTGGCCGACGGTGGGTCTGCAGATGGTGCTGATGTTCTGTGGCATCTTCAGTGCTTCGGGTAACGTCTTCCTGCTGACCAAGGGTATGTACGGCACGATGACCTTGTCTTGCTGGATGTACCTGCAGATGTACAACAACGTCGGCAATCAGGATACCAGCAACGTCTTTAACTACCTGTCGGCAGTCGGTTTGGTCATTACGGTGATCGCGGTGACCATTTCGTTGCTGATCCGTCGTTTCACCGATAAGGTGTTCGACGAGGTGGAATTCTAAAGGGGGGCGATGAGATGAAACAACAAGTGGCAACACAAAATCGCCTTCGCTGGCACTTTGACCCGTTTAAAAATTTCCGCCGTAAGGCCCCGATGGAGGTCATCATCCATATTGCGGTGGCGATCCTCTTTATGGCGGTGGCGCTTTCCTACCTGTACATCTTTTTCTGGGCGGTGATGGCGGCCGTCCGCACCCACACCGAGATCGTTATGGAGCCGTTTGCTCTGCCGGTGGAATGGCATTGGGAGCATTTCGCCGAGGTCTTTGAAAAACTCACGTTGAGCAACGGCGCCGATTTCTGGGATATGTTGTTTAACAGTCTCTACTTCTCGGTCTGCGCGGTCGGTCTGCAACAGTTTACCACCGTTACCTTTGCCTATTGCTGTACCAAGTATAAATTCCCCGGTTCGTCTTTGGTGTATCCGATCATCATCGTGATGATCACCCTGCCGCTGTACGGTACCTCCGGTGCGATGTACGAGGTGCTCAAGGCGTTTGGTATGATCGACAGTTACACGCACATTTTCGTTTCGGCCAGCGGCTTCTCGGCCACCTATCTGTACTATGCGGCCTACTTCAAGAATCTGTCTTGGACCTATGCCGAGGCGGCGATGATCGACGGCGCCAACGATTTCCAGATCTATTTGAAGGTGATGTTCCCGCAGGCCCTGCCGATCTTCAGCGCTTTGTACCTGACCGGTTGGCTGGGTGTGTGGAACAGTTACGATTCGGCGCTGATCTATTTGCCGAATCTGCCGACTTTGCCGGTTGGTATTTATCAGTTTAATACGGAAATGATCTACCGTGCCCGCTTGGACATCCTGTTTGCGGCCTGCGTGATCATCTCCATTCCCGCGATCATCCTGTTCGTCGCGTTTAACAAACTGATCACTTCAAACGTGTCGCTGGGCGGCATCAAGGGCTGATCATTAAAATAGGTAATATTTATAAAGGAGCGAACATTATGAAAAAGGTAACACGTATTTTGGCCATTCTGCTGGTGCTGGCGATGCTGGTGTCCGGCCTGTCCGCTTGCGGTCCCAAGGGCGGTAAGGGCGGCAACTCGGCCACCGACCTGCTGATCAGCTACTGGAACTCCGGTCTGGAGATGGAATGGCTCAACAAGATGATCGAAGCGTTTGAAAAGGAGTATCCGGAGTATAACGTGACCGTCAACTCCACCGCTTCCAGTGATGCGGCCTCGGCCTCTTACGGTCTGGAGGACGTGGACACGGTCGACCTGTATATGGTCACCAAGAAATGGGATACCTCCGAGATGGTGCCCCTTAACGACATTCTGAACGCGACCGCTCCCGGTGACTCCAAACCGCTCATTGAGAAATTCAACCAGAAATATCTGAAGACTGAGATCGACCGTGACGGCAACTACTACGGTCTGACCTACGGCGGCGGTATTCTGTCGCTGGCATACAATAAACAGCAGTTTGCGGATGCCGGCATCACCGAACTGCCGTTGACCACCAAGCAACTCACCGTGGTCTGCGACCAGCTTTCCCGTAAGGGTTACACCCCGTTGGCTCACTATGAGGGCAACGGTTACTGGAACTTCATTTCCGAGCTGTGGTTTGCGCAGGCGGACGGTATGGACTACTATGTGGATACCTTCTACGGTATGGTGAAGGAAGACGGCACCGTGGAGCCGTCGCTGGACGTGTTCACCAAGAAAGACGGCCGCTACGACACCCTGAAGGTGTACGAGCAGATCATCACCCCGACCAACGTTATGCCCGGTTCCAACACCGCCTCCCACGTGGAAGTGCAGACCATGTTCCTGCAGGGCAAGGCCGCGATGATGGTCAACGGCTCTTGGCTGGCCAACGAAATGGCCTCCACCGGTTCGATGGAAAACTTCGATATGATGCGTATGCCGGTCATCTCCACCATCGTGGACCGTCTGGAGACGGTCAAGGGCGAGACCGACCTGCGTAACCTGATCAAGGCGATCGATAAGGTCACCGACGGCGAAGCCAAGGAAGAGGATTACAAGCAGGCCGACGGCACCTACAAGGTGGGCAACAAGACCGTCTCCGCCGCCGACTGGGCGATCGTGGACGAGGCCCGTAACGCTTTGGCTAACAACTACTCCGGCGAAGTTATGTTTATCCCGTCCTACTCCACCTGCATCGACGGTGCGAAGAAGTTTATGCAGTTTATGCTCTCGGATAAGGGTTACAAGATCTACACCGAGACGCTGCACATGGCGTTGCCGATGGATTACAGCGACGGCTCTGCCATCGACACCACCGGTTGGAACACCTTCGAAAAGAGCCAGTTCCACCTGATGAGCACGGCGAAATCTTTCGTTACCGAGTACGTCTCCAGCAAGCACCGCATCTTCACCGACGGCGGTGCGATCTCGTATCACTTCCCGCAGGCGGCCTACATCCCGCTCTTCTGCGCCAACAACCCGGCTGACCGCAAAAACGCCGATCAGATCTGGGAGGCTATGGTTCAGAGCGCCAAGGATAACTTTGAACATAGTTGGATGGCTAATATTGCCTGATATAAAGGAGAACGCCAATGAAACGAGCAATCAAATGGACGGCAATCGGTCTGTCTGTGGCGGTGCTCGGTTGTCTGCTTGCATTGCCGGTCTATGCCGGCACCTCGTTTGAAACGCTTGACTCTTCTTCCTTTGAGGAGGAGTTGGATCAAACGATCTGGAACGTCCCCGAAGCCGATGTGGAAGCGGTGGACGGTGCCATTGAGTTTACGGCCGAAAGCACCGAGTATTCTCGCGTGATTGCGATGAACGTCATTGAACAGGCCTATGGCCTAGAAGAACTTTTGTATTTTGAATCCACGGCCTACGTTTCGGATATCCCCGAGGGCGGCGAATTTATTTTCGCCGTCGGTATGGGCAGTATCGAAAGTTATCGCGGCGACGAGGGCAACGTGGAGATCGCCCTGCGCAACGACGGCGGGATGAAACTGACGGTCAATGCGTATGAAGCGTCCGGCGAGCCGACCGAACTTCTTTCTCCGAAGGCGGTATCCGGTTACGGTACCGTGACGGTTGCCGTGCAGGTCAACAATGACTGTACCTATTCGGTGAAATTCAACGGCTCGACGGCGGCGTCGGGTAGGTTGCCATACCTGCCCGAGGGTAGTGTCGGCTACCTGCAATCGGGCGGCTGTGCGGTATCGGTCACCGACGTATACGTTCGCTCCTATGCGTACGATGCTCCGGCCAACAGCAATTTTAAGGAAACCTTCGATAACGACCAGTACAACGCCAACCTGCTGTTCTCCAAGCAGGCGTGGAAGACCCAGTACGATCCGACCTACGTGTCGGTCGAGTCGATCGACGGCAACGATATGCTGGTCTTCAGCAACGCCGGCTCGGCACATCTGTCGACTATGCAGCAGTATTCCAACTTCCGCCTGACCTTCGACGTCCCGTGGTTGATCCGTATGACCGAGATGGACGAAGACAGCACGGTGATCGCTCCCAGTTCGAGTTGGTTTGGCGTGTCCTACGGCGATGCACTGGTGGAATACGCGGGCAACGGCTACACCGATTCCCCCGACGTGGTCTACTTCGACCGCGACAGTCAAGTTCGCTCCTTTGCGATGGGCAAGGCGGTGGTCGGCGGGGATACGGAAGCCTATCCGTTCTTCGCTATTGACGAGACCCGCCCGATCTCCTGTATGGTGGAACTGGTGGACGCTCACGTCCGCGTGGGTATCAAATGGATGGACGAAGAGGAATTCACCATCATCGGTGAGTATGACCGCCCCGACGGTCTGACCCCGACCGGTTACGTTCATATCTGGACGCCCGGTACCGGCAACTTCGCCATCGACAACATCGAAATGGTCAACCTCGATGGCGAACCGCAACTCGTCGAGGTGGAATTCAAGACCAACAAGTTTAAGATCCCTGCCGACTACGTCTGGGACGAGGAAGCGGAATCCAAACTCGTCTACCGCCCCGGTACCGAAAAGAAGACGGGAATCGGATGGAACACGTGGTATCTGCTTATTCCGTGTGCGTTGGTGGTGGCGGCCGTTCCGGTGGTCATTGCGCTGATCGTCCGCGGAAAGAATAAGAAAAAGGAGGGCAAAGCCGATGAGTAAGAAACGCGTATGCGGCCTGTTGACGGCGGCGGCTTTGTTGCTCTCCTGTCTGGGTGTCTCCGGCTGTGCCGCCAAACAAGCGGCGGTGGAGCCGATGGAACCCGAAGAGGTCAACGCCCTCACCTTCGACGCCATCGGCGGCGCCGACGTGATGCCGATCGCCGGTTATTACGGCCCGCACCTCTCCGACTACTGCTACAACGGCGAACGCCAGCCGAGTTTTGTGACCGATGAGTTTATGAAACTGACGGCGGAGAGCGGCATCAATCTCTTAAACCACTCCTACTTAGATTACAGTGCCAGCGCCAAAGCGGTGCACGACCTGCTCGATTACGGTGAAAAATACGGCGTCGGCATTTGTGTGTACGATGCGAAGGTGGCCGGTGCGCTGGGGGATTCCACCCCGTCGCTGACCATGACCGCCGAGCAGATCGCGGCCTATTCCCGCCATCCCGCTTTCTGCGGGTTGTACGTGGCGGACGAACCGCAGTGGGCGGGCTTCCACCTCGGTGACGGCACCCGCACCATCGACCTGTACGCACCGTCGTTGCAGAATTTGAGCACGCTGGGTGTGTACGGTTACGTCAACGCTCTGCCCGATTATAACGGCAAACCCGAACAGTACCGCGCGTATCTCCGCGAGATGATCACCGAGATGGATCTGCCCTATCTCTCGGTAGACGCCTATATCTGGGATAAGAGCAATATGGATTTCCATAATTATTTCTATATTATGGATGAAGTCCGCGACGCCGCCTTGGAGGCCAACATTCCGTTTTGGACCTTCGTGCAGACCGGTAGTCAATGGAACGACGGTCAAAAGCACTTTGACTCCGACCCCAACTACGTGCTCAACAATAAGCAGTTCCAATGGACGGTCAGCGTCAACCTCGCGTGGGGTGTGCAGGGCATCCAGTATTTCACCCTCATCCAGCCCTACCACTTCTCTTGGGCTCTCACCGAGCCGTTCGACTTCAACCGTAACGGTATGGTCGGCGCTTGGGGCAACATCAACGAGTGGTACTACTACGCGCAGGAATCCAACCGCCAGATCGCGGCGGTGGACGAGGTGCTGATGCACGCTAAGAGCAAGGGCGTGTTGGTGTATGGCGATCGCGCCAAACAAGACACCGCCGGCCTCAAGGGTATCATTCAGGCGGACGGCTGGCGCGAACTGGTCGATCTGGAAGCGACCGGCGACGTGATGGTCGGCTGTTTCAACTATCAAGGCAAGACCGCGCTGTACGTGGTCAACTACGACTACGAATACGCACAGGACATCACGCTGAAGCTGAATAAAAAGCACAACGTGACCGTCATCTACGATGCGGAGACCGAGCATTACTCGGCGAAAAATCTCACCCTGCCGATGCAGGCCGGTTACGGTGCTTTGATCGTCATTGACGACTAACATAGATTCCCTGCAAAAAATTTCCCCTCGGCGGTTCGTAAAAATTTTACGGACTATCTTATCAAAAGGAGGCATCTTCAATGAATAAGAGTTTCATGAAGGTTGCGATTTCTCTGCTTTGCGTGATGACCCTGCTGTTTGGCTCGGTCCTCACCTTCTCGGTCCCCGCGGTGGCGGAGGTCGAGATCCCGACCCCGTCCGGTGAGATCACTTGGGCGGATTTTGGCGTAACTGCCCAGTCGACTTGGCTCGATAGCGGTTGGCTGTACGGCGGTTACGGCTCCGCTCCCGAAGACTACAAATTTATTGGTAAGACCCAACTGTCCAACGGCGCCTCTCTCTATTATGGCGACGGTGAACTGGGTTGGGGCTTTCTGATCACCCAGACCGGCTCCGGCCTGACGGTGAAATGTGCCGGCGGTCAGGGTACCCTTACCGCGGTCAGCGGTAAAACGGACTACTCCGCTGTTGAACTTGGTGTGACCGGTTCGATGGCGGATACCGAGTTGCTGATGGGTATCCAGATGTGGAACGTGGCGGACGATCTGAAGAGCGCCCGTTATGCCGTGTGGTGCAACGACGTGTTGCTCGGCGTGTACGACATCGCCATTACGCATTCGGACGTTAAATTGGGTCAGTACATCGCCATCAACGATACGACCAAGACCTCGAAGGCGATTTCGTATCTCCCGATCCCGACCGGTCTGACCGAGATCAGCTGGGAAAATTACTTGTTCAATAATAATACGGTGGTCGCTCTGGAACAGGTTATGTCCTTTACCGGCGCTTCGTATATCTATCAGGGCGGTGAGACCAACGACCTGCTTTTCAACGGCGATATCATCTTCCCGTCGGCCAACGACACGCAGATCTATCTGTTTTCGTCTACCGGTTGGCACGGCGTTCACTTCAATCCCAACGGCGCTACGCTGGCGATTGGTGACGGCTGGGGCACTTCGGTGAGGACGTTTGCCGCGGCAGACTTTGGCTTGACCTCGTTTGAAGACGTTCGTTTGAATCTGAAGGCCTCGCTGACCAATAATACCGGCGACGGCGGTACGGCCCAGTTGGGTATCTGGCTCAACGATCAGTTCGTGACCAGTATGAAACTGCGCGACACGACGGGCGATGCAACCATCAACGCAAATATTCTGCCGATGCAGGGCAATGGCGGTACCGGCGGTACGCCGTGTATCATTCCCTGCCGTAAAAATAAGGCTCTGCCCGACGATCTGTCGGTCATTTCGTGGGGCAACTTTGCCAAGGCTTCTTACGGTGCCACTTTGAACGCCGGCACCTACGGTTTGATGAATAACGGCGCCACCATGAACGATACGCTGTTTAACGGCGATATCCAGTTTGCGGCCGCTCACGGCCAAGGCCTTTGCTTTGCTTCGACCAAAGAGGTCTCGCACGGTATCCTGTTTGCTCCGCAGGCGGACGGTACGTTGCGCATTTACAGCAACATTGGTTCGGGCAGCCTGACCATCTATCCTGCCGGCTTTGGCTTAACTTCCTTTGCATCTGATCGCTTTAATCTGAAACTCAAAACGACCAATGCGGTCGGCACCAATGTGGATTTTGAGGTTTGGATCAACGATTACTATGCCGGTGCCGTGACCATCACGATGACCAGCAATACGGGCAACGGTGCGTACGGTCAAGGTTACTACGTCTACGGCGCCGACCCGACGGTCTACGCGCCTTCCACCGCCGTTCCCGGCACCGACGGATCCATTCCGGATGGTCTGGAAGCATTCACGTGGAAGGATACCTTTAATACGGTTGATGGCACCTACATCGGCGACGTCGGCGGTTATTATAAGAGCAATACCGCGCAGGCCGATGATATGCTGTTGCAGGGTTACGTGAATTTTGCCGGCGCGGAGCATTTGAACGTGTTCGGTCCGGCCGGTAACTGGAACTGGGGCGGTATCAAGTTCAGCCCCTCCAGCAACGATCCGACGATCATGACCGTCGGCGGTAGCCTGTCTGTTTCGGGTCTCACACTGAATATTCCGGCATCCGCTGTTAATGCGACGAGTTTTGTCGGCGAGAAAGTCCTGTTGCAGGTCAGCGTTCAGTATATTGACCGCGACGGCGACGGTTTAGAGGATGACCTCAAACTGGGTATCTGGTTCAACGGCGTTAATGCCTTTATGGTGGATACCCTCCAATCGAGCAAGGCGATCAACGGCTTTATGTACGTTACCGACCACGTGACCACCAACAGCGACGGCGTTCTGACCACCGGTCTGATGGCCGGTCAGCAGAGCATCGGTGTCACGCTGGAATCCTATATGCCGGTTTCAGAGGATCTGACGGTGGTCACTTGGGAAGATATCGTTGCGAAAGACGCTTCGTATCCGATCACCTACGGCCAAGCGGTCACGTATCAGGGACAGGCGTATAACTACAACACCGGTGCGAACAACACCGTGTTTGACGGCGTGTTCAAGTTCTACGAAGCGACCGACACGGCGTACGTTCGTTGGTTTGGCGGTTCCAACGTCTGGCAGGGTGTGGACCTGCAGGTCTTAACCGAAAGCGGTGCGGATATCCTGAAATTCCGTCCGGCAGGCTTCAAATTTATGAGAGGTACGGCGGAAGTTTCGCTTAAATTCCGTCCCGCCGATTTCGGCCTCACCTCCTTTACCGAGATGTTCCGCCTGCAGTTGGCAATGACCAACTTGGCGGCGGATGCCAAGTCGGCGGATCTGCGCATTTGGATCAACGGTATCTACGCCGGCTGGGCGACGGTCGTTGCCACCGGAAGCGATACCCTCGGCAATAAGTTTATTGCGGCGGACGAAGGTGACGGCGTCGGTGCGGCGGTCTTTACGCCTTATGAAAAACTGATCACCGAAGTCACCGTGCCGGATGCGTCCGCGACTGTGACTTGGAAAGATTTTGCCAACGGTAGCGTGGCGATTCCGAACGGTCCGGTGGAGGCTCCCTCGGTGGGCGCGTATGCTATCTACGGTTGGGCTTCCAACTATGACTCGCTGGACGGTATCCGTTTCGCCGGTCAGTTGCAGATGGGCCCGAAGGCCGAGATCCATTACGGCGGCGCCGACCCGAGCCACGGTGTGCAGTTGATTCTGCAGGATGACGGCACGCTGAAGGTCTACAACGCCGTCGGTACGCTGGCAATGGCGGACGGCTCGGAACTCAAAAACGTCTTTACCGCGGCCGAACTCGGCATTGACGGCGCGATCGCCGATCAGCACATCAACGTGGCGTTCCAGATGTGGAACATTTCCAACGACAAGAAATCCGCCCGCTATGCGGCGTGGGTCAACGATACCCTGCTGGGTATCTACGACGTTGCCTTTACGGTTGACGGCGTTACCTGCGGCGATGCGCTCGGTCTGATGTCCGGCGCGTTCCTCATCGGCGGCCCGATCGAAAAACTGCCGGAAGACTTCACGGTGCTTCGTCCGTACGACTTCGGTGTATCCGACGGCATCTACTACGGCGATACGGCGCATGTCGGTATCGTGTTTAGCGGTACGGCGAACGTTCCCTCGGTTGATAAGACCCTGTGGGTGTTTGACGAGTTCTCCACCGACTGCGAGACTTGGATCTGGATCGCGGGTGATCCCGCGGGCGATTGGCTTGGTCTGCAGTTCCGTGTGAATACCAATGGCACCGGCACGTTGACGCAGGGTGGTACCTCCTTTACCATTCCGGGCGTGACCTTTACCAACGAGGCGGCCGGTGTGGACATTCTCGGCGGTACTTACTCGCTGAAGTTCACCGTTGAACAGCCCAGCAGTACCGAACTCAAACTCGGTGTGTGGTTTAACGACGTGCTGTACAACAACGAGTACATCACCATCACCAACGTGGACGCGGCCCACGTCGGCCCGAATCTGCGCCTGTATCCGGCGCTGACCGGCGGCAAAGTGGTCATCCGCTCCACCAACTGGGAGACCCCGACCGATCTGAACAACATCAACTTCGGCTCCTTCGACAAATTTAGCGAGAACACCAAGTATCCGCAGGCGATCGATGCGAACGCGATCGAGGGTGTTTATCTGGGCGGCGACTCGTTGCTGAATACCTCTTTCCGCGGTAATATCACCTTCCATTATGAGGGTGCCGGTGAGTATTATATGTGCTACGGCGGCATCAACGGCGCCGGCACTTGGAACGGTCTGCGTATTCAGGTCCGCTCCGACAAGATCACCTTCCCGAACGGCGGTGAGACCGCGTGGAGCAACTCCGGTAAATTGGCGCTGTATCCGGCGGACTTCGGCCTGACCTCCTTCACCGACAGCGAACTGGAACTGGGTATCGATCTGACGATGCACGGCGACACCGACGATATGTTGATGTATTTCTACGTCAACGGTACGCTGTACAACAACGCGCCGATGGTGCTGTTCGATTTCGGTAGCAATATCGGTAAGTCGTGGGTCATGTATGCGGCCAACTATGCGACCGACTATTATCAGGTCGGCGCTTTCTCCCGCGATCTGATCTACGATCTGTACCACGACCTCTCCAAGGGCGATTACACCTATTACGATGCGACCGGCGTCAAGCAGACCATCTCTCTCCCCGGTGTCTATGATATCGCGTGGACCGACGGTGCGTTTACCTACACGCAGACGGTCATCACCTACGAGATGGGCGACGGCAACGCCGACGGCAACGTCAACGTGCTTGACGTGGTCAAGACGATGGTGGTGCTGGCCAAGGGCGGCAACGACGCCAGTTTTGACAAGTCGGCCGACTGGGATGAGAACGGCACCGTGACGTCGGATGACGTGACCGGCCTGCGCCGCTACCTGCTCGGTATCGAGCCGATCGAAGAAGACGCTGTGATGCCGATCGGCGGTTACTACGGCCCGTTGGGCTCGCTGGTCAACGAGGATATCTTTGCGGCGATCGCCGATATGGGTATCACCGAGATCGTTTCGACCGAATATAATTACGCCAACAGCGTGAGCAACGCCTCTACGTGGCACGATATGCTGACCATGGCGCAAAACAACGGGTTGCAGATGTACGTTACCGACGGTCGCTTGAACGGCGAAACCTCCTATGCGGCGGCGGATATGAACGCTCTGCTGGCGGCGTACAGCCACTTCCAGAGTTTCGCCGGCGTCCGTGTGGTCGATGAGCCGGGTATCGTGGTCTCCAATAAACTGCAGTGCTATCCGTTGAGTTCCGATTGGGAAAGAACCGTTGCGCAGTATGCCAACCTGTCCACGTCGCTGGCCAACGTGGGCGTCGCCGGTTACGTCAACCTCCTTCCGTATTGGAAGTCGTTGGCGATCAACAGCGACGGTAGTTTCAGCGATCTGCTCTTTGGCGGTTCCAACCCGAAGGAATACACGTCTCTGTCCGATGCGACCGCGCATCAGCGTTACTACAACTACGTGACCACGGCGGTTACGAGCATGGATCTGCCGTATATCTCCTACGACAACTATCCGTTTGACGACCATGCGGTCACCGATTGCACGGACTATTTCCAGAATATGGCGATCATTGCGGCGGCCGCTAAACAGCAGGGTCTGACCTGGCGTCCGCACCTGCAGGCCGGTAGCAACTGGAACGATGCCGCCGCGGAAATGTCCCCGACGACCAACAACACCCCGAGCGAAGGCGAATTCTACTGGAATGCCAATATCTCGCTCGCAATGGGCGCCAAGGCGTTGCAGTACTTCCCGCTGATCCAGCCGCAACACTTTGCGTTGACCGAAGGCGGCGCGATGGATTATGAGCGCAACGGTCTGATCGGCGCCAACGGCGTACTGACCGATTGGGGCGAGTATGCGACGACGCTGAACACCTACGTCCGCAAGATCGACGACGTGCTGATGAACGCCGAACACAAGGGCGTGATCGCCACCGGCGGTTATGCGCAGTCGGTCGGTACCGCGAACATCGCATCGGCTACCGCCAACGTCGGCGGCACCAATCCGGTGCTCACCTCCTACAACGGTATGACGGCCACCTCGTCCGACAGCACGTACGGTGCGTTTATCGGTTGCTTCGACGGCACCGGTAAGTATGCTGGCAAGACCATCTACTACGTTGTCAACTACAACGTCGGTACGTATCAGGATGTGACTTTGAATCTCGGCTCTTCGCAGAACTACGAGGTCATCTATATGAACGACGAGTACGACGAGTCGGGCACCGGCAACCAAGTCGAAGTGATGTTCGACCAAGGCGGCGAAGCGGCTCTGGTCATCGTCGGCTGATCTCTCACTGAAACACAAGCGGCGTCCCCTCCCTCCGCAAGAGGGGGAGGGGACACCCGCCTGATGCAAATTCCTTTGGCAAGACCCGTAGGGGCGGTTTTCCCCCTCGGAAAATTCCCCTACATTTTCGTTTAGGAGGTCACTTCTATGAAGCACATCAAAACGCTGAAAGCGGCAATGTCGGCGCTGTGTACCCTGAGCATTCTGCTCGGAGCGGTGCTGACCTTTACGCTGTTTGGCGTGGCGGCGGGTGAAATTCCCACCGATATCACAGAAGTCACCTGGAGCGACTATTTGTACGAAGGTGCCGCGATCGCGCTGGACCAGCCGATCACCTTTACCGGCGCCAGCGCTGAATACCAAGGCAGTGGCCGATTCAGCGATACGCTCTTCAACGGTGATATCACCTTCCCGTCCGCCAACGAAGCGGGACTCATCCTGTTTGGCGACTGGAACGGTGTCTACTTCGTCCCGAACGGCGCCACCGCTTCCGTGAAGACGGCCGGCAGCGTCAGTATGTCGGTGGATGCGTTTGAATTGCAGGCGTCCACCTTCGGTCTGACCTCGTTTGAGGACGTTCGACTCAACTTCAAAGCGGCGTTGTTTGGCAATACCGACGGCAAGGCGGCCACCATGAGCGTGTGGATCAACAACATCCATGCCTTTACGGTCGACCTGACCAGCAAACGCGACCGCATCAACGGCAACATTCTGCCGTTACAGGGCGACGGTGCAACGGGCGGTAACCCGTGTATCGTCCCGCACGCCCCCACCGAGCCGTCCGAAGGCGGCGACGAGCCGGCTGACGGGGAGATCCCCGGCGGCCTGACCTCGGTCAGTTGGGGCGATTTTGCCATGGCCAACTATTGGACGGGTGAGAACTTTGACGTCTCGGGCACTTACCGCGGCGATCAGACCACCCGCTTAAACAATATGCTGTTTGAGGGCTATCTCACCCAATCGGGTGGCTCGCAGGTCAATATCTTCGGACCGGCCAGCAACCCCAACTGGGGCGGTATCAAGTTCCTCAATCCGACCGAGACGCAACTCAGCGTGCAGGGCAGTGTGGCCATTCCGGACTGGGGCTTTAACGTCAGTGCGGAAGCGGTCGGGATGGACTCCTTTGTTAATCAGGAATATTTCCTGCAGATGAGTGTCCAGTACGTCGACCGCGACGGCGACGGTGCGGCTGACGACCTTAAACTCGGTATGTGGATCAACGAGATCAACGTGCTGAAAGCGGATGCGGCCAACGCCAAGCCCGCTGACGACGGATTCTGCTATTTCCTCGACCACACCGATCATCTGCTCGGTTGCGTGCAGGTGTATCACCCCGCCGGTAACAGCGGCACCACTCTGTTGCGTTCCCGCCGTGCGGTCCCGACCGACCTGACCGAGGTCACTTGGGATGACTATACCTTCCACGGCGCCTCGCTCACAATGGATCAGGCGATCAACTTTACCGGCGCTAGCCTCGTTTACGGTGGCGGCGATTTCCATGGGAAACTGTTCAACGGCGATCTCACCTTCCCGTCGGCCAACGACGCGGGTCTCATTCTGTTCGGCGATTGGCACGGTCTGTATATGATCCCGAACGGGGCGGAGATGCGGCTGTACAAGGCCGGCTCTATCGGCTACGACTTCGGTGAGCGTACGTTGCGCGCCGAGGCGTTTGGCTTGACCTCTTTTGAGGACGTTCGCCTCAATTTCAAGGCGTCGCTGACTAAGGATGCGGCAGGCAGAACGCTGATGAGCGTTTGGTTCAACGATATGCACGTGCTGACCACTGCGGTGGTATCCGGCGAGAGCAACGTCAACGGCAACATCCTGCCGATGGCGGGCACCGGCGCTACGGGCGGTATTCCGTCGCTGATCCCGCACGCTCTCGGCACCGGCGGTGGCGGTGAGGAAGACGATCCGCTCGAAGAACTGATTCCGGAACCGTCTGCGACCGTGACCTGGACCGACTTTGCCGCGAACGGCACCGCGCTGACCCCCGGTTCGTATACCGGCTACAAATGGGGTTGGGTGGACGGCTACGATTCGCTTTCCGGCCTGCGCTTTGAAGGTAAGATCAAGATGGGTCTGGATACCGCTATTTCCTATGGCGGCGGCGATCCGAGCCACCACTTCTATTTCCATTACAAATACGACGGCAAATTCTACGTTTACAACAACATCGGTACGCTGACGATGGCGGACGGCAGTGAGATGAAGTCCACCTACCTGCCCTCCGATCTCGGTATCACCGGTAACGTGGAGGAGACCGTCCTCACCGTCAAGTTCCAGATGTGGAACGTGGCGGCGGACGAAAACAGCGCACGGATCGCGTTGTGGGTCAACGATCGGTTGATCGGTGTGTACGACAGCACCGTCACCAATACCGCCGGCAAGGTCGGTACGGCGATCGGTCTGCAGTTCGGCACCTACGAACTGATCGTAGACAAAGGGCCGGTAGCGGAACTGCCGACCGATTACACCGAGATCACCTACGGCGATTTCGGCGCGGAAGACAGAGTCTACACGGTCGATGCGGGCACCAGTTTCGGCAAGCCCTTCACGACCACCAAGGTCGGTTCTTGGGACAAGGTGATCTTGACCTATGAGAAGATCAAGTTTGCCGGCGATATCGAACTGTCCTTCGCGGGCGAAAACGAGTGGCTCGGCTTTAAGATCATGGTGCGTGACGATCAAAATATGATGATCCAGTCGGCGCACAACCTGACCTTGCCGCGTCAGACGCTGGATGAAACGATCGCGGGTGTCGATCTGGTGGGCGGCGATGCCTACAAACTGCAGATCACGACCGCCCTTAAGGATGCGACCACGCTGGAGATCGGTCTGTGGTTTAACGGCGTTTTGTACAACAACGAGTATTTCACTGCCGACCTGTCGGTGAAAGAACCCGGATCCGGCAGTGAAACGGTGACGTTGGCCACCAAGATGACCTTTGGTTTCTGCAACGTCGGTGACGAGAGCGGCTCGGTCACGCTGGGCGACGGCGGGGAGACGGAGAAGCCCCCCGTCCCGACCGGTTACACCGAACTGACTTGGCGTGATTTCAGCGGTCTGGAAGAGAAATCGTATCCTGCCGTGGCGGGTAATTTGGCCGCCAAGGGTACTTACAGCGGCTCGCTGGATCACACGCTGTTCTCCGGCGACGTTACGTTTAACGGCAATATGCAGATCCGTTATGCCGGCAACGATGGCTGGCAGGGTCTGATCGTGGCGCTGACGGACGGCCACCTGTGGGTGTATAACAGCACCTTTGGCACCGAATATTCGGAGTATTACACCGCTTCCGATTTCGGTCTGACTTCGTTGGTCGATACCAAATTCAACCTCAAGATCAGCACGGATATCAGCGACGACGGCGAGACCTATACCTTTGGTGTCTGGGTCAACGACCGGATGGCGGGGAATTATTTCTCGCTGGCGAAGGGCTCGTCCGGTGTGGGTAGCGTGATCGGTCTCTACGATAACGGAAGCGGCGCTTCGGTGACGATCGGTACCCCCGGCGTGACTCCGCCGCCGTCGGTCGAGATCCCGACCCCGAGCACGACCTTGACTTGGTCGGATTTCGCCAAGCAGGGCACACCGCTGGCGAACACCACCTATGAGGGTTATACCTACGGTTGGTCGGCGCTGGATTCGATGGAAGGCGTCTTCTTCGAGGGCAAGATCCGGATGAATAACGGCTCGCAGATCAGTTTCGGCGGTAAAGACCCGAGCCATATGGTGTATCTCCAACTGATGAATGACGGCAATCTGAAGATCTTCAACAACGTCGGTACGCTGACTCCGGCGGACGGTAGTGAGATGCAGTCGGTGTATACGCCGGCGGATCTCGGCATTACCGGTGCGATCGCGGATACGACGATCACCTTGAAATACCAGATCTGGAACGTGGCGTCGGACAATATGTCCGCCAACGTCGCCGTCTGGATCAACGATACGCTCCTTGGCGTGTACGACCTGACGGTGACCAATGCCTCCGCCCGCATCGGCGATGCCATCGGTCTGCAGTTTGGTACCTACACGCTGGAAAGCGTCGGCGGCACGCCGACACCGGGTCCCGATCCGGACGAACCGTACGAGTACGAATCCACCGTCGAGATCCCCACTCCGGACAAGACGGTGACTTGGAAGGACTTCGCCATCCGTAACGGCAGTTATATGCCGTCTGAGAGCAGTCCGTATGCCACCTACGGCTTTGCGGACGGTTCGCTGAACAACGTCCTGTTTGAAGGCAAGTTGAAATTCGGCACCAATACCGCTGTGGTCTACGGCGGTAAGGATCCGAGTTGGAACTTCCACGTGGAGTACGTTGGCGGCTTGCTGAACGTCCGCAACAACGTCTTTACGCTGTCTGCGCCGGCGGGGGCTGTGCTGAAGACCTCCTTCACCTCGGCCGATCTCGGTATCGAGGGAGCGATCGGGGAACAGACGCTGACCTTGAAATTACAGATGTGGGACGTTTCGGCAGATGCCACCTACGGCCGCATCGCACTGTGGGTCAACGACAAGTTGCTGTGCATCTACGATATGAATTCGCAAAAGCCGGAGGAGTATATCCTCGGTAACGGTCTGGGCGTGATGTACGGTCCGGCCGTGATCGGCGATCCGTCGGAGACGCCGGACATCGGCGATCTGCCGACCGGTCCGGACGTGTACACCGAACTGACTTGGGAATCCTTCGGTTTTGAGGACGGCACCTACTACGCCAACAATAAGGGTGGCGAGATCGAGTACAGAGAATGGATCGAAGGCGGCCGTTATTCCGGCAAGATCGACGGTAGCAAGTTTATCGGTTATCTGACCCAGAGTGCCGGCACCCAACTCCGTTTCGGTAACACCGGTAACATGTGGGCGGGTATCATCTTTGAGGTCGGCGCCAACGGCAAACTGAGCGCGCAGGGTAGCCTGAATGCGCCCGGCTGGGGCTTCGTGGTCGAACCCTCGATGGTGGGGCTGACCACCTTTGCGGATACCGAGTATAAACTCGCCGTTTCCACCGCGTTTGTGGATGCGGATGCCGATGGCTTCAAGGACGACGTGATGCTGGGTATCTGGATCAACGACGTGATGGTGGCTCCGCTCTGCGCAGGCAGTCAGGCGGAAGAGAATGGGTACGTGTATCTGTACGACGTGGCGGTCAACTTCGGCGCCGGTCTCGCGCTGTATCCGGTCTACGAAAATTGCCCGATCACCCTCCGGTCGGCAGAGATCGCCGATCCGCCTCCGCCGCCTCCGGTCGAGATCGTTCCGCCTCCCTCCAACCTGACCAACATCACCATCAACGATTTTGCCGGCGTACGTCCCGGCCAGATCCTCGGAGATGCCGCCGGTCAACTGAAGGAACTCACCAGTTTTGACGGCACGCTGTTTAGCGTGGATCTCAATCTGATCACCTCCACCCCCGGCGAAGCCACCTATATCCGCTTCGGCGGTAAGGAAAACGGTTGGGAGGGCTTCAGCCTGCAGACCTCTGCCTCGGGTCAGTTGGTTTTCTACAACTACCTGAAGGGCGGTTCGACGCTGGCCTTCTTCGATTCGGCCATTGCCGGCGTCAAGTTCTTTGAGGAGACCTTCAACGTGAAGGTGAGTTTCGAATTCTTCGAGGCGGACGGTGACGGCAAAAAGGACGACATCAAGATCGGTATCTATTTCAACGATGCCCTCTACAATGCCGAATTCCTTTACGTCTACGATCTGGCCCCCGAAATGACCACCTATTTCTTGGCCTACACCGACGATGCCGAAGCGCATCCGCTGTGGCTTGACCAACTGGAACCGAAGGTCATCGACCTTTCGATGTTCGGCTTCTCCGAAGACTACAAGAGCCAGTTTGGTCCCACCTCGGATAAACTGTCGGTCGACGGTGTCCCGCTGGGCTCCAACTACACGCCGTTTAGCGGCGACGTGGTGACCTTCTGCTTCTGGGCGCTGATCCCGCTGTTGGCGATGATCGCCACGCTGGCCGTCTTGTTGGCCTTGGCGAAACAGAAGAAGCAAAACTAAACGAAAAAAAGCACAAACGCCCAAGGGCCTCCCTTGGGCGTTTGTGCTTTATTTTTAAATAACTGCCGTTTTTTGGCGTATATTCGGTATATACTTGACTTTATTTTAATTTTCTGCTAAACTGGCGATAAAAGGATGTGGTTTAAAAAATGGCAAATATGCGCATCGGCGCACAGCCGCAACGGTTTTATCAAACGGATTTTGTCCGCCTGTCGTTACGCGTGGGCGGTTACGGCGGTTTCGCGTTTCATACCGGCGATTCCCGCCTCCATCAACATATGGATTTTTATGAACTGGCTATCATCACACAAGGTGCGTTTTCTCATCAATATGCCGGTGAGATGAGTATTTTGAACCGTGGTGCCTGCCTGCTGTTCTCGCCCGGTGTCATTCATCGGTTGGCCTGTCAACCGGGTCAGGCCTACCACTTCGTGCTATGCATCGAAAAGAATTTTTTTGAGGATTTTGTGACCCGTCATTTTCCGGATCGCTCGGCGAGTACCATGCCGCCGATGATGCAGGGGGTGCTTTCTGACGAATCGCTGTCCTACATCGAATCGCTCGGTCACCGCCTATGCAATGGCGGTGGGGAAACGTCGGCGGCCGACGCCATCCTTTATGCGGTGCTTTACGAGATCTTATACGTACTCGATGCGGACGATATGTTCGACCGGTACTACTACGTTAACGACATCATCAGTTCGCTGAATAATCCGGTCTACCTCACCCAGACGGTGGATGAACTGTGCGCCAATTACTCCGTCTCCCGCCCCACCATCCTGAAGAATTTCAAGAAGCGTACGGGAATGAGCATTGTGGAATATAAGGCACAACAGCGCTTGCTGGTGGCGGCGCGTATGCTGGGGGAGAGCAAGGTGAGTATCACCGACATCTCTTCCAACCTTGGTTACGACTCGCTCAGTTATTTTTTGCGGGCATTTAAGAAGAAGTACGGGATCACTCCGACCGAATACCGCAAACAGTATCGCAAATAACCGCAAAACTGCAGAAAATTCCCTTGACAGACGGGGATGGGATAGGTATAATATTATGGTGTAAAAATAGCGTTTTATCAACCGATAAAGGAGATTTGTAATATGGCAATGAAAGAATTGGTGCTCAGCGCCGAAGGTTTGGAAAAACTGAAAAACGAACTGGAAGAGTTGAAAACCGTCAAACGCAAAGAGATCGCGGAGAAGATCGATATCGCCCGCGGCTTTGGCGACCTTTCTGAAAACAGCGAATACGATGCGGCGAAGGAAGAGCAGGGCAAGATCGAGACCCGTATTGCCGAGTTGGAAGCGCAACTCAAGCATGCTCGCCTCATCGACGAGTCGGAGATCAACAGCGCGGTGGTCAACTTCGGTTCCATCGTGACCGTGACCATCGACGGCGGTAAGACGAAAAAGACCTATAAGATCGTCAGCCCTGCGGAAGCCGATCCGATGAACGGTATCATTTCGGATGCCAGTCCGGTTGGCAAGGCACTGATGGGTCATACGGCCGGCGATGCGGTCGAGGTGGTCACCCCCAACGGTGAGCACGTCTACAAGATCACCGAGGTCACCCGTTAATTCAGTAATCGAGCAGAAGCGACGGACCTCCGTCGCTTTCTCTATGTGGAGGATACTATGAGCGAAGAAATCAAGGAAGTCGTACTGACCGAGGCGGAAGCGCAGGAGAAGGTCAGCGAACAAAAGCAGATCCGTATGGACAAGTTGGCCGGCCTGCAGGCCGCCGGTAACGATCCGTTTACCATCACCAAGTTTGACGTTTCGGCGATGGCGGCGGATATCAAGGCCAACTACGAGCAATACGAAAACCAGACGGTCACCGTCGCCGGTCGTATGATGAGCCGCCGCATTATGGGCAAGGCGAGTTTCGCCGACCTGCGTGACGGCAGCGACCGTATCCAGTTGTTTGTCAGCCGCGATGACCTCGGCGATGAACTGTATAACACCGGCTTTAAGAAATGGGATATCGGCGATATCCTCGGTATCACCGGCTACGTGTTTACTACCCGCACCGGCGAGATCTCCATTCACGTGACCTATGCCAAATTGCTGGCGAAATCGTTGTTGCCGCTGCCGGAGAAGTTCCACGGTCTGACCGATACCGATACCCGCTATCGTCAGCGTTACGTCGACCTCATTATGAACCCCGACGTCAAGGAAACGTTCGTCAAGCGCAGTAACACCATGCGCGAACTGCGTGCTTATCTTGACTCCAAGGGTTTCTTGGAGGTGGATACCCCGATCCTCACCCCGTTTGAGATCGGCGCGTCGGCGCGTCCGTTTACCACCCACCACAACACGCTGGATATGGATATGGTGTTGCGTATCGAGACCGAACTGTACCTCAAGCGTTTGATCGTTGGCGGTATGGATCGCGTGTACGAGGTCGGCCGTATCTTCCGTAATGAAGGGATGGACACCAAGCACAATCCGGAGTTCACCACCATCGAACTGTATCAGGCGTACACCGACTACCACGGGATGATGGATCTGGTGGAAGATATGATGAAGACGGTGGCGAAAAACGTCTGTGGCACGTTGCAGATCCCGTATCAGGGGCAGGAGATCGACCTGTCCCATTGGGAGCGTCTGACCATGGTCGAGGCGGTCAAGAAGTACTCCGGCGTCGACTATTACGATTGGAAATCGGACGAAGAGGCGATCGCCTGCGCCAAGGCGCACCACGTCGAACTGCCGGAAGTGCCCACCCGCGGTGCCATTCTGGCGGAGTTCTTCGATGCGTACGTCGAGGAGAAACTCATCCAGCCGACCTTTATCTACGATTATCCGGTGGAGATCAGCCCGCTGGCCAAGCGCAAGCCGGACGAACCGGAATTTACCGAGCGCTTTGAGTATTTCATCAACGCCACCGAGTTTGGCAACGCCTTCTCGGAACTCAACGACCCGATCGACCAGAAGGGTCGCTTTGAGCGCCAGTTGGCCGAGCGCAAGGCGATCGACCCGAACAGCAAAGCACAGGTCGACTACGACTACGTGACCGCGCTGGAATACGGTATGCCCCCCACGGGCGGCCTCGGCTTTGGCGTCGACCGCTTGGTGATGTTGCTGACCGATTCCGCCTCCATCCGCGACGTCCTCCTGTTCCCCACGATGAAGCCTTTAAGTGACTAAAACACAATATATGGTGTTATAACTTCTTAAAACACCCTAAATATTGCGGTTTTAGAAAATCGAATCGTTACTTTACTAAAAATTTACTAAAAATGACCAAAGCAGCGTGTGATGCAA
>JAFQQM010000034.1 GCA_017410585.1 Clostridia bacterium
AAAGGGCCTAACGGCGAACTCCTTTACTGGGATGCCACGGAAGCGGAGCAGGAAAACCCACTTATTACCGACGCGAACGGCGAATACCAGTGGTTCGTGCCGATCGGTAACTGGCGAGTTGTCGCCGAAAAAGACGGGTACGTGACCGCCGACAGCGCGAACGATCCCGCCGCCGTCGACGGCTGGCTGCCCGTGCCGCCGCCGCAGATGGAGGTCTATATCCCCATCGTTTCCACCGCCCTGCCTGAGGTGCAGAGCGTGGAAGCGGGCGCGGACTATATCCGTATCGAATTCAGCCAGTACATGGATATCGACGAGCTGACCTTCTTTAACGATCTGGTGACCGTGACCGACAACGGCGTTCCGGTCGAACTTGACTATACCTTTATCGACAGCGAGGTCTCGCCGACGAATAGCCTGAAATACTACGGAAGGATCTTGTACCTCTCCCGTCAGGACGGGCTGAAGTTCAGCGGCGACAAGCTGAAAGTTTCTGTCAGCCGTGACTTCTACAACTACGCCGGGAACGGCATGGCGGAAGACTACGAGAGCGACTTCCTCACCATCGAACAGATTGCCGGAACCCTCAGCCACTCCTACCCGAACCGCTTTGCCGTCAGCATCGGTGAAGAGGCGGATATCGTGGTGCGTCTCCTTGACACCGAGGGTAATCCGATGGCAAACGCCACCGTATCCGTGGAGAAGTACACCGACACCCTGACGCTGCCGATGGCGGTCATCACCGATAAGGACGGCAGAGCCGTGTTCCATACGATCGTCACAAGTTCGGGTTACGACACGCTCACCTTTACCTGCGGAGATGCGACCGTCGATCTGGAAACCTACGTCAATCCCATCGGTACCGCAAAGCCCGCAAAGCCCACCGCCAACATCGAGGACTTCGCTGTCGTGGCAAGCGGCACTCAGCTGATCCTCTCCTGCGCGACGGAGGGCGCGGTCATCCGCTACACGCTCAACGACACTTGCCCCTGCGACGACGACGCGCTGGTCTATGACGGACCGATCACCATCACGGAAGATACCTTCGTGCGCATCGCGGCGTGGACGGAAACGGGCGGTTACAGCGAACGGCTGAACCTTCATATCCTTTGCCAAAAAGCGCCGGAACTTTCGTTCTACGGTGCGTCGCTGACCCTGCAGAACAACCTCAAGGTCAATTTCTACGTCGAAAAGGATCCGATCGTTGCCGCCGGCTTCACCGACCTCTACACCGTGTTTGAAATGAACGGCAGAACGGTGACGGTCAGCGAGTACAGCGAGGTCACCTCCGGGGGCGTCGATTACTACGTGTTCACTTTCCGCAACATCGCGCCGAATCTGATGAACGATACCATCCGTGCAACGCTTCACGGCGTCGAGGGCGGAAAGCCCTGCATCGGCGAAGAGTTGACCTACAGCGTTGCGACCTACTGCTATTCCATGCTCGGCAAAACGGATGACGCAAAGCTGCGCACCCTGCTCGTGGATCTTTTAAATTACGGCGCGGCGTCGCAGACCTATACCGGTTATAACAACGATGCGCTTGTAAACGCCGATCTCACCGCTGAACAGATCGCCTGGGGTACAGCCACCGATCCGGTGTTGACCTCTGTCACCAACGCGGAATACCGTACGGTAGAAGATCCCGCAGTCAACTGGGCGGGCGTATCGCTCCGATTGAACGACTCAGTCACGATGCAGTTCGTATTTACAACGGAAAGCATTGAAGGCGTTACGGTCAGGATCGAAAACGGCAGCGGCGCGCTTCTTAAAGAGATCACTCAGGAGGAGTTTAGGATCTCCGGCGGATACTACATCGCGGCATACAACGGACTCACCGCCGGTCAGATGAGCGAAACTGTTTACGCCACGGCGTATCGAGGAGACGAAGCGATCAGCAATACGGTTTCTTACAGCATCGAGTCGTACGCCTGTGCGAAACAGAACGATGCGGACGCGTCGCTCGCGGCGTTGGTTCGCGCGATGATGAGATACGGAAATACGGCTTACGCCTATGTACACTAAGGGGGATTATGAAAATGAAACTTGAAAAGGAAAAGCAAAAGATGCAATATGAGCCGCCTTCCATTGAGATCATCCTGTTTGAAACAGAAGACAGTCTGGCCACAAGCGGAACAGGCGATCCGGGTTACGATCCCGGGATTGACCTTCCTCTCGATCCGTTTGACCCGATAGAGTCATGAAGAGGATACTGTTATTTGCTCTTGTCCTTGCTTTGCTTCTGACGTTTGTCGGCTGTACAGGTAACGGCAAGGACAAGAGTACGAATGAAACCGAAACGTCAGCTTCCTTGGCCGGTAAAACAGAATCCGTACCGGATGCGCCATCGGAAACGGAAACGGAAACGCCCGGATCTGCTGTCTCCGGGCAGCAAACGGATCCACCCGAAACAAGTGCCGCCGAACCCGACACAACCCGTCCCGGCACCAATGCGTCGAGCAGCACGAAGCAGCCGGTCGGACATTCCGAAACGGGCTCGTCAGAACCCGGCACGACCAACAGCGGTAAAGACAATTCGGGCGGTACAGAACCGTCGGGTGAACATACGGGAACGAATCCCGCAGAGTCCGGCACTACTAACACTGACAATTCGGGAGGCGTAGAACTGCCGATCGATTATTTCGGTTGATCGTACCTATCATAAAAGGATGAATAGAA
>JAFQQM010000004.1 GCA_017410585.1 Clostridia bacterium
ATATCATCAATTCCGCAGGAATTGCATATCACCAACACGAAGTGTTGTATATCATCAAGCCGCAGATAGATGCACGCTAAAGCGTGATGAGATACAGCCCCAAAGGGGCTGATGATATGCACCACGCTTCGCGCGGTGATGATATGCCAAGCCTGCGGCTTGGATAAAAAAATTCGACAAGAAGAAACTTGTCGAATTTTTTGGCGTCGATAAGAGGAGTCGAACCTCCGGCCTACCGCTTAGGAGGCGGTCGCTCTATCCAACTGAGCTATATCGACAGATGTTCTCCCCCGCCAAAGCGGGGGAGGTTTTGGTTAACAACGGTTATGCCTTGGAGAAGGCCTTGGTCGGGCGGCAGACGAAAGTCTCCCATTCGGGATGCTCGGTCGCCAGCGCGTCGGCGCAGGCGGTGGCGGCTTCCTCCGAGGAAAACAGCGCAAACACCGCCGAGCCGCTGCCGGTCATCTGACAGCCGAGCGGCGCAAACGCCGCGACAGCGGATTTGACCTCTGCCACCTCCGGCAACGCGAGCGCGTCATCAAACACGTTAAACAGATTGGCGGCCACGCCGGCGGCATCGCCCGCCTCCAGCGCCGACAGCAATCCCTGCTCTTTCTCGGTATGCAGGGGTAGATTTTGGGAATCCATCGCCGCGTAGGCGGCCGCCGTCGATACCCCCACCGGCGGTTTGATCACCGCGATCCCCATCGGCGGCAGATCGGATAGCGGGGTAAGTACCTCGCCGATGCCCTCGGCGAGTTGGGTGCCGCCGACCACGCAAAACGGCACGTCGGCGCCGATCTTTTCCGCCAGCATCAGCAGTACCGATTCGGTCAGCGGGTAATCGTACAGTTCGTTTAATCCGCGGAGTACCGCGGCGGCGTCTGCCGAACCGCCCGCCATACCCGCTTGTTGCGGGATGCGTTTTTCGATGAGAATATCCACCGCCGGAGTCAGTTCGGAAGCCTCGTAAAACAAAGCGGCGGCCTTCCATGCGGTGTTGCGTTCGTCGGCGGGCAACGTCTCATCCGACAGGGTCAGACGGATGCCGTCCTCACCGGGCATCAACGTTACCGTGTCGCACAGATCCACCGTCTGCATCACGGTGCGGAGCAGATGGTAACCGTCGGCGCGGCGGCCGGTCATATCCAGCGTCAGGTTGATTTTCGCCGGTGCGTCGAACGCGCAAGGTCGACTGTGATCGTCGTTCATTGGTAATCCTCCAAAAATTCACCGATGCGCTTGAGCGCCTCGCGAATGTGTTTGACCGAGTAGCAATAGGACACGCGGATAAACCCTTCGCCGCAATCACCGAAGGCAGTACCCGGTACCACCGCCACGTGCTTTTCCTGCAACAGACGGCGGCAGAATTCTTCCGAGGTGAGGCCGGTGATCGCCACCGACGGGAAGCAGTAGAACGCGCCTTCCGGCTCAAAGCACGGCATCCCGAGTTTGCGGAAACCGTCTACGATGAGACGGCGGCGGGAATCGTATTCGGCGCGCATCGCGGCAACGTCCTCGTCACCGTTGTCCAGCGCTTCGATGGCGGCGTACTGCGCCGTGGTGGGGGCACTCATAATGCCGTACTGGTGCAACTTCAAGATCTGCTGTATGATCGGTTGCGGGCCGCAACAGTAGCCGAGGCGCCAGCCGGTCATGGCGTACGCCTTGGAGAAGCCGGAGACCAAAATGGTGCGCTCCCACATATCCGGCAACGACGCGATGCTGACGTGTTCTTCGGCACCGTAGGTCAGTTCACCGTAAATTTCATCCGACAGCACCAAAATATCGGTGCCGCGCAGGACGGCGGCGATCTCTTCGAGATGTTCTTTCCGCATCACCGCGCCGGTGGGGTTGTTGGGGAAGGGCAGTACCAGCAGTTTGGTCTTCGGGGTGATGGCCGCTTTCAGCGCTTCGGCGGTGAGACGGAAATCGTCCTCCGCACGGGTGACCAGCGGCACCGCCTTGCCGCCGGCGAGTTGCGCCAGCGGGCTGTAGCAGACAAAACTCGGGCTGGGGACGAGCACCTCGTCTCCCGGTCCGACCACCGCACGGAAGGTGAGGTCGATGGCTTCACTGCCGCCGACCGTCACCACCACTTCGTGGGCGGGATCGTAATTCAGCGAAAACCGACGGGAGAGGTAGTTGGCGATGGACTGCCGCAACGCGGCAAAGCCGGCGTTGGGGGAGTACCAAGTTTTGCCCTTCTCCAGCGTCTGGATACCCGCTTGGCGGATATGCCAAGGGGTGGAAAAATCCGGTTCACCGATGGTCAGCGCAATGACGTCTTCCAACTCCGCCGCCATATCAAAAAAGCGTCGGATGCCGGAAGGCTGTGTCGCCACCAGCGTCGGATTGAGTAATCTCTCGTAATCCAAAATCAAAAGCCCTCTCTCTCGTCTTTCTCCTCTGCCGCATACATCACGTTCTTTTCCTTATACCGGCGAAGTACGAAATGGGTGGCGGTGGACACGACCGAATCCAACGTGGACAGACGGTTGGCAACAAACATCGCCACTTCCTTGAAGGTGCGGCCGGTCACCACGATGGAAAAGTCGTAGCCGCCGGACATCAGGTAGATGGACTCCACCTCTTCCCATGCGGCGATGGTCTGCGCGATCGCCTCAAAACCGGCGTCACGCTTCGGGGTGACGCGCAATTCGATGATGGCGGTCACGTATTCGCGGTCGGTACGGTCCCAATCGACCAAGGCCTTGTAGGCACGGATGACGCCGTCTTTTTCCCAAGCGGCGATCTGCTTGGCAACCGCGTCTTCGGTCGAGCCGGTCATCACCGCCAACTCGGCGTTGGACAGGCGGGCGTTGGTATCCAGTAATTTCAACAACTTATCCATTTCGAAAAGCACCTCTCTTTATTTCTCGGCGGTCTCGCCGCCCATAATGATCGAAAACAGTTCCCGCAGACGGTCGTCGCGGTCGTTTAAGTACAGCCACCCCCACAGCGTCTCAAAGCCGGTGGCGCGGTGGTAATCCGCCCCTCCGCGGGCGGTGTGCGCGTTGCGTCCGCGCTTGAAGATCGCCAATTCTTCCTCGGTGAGCAACGGCTGGATCTTGTCAAACGCCGCCGCCTGCGCACCGGCACAAACGCGGGATACCGCCATCTTGTGCAACGTACCGGTCGGGCGGTTGGCCTCGGCGGCGAGGTATTCGCGCACCATCAGTTCATACACGCCGTCACCGACAAACGCCATCGTGATGGGGGACAGCCCGTGAGTATCCACTTTTGCGGGGTATAAACGCATACGGTCTCATCCTTTAGTACACAAAATCGAATTCAAAGTCGTACATACTGACGGTGTCGCCTTCCTCGATGCCGGCTTCGACCAGCGCATCGATGATGCCGGCCCGCTGTAACAACCGCTGGAAGTATTGCAGACCGTCGTAGTCTTGCAGGTCGATGGTACGCATCGTGTTGAGCAACCAATCCGCCTCCACAAAGAACACGCCGCCTTGGTTGGTGACCTTGACCGAACGGTCGGTCAACGCCTCGATATCCGCCAACGCCGGCGGTTCCGGCTCGTATTCTTTGATGGGCGGCAGTTCCGGCAACCGAGCCGCCAGATATTTCACCAGATCGTCGGTACCCTGCGCGATGGCCGCCATCAGTTCAAAGTACGGTAACCCGCGCTTTTCCATTTCGGCGCGGAATGCGGCGAGTTGCTCGTCGGTGGCAAGGTCGGCCTTGTTACCGGCCACCACCATCGGCAGTTCCGCCAGAGCGGGATTGAACACCGCCAACTCGTGGTTGATGGTATCGAAATCGGTGATGGGATCGCGTCCTTCACTGCCGGAAACGTCCACCACGTGTACCAGCATCCGGCAACGCTCCACGTGCCGCAAGAACTCAAAACCCAGACCGACACCCACGCCGGCGCCTTCGATGACACCGGGGATGTCCGCCATCACGAAGGATGCCCCTTCGGCCACACGGACCACGCCCAACACCGGCAAACGGGTGGTGAAATGGTAGTTGGCGATCTCCGGCTTGGCCTCGCTGACCACCGAAATGAGGGAAGATTTTCCCACGTTCGGATACCCGATGAGACCGACGTCTGCCAACAGTTTCAGTTCCAGCCGCAGTTCGAATTCCTCGCCGGGAATCCCCGGCTTGGCAAAACGCGGAGCCTGACGGGTCGGGGTGGCAAAATGCTGGTTGCCCCAGCCGCCGCGACCGCCGCGCGCGATGACCACACGCTCTGCCGAGGACAGATCCGCCATCAAACGGCCGGTCTTGTCGTCGTAGACCAGCGTCCCCTTCGGCACGCGGACTTCGCAGTTGTCGCCGTGACGGCCGCTGCAACGCTTACTGCGACCGTTCTCGCCGCGCATAGCCAGATACTTGCGTTTGTAGCGGAAATCCGCCAGCGTGTTGATGCCGTGATCCACCACAAACACCACGTCGCCGCCGTGACCGCCGTCACCGCCGTCCGGCCCGCCGGCGGGCATATACTTTTCGCGGTAAAAGGAGACCGCCCCGTCGCCGCCGTTGCCGGCTTTTACGTAAATTTTCGCTTTATCAATAAACACGTTTGGATTCCTCTCTGCTTTTTGTGAGTGCAAACTTTCCCTTATACTTGCTATATACTATACCCTATTTTTATGCCAATGTCAATTTCAAAAAGAAAAAATCCCGATGCCGGTCGCATCGGGATCTTATTCTTCGTTAAATTTCGGTTCGTCCGGCAACGGCTCGATGGAACGGAGCGTGATCTGTTCCAACAGCGCGGTCTGCTGTTCCGGCGTCAGCGAACGGAAATACTGCAACAGCCGCTTTTCCGTCTCCGGCAGGGAGGGAGTCGTCACACCGTCATCCTCCTGCTTACGGTCGGCCAGTTGCCCGCCGGTCTCCGGCGGCATCTGGAACAGATAGCGGAGATCCGCCTGCAGGATGCGGGCGATCTGGCGGGTCAGTTCCAATGACGGCGAGGAGGACGCGTTTTCGTAACGGGTGTAGGTCGAACGGCAAACGTTTAAAACGGTCGCCATATCCTGTTGAGAAAACCCTTGCGCCTCGCGCAGTAACCGCAACCGCTCGGCAAACACCTGCGAGAACGATTTTTTCTGCATACGTCCCCCTCCTTTCTTTCCTTTGATTATAGCACGAGGCGTTTCTATAAACGAGAATATGTGCAGTTTCTTCACCAAATATGTGTGAGTCAGAAAAAAAGAAGCGGAAAGCCGGAAAAAAATCTTGACGAAAGGGAAAAGTTTTGATATAATGCGTAGAGCAACCCAATATGCTACTGTGGCTCAGCAGGTAGAGCAGCTCACTCGTAATGAGCAGGTCGTCCGTTCGAATCGGATCAGTAGCTCCAACACTCCCGAATGCATCTGCGTTCGGGAGTTTGTTTTTTGTACGGTGTAATGAAGATTGGTGGCAACCGCGAAGGCCCCCTTGCCTAAAGGGGGCTGGCAGCCATAGGCTGACTGGGGGATACTGCCGCTTTGCGGCAGATCGCCCAATGGGCGATTATCCCTCCACCGCCTAACGGCGGTCCCCCGCCCGCTAGGCGAGGGAGGCTTACTATATAGGCGATGTGTCGCCTATATAGTATCACGCATCGCCTATTTTTTCAAGTAAAATTTCCTATGCTATAAATAGACTATGGCATAGGAGGATGACTATGGATACTGTCACCGCAGTGAAAAACCGTATTTTGCAGTTATGTGGAGAGCACAATATAACGATTAATAAGTTGGCCAATCTGTGCGGACTTTCGCCCTCTTCGCTCAAAGCCATTTTGTATGGTCGAAGCCAAAATCCCAAGTTGTTGACCATCAAGATCATTTGCGATGGTTTGGATATGACCTTGGCGGAATTTTTTGATACCGATGAATTTAACCGTTTGGAACAAGAAATTCAGTAACCATTAAAGCAGCGGAAACCCGCTGCTTTTTCTTTTTCCGGCGGTTTTGTAATACAGTTACATATCATATTGTAATATATCTTGGTGTGAAATGTCAAGATATAATGGCAATGTGAGGTGATAGTATGAGCGGTGAGCCTTTGCAGATCAAAAAGCGTGGAGAAGACGGTACCAGAGTAATCACAGTTCGCTTGCGTGAAGAAACGCTACGGGCGTTGGATCGTGTGGCGGCAGAAAGCAATTATTCCCGCAATGAACTGATCAATTTGATTTTGAAACACGGAATTGAAAATCTTGAAATTATTTGAAAAGGCGGCATATACCGCCTTTTTCTTTTGCGGAAATTGGCGGCTACCGCAAGGCCCCCTTGCCTAAAGGGGGCTGGCAGCCGCAGGCTGACTGGGGGATACTGTCGCTTTGCGACAGATCGCCCAACGGGCGATTATCCCTCCACCGCCTAACGGCGGTCCCCCTCCCTCTAGGCGAGGGAGGCTTTCGGGCGGCAACCTGCCGCCCCTACAGAGTTTGCAGAAAACTGTCGGCTACCGCAAGGCCCCCTTGCCTAAAGGGGGCTGGCAGCCGCAGGCTGACTGGGGGATACTGTCGCTTTGCGACAGATCGCCCAACGGGCGATTATCCCTCCACCGCCTAACGGCGGTC
>JAFQQM010000035.1 GCA_017410585.1 Clostridia bacterium
ACCGCCGGTCTTATGGATTTTGGGATGATTTTCGTGTTTTCGACTGCCGATAGGCTGGCGCCTTTCAAAGGAGAAAACGGGAAAAGTGCCCAAAAGACATACCGGCGGCGATGCGGGGTTCGGTTCTCTTATGGTATACCATAAAATCGTCCTTTGTTGCAAGCCCTGAATAGAGACAAGCCAAGGCGGATATACTTTTTTCGTACCGATGAGAATCTTTCCGACAACCGCTTTCGGCAGTTTTTGCAAACGGCGGGCGGTATACTGTCCTTACCAATTTCAAAAAGGAGGAAAAACGTATGAAAAAAGCATTTTCTTTCGCACTCTGCCTGCTACTGATGTTCGGTCTGTTGGCCGGCTGTGCACGGGGCGGCGGAGAAAGCGAGCAAGGCAAGGTCTACTATCTCAACTTTAAGCCGGAGGCCAACGACGATTGGCAGAAACTGGCCGCCGCCTATACGGCGGAGACCGGCGTGGAGGTCAAGGTGGTGACCGCCGCTTCGGGCGAATATGAAAAAACGCTCGGTGTGGAGATCGACAAGGACGCCGCCCCGACGCTGTTTCAGGTCAACGGGCCGGTCGGACTCTCCGCGTGGAAAGACTACGCGCTGGATATCAGCGACGCAGACATCGTCAAGGAACTCATCTCAGAGGACTTTGCGCTGAAATTGGACGGCAAAGTGTACGGCGTGGCGTTTGCGTACGAGGCGTACGGGCTGATCACCAACAAAAAGTTGTTGCAAGAGGCGGGATATGCAATCGAGGATATCACCGATTTCACCTCGCTGAAACAGGTGGCGGAGGATATCCATTCCCGTGCCGCCGAATTGGGGTTTGACGCGTTTACCTCGTCGGGTCTGGACGGCTCGTCGTCTTGGCGTTTTTCGGGGCATCTGACCAACCTGCCGCTGTACTATGAATTTACCGAAAACAACGTCAACACCCAGCCCGCCACCATCAAAGGCACCTATCTGGACAATTTCAAGGCGGTGTGGGATCTGTATATCCAAAATTCCGCCACCGATCCCAAGACCCTCACCTCCAAGACCGGCAGTGATGCGGTCGCTGAGTTCCAGAGCGGCAAGGCGGTATTCTATCAAAACGGAACGTGGGAATACGCCAACGCCCTGTCGGTCGGCAAGGAAAACATCGGCTATCTGCCCATCTATTTCGGCGTGGACGACCGGTCGCAAGGTCTGTGCGCCGGCACCGAAAACTACTGGGTGGTCAACTCGCAGGCCAGCGAAGCCGACCGCAAGGCAACGCTGGATTTCCTGAAATGGCTGGCAACCAGCGAGAAGGGCACCACCGCGATGTCTAGCGGTGAGATGAGTTTCGTCTGCCCGTTTAAGCAGGCGAAGAAACCGGATAACCTGCTGTACGACATTGTGGATGAACTGATCGCCGACGGCAAGCAGAGCGTCAAATGGATGTTCCCCTACACCCCCAATACCGACGCATGGCGGGCGGAGGTGGTATCGGCGCTGGCGGCGTATTCCGCCGGCGAGCAGGACTTCGAGGTGGTACGCAAGGCCATCGTTGATGGCTGGGCGACCCAGTACCAAGCCTCGCACACGTAAGTATCACAACCAAGCAGAGGGGTGGGGTGACCCACCCCTCTGATCAAGGAGGAAAGCGGTATGAAGCACACCCGTAAACGGTCGTCCGCCGCCATCCGGAGCCGCAGCCGACGGCGGGCGATGCAGGCGTATGCACCGTTGTTCCTGCTCCCCACCGTCGCGGCCTTCGCCGTGGGGTTTGTCTGGCCCTTTATCTGGGGGATCTATTTGTCCTTTTTTCGGTTCAAGACCCTGCGGTTTACCACTTTTGTGGGGTTGGAAAACTACCGTGCCGCCTTGGCGGACGAGACCTTTTTGCGTTCCTTTGCGTTTACCGTCGCCTTCACGGCGGTGGCGGTCATTCTCATCAACCTCTGCGCCTTTGCCATCGCGCTGGCGCTGACGCGAGGCATTCGCGGCTCCACCCTGTTTCGCACCGTCTTTTTTATGCCCAATCTCATCGGCGGTATCGTGCTGGGGTATATTTGGAAAATTCTGTTAGACGGCCTTATCATCCGCTATTTCGATTCCACGTTGGCGCTCAATGCCACCTACGGATTTTGGGGATTGATCATCCTGCTCTGTTGGCAACAGATCGGGTATATGATGATCATCTACGTGGCGGGTCTCCAAAACGTACCCCCCGATTATGTGGAAGCGGCCAAGATCGACGGTGCCGGCGGCTGGCAGATCTTGCGGCATATCACCCTGCCCTGCGTGATGCCGTCGATCACCATCTGCAGTTTTTTGAGCCTGACCGGCGCTTTCAAACTGTTTGACCAAAATCTGGCCCTCACCGGCGGTGCGCCGTTTCGCCAGACCGAAATGCTCGCGCTGAATATCTATCAATCCTTTTATAACAGCGTCTCCAATATGGGGGTCGGACAGGCCAAGGCCGTGTTGTTTTTCTTGGTGGTGGTCGCCATTGCGCTGACCCAGTTGTACGTCACCCGCAGTAAGGAGGTGGACGGATGAAACGCTCGTTTGGCCGTTCATTGCTCACCGTATTGTTTGCGGTACTGGCCCTGCTGTGGGTCGCACCGATCGCGGTGGTACTACTCAATTCCTTTAAGGTCGGCACCGCCATTGCGCTGACACCGTTTTCGTGGCCGACGGCCGATACCTTTGTCGGGTTGCAAAACTATATCGGCGGCATCTACCACGGCGATTATCCGTTTTACCTGTCTATGCTGTACAGCCTGATCATCACGGTGCTGTCGGTGGGTCTGATCCTGCTGTGTACTTCGATGGCGGCGTGGTATATCAACCGCGTGGGCAGTTGGTTTTGCAAACTGGTGTACTACCTTTGCATCTTCTCGATGGTGGTACCCTTTCAGATGGTGATGTTCACCCTTTCCAAGACCGCCGACCGGCTGTCGCTGGATACGCCGTTTACCATTCCCATCGTGTATCTCGGCTTTGGGGCGGGATTGGCCGTATTTCTCTTTTCCGGCTTTATCAAAAGCATCCCCATCGATATCGAAGAAGCCGCCAACATCGACGGTTGCACCCCGCCGCAGATCTTTTTCCACGTGGTGATGCCGGTGATGAAATCCACCTATATCTCGGTGGCGATCCTGCAAATTATGTGGGTGTGGAACGATTATCTGTTGCCGTATCTGGTGCTTGATCGCACCCGGTATATGACCATTCCGATCCATATCCAGTTCCTGCAAGGCAGTTACGGGCGGGTGGACTACGGCGCCACGATGGCGCTTATCATCCTCTGCCTGCTCCCCATCGTCATCCTATATGCGCTGTGCCAGCGGCACATCATCCAAGGAGTACTTTCGGGAGCGGTAAAAGGATAGAAAACTGTTGCGCTATGTATATCATAAGCGAACCGAACCCCGCATCGCCGCCGCTATGTTTTTTGGGCGCTTTTCCCGTTTTCTCCTTTGAAAGGCGCCGGCCTATCGGCATTCGAAAACACGAAAATCATCCCAAAATCCATAAAACCGGCGGTACAAAGCAGTTTTTTGAAAAGAAAACGGTTAGCGAGACAACGATGATTGCGAGCGCATACTGGCGTATGACGAGCAATCAGAGGCCGTATCGCGCCGGTTTCTTTCAAAAAACCGTTGCGAGTTCGGTTCGCTTATGGTATGATAAAGGCAGTCTGAACCAGAAAGTGAGCGTGTTCTTATGAGAGCAAGCGGTATTCTGTTGCCGATCTTTTCCCTGCCGTCACCGTACGGCATCGGCACCTTCGGCAAGGAGGCCTACGACTTTGTCGATTTTCTGCAAAAAAGCGGGCAACGCTATTGGCAGTTGTTGCCCTTAAACCCGACCAACGTCGGGGATTCGCCCTACCAATCCTTTTCATCCTTCGCGGGCAATCCGTATTTTATCGACATCGACCGTCTGGTCGAAGAAGGGTTGCTGGTGGCCGGTGAGGCGGAGGCTTTTGACTTCGGTGACGACCCCCACCGTATCGATTACGGCAAACTGTACGAAAACCGTCCGCGACTGCTGAAAAAAGCGTTTGCGCGGTTTACGCCGGACGAGGATTACCGCGCCTTCTGCATTCAAAACGGTTGGTGGCTGGATGATTACGCGCTGTTTATGGCCATCAAAGAAGCCACCGGTGAGGTGGCGTGGAGTGAATGGGAACCCGCCTTACGCCTGCGCCGAAAAGCGGCCATGAAGGCGGCGGTCAAACAGTATGCCGCCGCGATGGATTACCATCGCTTTGTGCAATATGAATTTTCCAAGCAATGGACCGCTCTCAAGACCTACGCCAACGAAAAGGGCATCTTGCTCATCGGGGATATCCCCATCTACGTCGCGTATGACAGCGCCGACGTTTGGGCCGATCCCAAACAATTCCTGCTGGATAAAAGCGGACGTCCCGAACTGGTGGCCGGTGTACCGCCGGATGCCTTCTGCGAGGACGGACAACTGTGGGGCAACCCGCTGTACGATTGGGTGGCAATGGAAGAGGAACATTTTGCTTGGTGGAAACGCCGCCTGCGCTATGCGCTGACCCTGTTTGACGTGGTGCGGATCGATCACTTCCGCGGATTTGAGTCCTTCTTTGCCATTCCTTACGGCGATACCGATGCGAGAGGCGGGCATTGGATCAAAGGCCCCGATATGGCGTTGTTTGACGAACTCAAAGCGACTTTCGGGGAACTGCCCATTATCGCGGAAGACCTCGGTTTTCTCACAACGGCGGTCAAAAAGATGCTGACCGCCTCCGGCTTCCCCGGTATGAAGGTGTTGCAGTTTGCATTTGACACCCGCGAGGAGAGCGACTATCTCCCCCACAACTACGACCGCAACTGCGTTGTGTATACCGGTACCCACGATAACGACACCGTGCTTGGCTGGACCACCTCCGCCGATCCCGCCGACGTGGCGCACGCCCGCCGGTATCTGCACGTAGACGACAACGAAGGCTTCAACTGGGCGATGATGCGGGCCGCGCTCGGCTCGGTGGCGGATACCGCGATCTTAATGATGCAAGACCTCATCGGTCTGGGCAGTGAAGCGCGGATCAACACGCCCTCCACCCTCGGCGGCAACTGGCAATGGCGCATCAGCGCCGGCTGCGCCAACGATTGGTTGGCAAACATCATCCGCGAGAACACCGCCCTCTACGGCCGATTATCAAAACCTACCCTCAAATCCGAAGAATAAATAAAAAAAGAAGCACGCATTTTAGCGTGCTTCTTTTTTACTCTTTTCGATCTCCTCGTCGATGAGGGCGGCGAGACGTTCACAGGCGCGCCCGTCTTCGGTACAACCGAGACCGTCTAAATACGTCTTGGTCTTGGCGGCGTACGCCTGCGCATCAAAGGTGCGGACGTTATCGAGCAACTGCGCGTTGTTCTCCGCAATGGGGAACGGCGTATCCTCCAGCGGATAGTAGAATCCGCGCTCGGTCACGTAACTTTCGCGGTCGGTCACAAACAGAAACGCCGGACGGCCGGTCAGCACGAAATCGCAGATCCAACTGGAATAATCGGTAAGTCCTGCGTCGGTAACCGCCAGCAGTTCCTGCATATCGTCATAGGTATCACCCGATACCACGAAGTCGTAGACCGGACGTTGCAACCGCTCGGCGTTTTTCTGAATGATCACCTGCGTATGATAATGCATCCGCGTCACGATCACCCAATCGCCGCCGAAACGTTCTTCCAACGCCGATTTGAGGCCGGCATAATCCACGTCAAAGCAGGTGAAATCCTCCCCATCGCGGAAGGTGGGGGCATATAAGAACAACTTTTTCTCGGCGGAGATACCCAGCGTTCCAAACACCTTCTCCCGCAGTGGCAAAAGCGTCTCGGCGTCCGCAAACATCAGGTCGTTACGACAATGGCCGAAACGCAGAAACGGCGTTTCCGGCCAGTAAGAGGTGCGAAATACCATCTCTTCAAAATCGCTGTTGGAGATACAATAGGTGGTGGTCTTGCCCGCTAACGCCCCCGCCTTGCGGCGATGGGGATTGGAATCATTGGCGGGGTCGATACGTTTTAAGCCGAGCGAACCATGCCACAGGTTGATAAACACCTGTTCTGCCTTTTTCGGAAACCCCTGCCAAGTGAAATTATGGGCGTTATCCACCCACACTTTGCTGGCCGCCATAGCGCGATAAAATTCGTTACTGCCGACCTTTACCAACTTGACCTGCGGCGGAAACTGACCGCGGTCGCCGGTCTTTTCGGAAACCGCCCACACCAGCGAATACTCCTTGCCGGAGCGGATCAACTGCTCACAGAGGTATTTGGGGTTGCAGGTGTATTTGTCCTGATAGGTGCGGAACATCACCTGATTGGGCACTACCGGCGTGATGCGCACCAGCAACGGCCAAGTCGCCCGCCGACAGAGTAAGACCCCTTTTCGCCAAAACTTACCCCCAATATTCTTTACGATTTGAACGATATCCACGATGATCTCCTTATCAGATGCCGAACGCCTGCTGGCTACGGCGCATATCCAAAATGGATTTGAAAGTAAAGTAATCGAGCGGGGTGGTGATCTTAATATTCTCCGCCGGACCGTCGGTGGTGTACAACGAATATCCGTAATGCATCATAATGGACGCCGAATCGATGAAATCGTGGCGTTCCTCTGCCAGCGCTTTCTGGTGGCAATCCCAGATCTCCGCCAGTTTAAAGCACTGCGGTGCACGCGCCAGCGAACACATCTGCCGCTGATAGGTAGCGGTGATCTCGCGGTCTTCCGACTGCTGCACGATGGTCTCGATCGCCGGCGTGACGGTGATGGAGTTTCCTTTGACCGCCACGGTGGCGAGGTTATCGGTGATGACCGCCTCGTTGATCAGCGGACGGACGCCGTCGTGGATCAGCACCACGGTATCCTCCGGACAGTTCTCGTGAATGACCTGCAGTCCGTGGTAGATGGAATCCTGACCGGTCTCGCCGCCCGGCACCACCCACTTGGCCTTCTGGATGTTGTTTTTGACCAGCAGTTTTTTCATATACGGGATCCACGCTTCCAGACACACCACCGCCACCGCATCAATGGCAGGGTGATTCTCAAAATGTTCCAGCGTGTGAATGATGATGGCGCGGCCATCTACCTCTAAAAACTGCTTCGGCTTGGTCTTGATATTCATACGAGAGCCGGTACCACCGGCAAAAATCAAACCAACGTTCATTGTGTTGACTCTCCTTAATCCAAGAAATCCTTCAGTTTCTTACTGCGGCTCGGATGGCGCAGTTTACGCAGGGCTTTCGCCTCGATCTGGCGGATACGCTCACGGGTAACACCGAATTCCATACCCACCTCTTCCAACGTGCGTTGACGGCCATCATCCAGACCGAAACGCATCCGCAACACCTTCGCCTCGCGGGCGGTCAGGGTACCAAGCACACCGGTCAAGGTCTCCTTCAGCAACGAATGGGACGCCGCATCGGCCGGTGCCGGTGCATCGTCATCGGGGATGAAATCGCCCAAATGGCTATCCTCTTCCTCGCCGATGGGGGTCTCGAGCGAGACCGGCTCCTGCGACACCCGCAGGATCTCGCGCACCTTCTCCGGCGACATATCCAGATGCTCGGCGATCTCTTCGGCCGACGGTTCGTGGCCGTTTTCATGCAACAGCAGGCTACTGGTCTTTTTCACCTTGTTGATGGTCTCGACCATATGCACCGGAATGCGGATGGTACGCGCCTGATCGGCGATCGCACGGGTGATCGCCTGACGGATCCACCACGTAGCATAGGTGGAGAACTTGAAGCCTTTGGTGTAATCAAACTTCTCCACCGCTTTGATCAGACCGAGGTTACCCTCTTGGATCAGATCCAAAAACTGCATACCGCGACCGACGTACCGCTTGGCGATGCTGACCACCAGACGGAGGTTGGCTTCGCTCAAGCGCTGTTTGGCGGAGTTGTCACCGTTCATGATACGCAGTGCCAACTCCTTTTCCTCTTCCGGCGTCAACAACGGCACCCGACCGATCTCTTTGAGATACACTTTGACCGGATCGTCGATCATCAGCGAATCGGTGGGATAATCGTCATCGCCACCCTTGCCGTCGGCGTTTTTGGCCACGAAATCCAATGCTTCCAGCGTGTCGGTAGAGAAATCGTCTACGATCTCCACCTTGGCTTCTTCCAGCATCTCGTACAGTTTGACGATCTGCTCACCGTCGAAATCGTATTCTTCGGTGGCATCCATCAGTTCCTGCGTAGTCATCTTGCCCTTGGTGCGGGCCAGCGCCACCACCTCGGCAAGGCGATCCTTCTTCTTGCTTTCCGGAATGGCCGGCACTTCTTCCAGCGGCTCGTCGGTGGTATAGTCGTCATCGGTCAGATCCAGTTCGATCTCTTCCTCCGCCGCCAATTCCTCGTCGGTGGGTTCCAGATCTTCTTCCTCATCCTCTGCCAACAGCGCATCCGCCATTTTTTCCAGTTCCTCTGCGGTCAGTTCCTGTTTGACCTCTTCGGTCTTTTTCTTATTCGTAGCCATTATCGGTTGCCTCCTTGTTGAGATTCTTTCATTGCATTGAGTATTGCCAGCATATCCTGCTCGGATAGTTCGGACGGATCCCGTCCGCGGCCGCGGGCTTGCTCATCCCGCAGCACGGTGATGTAGTTGGTCAGTTCCTCATCGGATACCACCCGATCGGCCGCCGTGCGGACGATCTGGGAGAGATAGCCCATCTCCTCGTCGGTGTAATCCGCCGACAGGAAGGACAGTTCCACCAGCAACCCTTTTTCGTTGCGTTCCAACAGTTGCCGGTATACCCGTCGGTTAAATTCGGTCGCCATCAGTTCCGGCGGGAACTTGTCCTTGGCTTTGCGGATGTAATCGGGATGCAGGATAAGCAATCCCAGCAAGCCTTCCTCGGCGGCGGCCGCACGCGGCATCTTCAGCGCTTCGGGGTTGACCTGCTTGACCTGCGCCTCCGAGTGGCGGATGACGGTGGTCATCCGTGTTTTATCCTCCGCTCTCTTAACGCGGCCGCGGTTACGCTCGATCTCCTTAAGGATCGATTGCTTGTTGACCCCGAGGTTTTGCGCCAACTGACCGGCGTACACGTCCCGCTCGATGGGACTGTTTAAGGTCGCCAGCACCGCCGCCGCTTCCTGCAGATAGGCGGCACGTCCGTCGGCGGTAGTCAGCAGATGCTTCTTGCCGACCTTCACCAATCGGTACTCCACGTCGTTGGAAGCGCCTTCCAACAACATCTGAAACCGCTCGGGCGGGTTATTTTGCAAAAATTCGTCCGGATCTTTGCCGTCGGGGACGTGCATCACACGGACGTCCACGCCGGTCTTGCCCATAATATCGATCGCGCGGGAGGCCGCCTTTTGTCCGGCCTCGTCCGCGTCAAACAGCAAGGTCACCTTTTTGGCGTAACGGGCAATGAGGTTGGCGTGTTCCTCGGTAAAAGACGTGCCGAGCGCCGCCACGGCGTTGGTAAAACCTGCCTGATGCAAAGCGATAACGTCCATATACCCTTCGCATAGGATCAGCCCGTCCGATGCCGCCGTTGCTTTAGCAACGTTGAGCGCAAACAGCGTACCGCTTTTGCGAAACACCGGCGTATCCCCCGAGTTGAGGTACTTCGGTTTGGAGTCGTCCAGTACGCGACCGCCGAACGCAATGACGTTACCGCGGATATCGATGATCGGCACCATCACGCGGTTGCGGAACAGATCGTACATCCGCCCGCTCTTCGGACTGCGCTTACACAGCCACGCCGCCTCCAGTTCCGCATCGGTGAAGCCTTGCTTGTGCAGTTCATCGTACAAGGCGTGGAAACTGTCCGGCGCATAGCCGAGACCGAAACGGGTGATGGTGGACATCGACAGCCGGCGTTTGCGGTGGAAATACTCCAGCCCCGCCTTACCGTTTGGCGACATCATATAACTGTTAAAGAAGCGCGCCGCTTGGCGGTTGGCTTCCAACACCCGCACCCGCAAGCGGGAGTAGGCGTCGTTTTCGTTGGTATTTTCCGGCATCCGCATACCGGCGCGGTCTGCCAGAAACTTAACGGCATCGAGATAATCGAGGTTTTCGATCTTTTTGATAAAGGTGATCGCATCACCGCCCGCTCCGCAACCGAAGCAATAGAACGAGGCGGTCTCGGGATACACGGTAAAGGACGGTGTTTTCTCGCCGTGGAAGGGACACAGCCCCACCAGATTGCGACCACGACGCTTGATGTTGACGTACGCGGAGATGACCGATTCAATGTCGTTTTTTTCGGTCAGTTCGCGTATAAAGGTTTCGGGTAAAGCCATCGGTCGATTCTCCTTTCGTCGGTTATTTTACGTGCCAACTGCGCGGGATAAACAACTCCTCGTACAACTGCACGGCATAGTTATCGGTCATCGAAGCGATGTGATCCGCCACCGCTCGCTCGACCCCCTCCTGCCACGCCACCACCTGCGCCTCGGCGGGCAGACGGTTGGGGTCGGCACGGAAATGGTCAAACAGCGTAATGAGCAGTTTATCCGCCTTGGCCTCATCGCTCTTGACGGTGGGGTTGACGTACAGCGCTTGGAACATAAACTTGTACAGTTCGTCAAACGCTTCCTGCTTGGCGGCGGAAAACGCGAGTTTTTCACCACTGTTGCGGATGATATCGGTGACCAGCGTATCCAGCCGCTCACCGCGGCTTTCGCCCAACTCGGCACGGATAGCGTGCGGAATATCGCTTTCCTTCAGCACGCCGGCGCGGATGGCATCGTCCATATCGTGATGGATGTACGCAATGCGGTCGGCATGGCGGACAATACAGCCTTCCAGCGTGGCCGGCCACTGTCCGGTGGTGTGGTTGAGCACACCGTCCCGCACCTCCCATGAGAGGTTTAAGCCGGCGCCGTCCTTTTCCAACTTGTCCGCCACACGAACGCTCTGCTCGTAATGGCGGAAACCGCCCTCCACCACCTTGGCAAGCGCCCGCTCACCGGCGTGGCCGAACGGCGTGTGTCCGAGGTCGTGCGCCAGCGCGATCGCTTCGGCAAGGTCTTCGTTCAAATTCAGCGCCCGCGCGATGCTGCGCGCGATCTGCGAAACTTCCAGCGTGTGGGTCAGACGGGTGCGGAAGTGATCCCCCTCCGGCGACAAAAACACCTGCGTTTTGTGCTTCAAACGGCGGAACGATTTGCAATGCACCACGCGGTCACGGTCGCGTTGGAAACAGGTGCGGAACTCGCACGGTTCCTCCTCCCGTTCGCGCCCGCGACTGTCGGCCGCTTTGGCGGCGTACGGGGACAGATATTCCCGCTCACGCGCCTCCAGTGTTTCTCTGATGGTCATAGGATTCCCTCCTTTTCGGGTCTTCTACTATATAAATACGCGCGCGCAAGAAAAATCCCTTTTTTTCGCGCAATTTTTTTCAAAAAAGGAAAAGAGCAACGTATTTCCGCGAAATACGTTACTCCTCTGCCTGCCACGCCGCGTAGATGCGGTCGGTCTCGGTCAAGGTCAACTGACCGGCGGAAAGTTCCGTAAGCGCCGCCTGCGTCGCCTCCACCCGTTCATCCGGCAACGTCACGGTCAGCGTCACCGCTTCACCGAATGCCGTCTCCCCCAGTTGTCCCTCGGATGCCAACAACCCCTGCACACCGCCGTAGCGGCTGTAGTCGCAGGTAACGGTCATCACGGTACACGGACGCATCAGCACCGGTGTTGCCGCCGCTACGCCGAGCGACGCGGCATGGGAATACGCCCGTACCAACCCGCCGGCACCGAGCAACACACCGCCGAAATAACGGGTGACCACCACCACGCAATCGACGATGCCCGCCTTCTGCAACACGTCCAGCACCGGCACGCCGGCGGTGCCTTGCGGTTCGCCGTCATCCGAGCACCGCGCGCCGCCCGAGCGGAGGGTATACGCCCACACGTTGTGCTTGGCATCCCAAAATTTCTTCTTGCGGGCCGCCACCGCCGCCAAGGCTTCCGCCTCGGTGGTCACCGGCATCGCATAGCCGATAAAGCGGGATTTCTTTTCAACAAATTCATCGGCGGCTTCTTTCGCCACCGTCTTGTAGGTTTCAGGCATCGAGCCGCCCCCCCTTCTGCGGAAAAACAAAAGCGACTGCCGTAAGCGGCAATCGCTTCGTTTGTGTTGATTACAGACCGAACTTCTTCTTGAAGCGATCCACACGGCCACCGGTATCGACCAGCTTCTGACGGCCGGTAAAGAACGGATGACATTTGGAGCAAATTTCCACGCGGATGTTCTCCTGCGTCGAGGCGGTCTGCCAGACCTGGCCGCAAGCGCAAGTGATGGTGGTCTGCTTGTAATCGGGATGGATATCGTTTCTCATGGGACTGTCACCTCGTTTCCAAGTTTGGTTGTGGGAGTCGATCCCGTCGCTCCTCTGGCCAAAACTTTTTTCGTGCATCGACAAGTATAACACACCTGTCAGCAAAAAGCAAGCAAAATTTCAAAAAATTTTACGCCATAAACGCTTCGTATTCCGCCAGCACCTCGTCGGTCGGACCGATCTTCATCATATTGCCTTCGTGCAACCACAAGATCTTGTTGCAGAGTTGCCGCAACGAGTCCATACTGTGGGATACGATCAGCACCGTCCGATTCTTATCGGCGATCAATTCCTTGATCTTGGCGAAACTTTTTTTCTTAAAATTGGCATCGCCGACGCTCAACACTTCGTCGATCAGCAAGATCTCCGGTTTGAGTACCACCGTGATGGCAAACGCCAACTTGGAGTGCATACCGCTGGAATAGGTGCGCACCGGCATATCGATAAACTTACCCAGCCCCGCAAATTCAATGATATCGTCCATCTGCGCACGGATCTCCTTTTCGGAGAATCCGAGCAACATACCGGAGATCAGCACGTTTTCGCGGCCGGTCATCTGGCGCTGAAAACCAACGCCCAGCGACATCAGCCCCACCGAATCGGTCGCCAACTCAATGGTGCCCTCGTCCGGCGAAAAGATGCCGGCGATGGCGTTGAGCATGGTGGATTTACCGCTACCGTTCTTACCGACGATTCCCACAACGTCCCCCTTCTGCACCGAGAAGGACACGCCGTGCAACGCCTCGAACTTCTCCACCTTACTGCGGCGGAAGTGCAACAGATTACGCTTGACCGAGGTCGGTTTCATACATTTATAACGGATCTTGAGATCCTTTACAACAATGACGTCTTCCATCAGATCACCTTAATATACGTGTTTTCGTTCTTGTAGATGAGGCGGATGCCCAACAGCACCAAGCCGACCGACAGCACAAACCAGAGGAGCAACCACGAAGGCTCGTAAACGTTCCGGTACAGCAGGCATTCGCGCGCCGATTGGATGAGGAAGGAGATGGGATTGAACTTGAGCAGTACCGTCCCGATCCACGGATGGGTCTTGACGATGCCCATCGTCCCGAGTTGATAGAAGATGCCGCACATATAAAACAGCAACTTAAGCGCCACCTGCAACACGTTTCGCAGGTCCTCGACGTACACGCCGATGTGGGTGACGATGAGGCTTAAACCAAACACCAGCAGGAAGAAGGTGACAAGCACCGGAATAAACCACAGCGCCTCCCATCCAAGGGCCAACCGACCGCTCGGATCGATGGGGAAGATCATCCACACGACCATCAGCACGCCGGTCAACGCCAGCGAGATAAACATCTTAAATCCGTTGACGTACATCGCCTGCAATACCAACAAAAACTTGGGCATACGGATCTTTTTGAGGATGTGGGCATTTTCCTTGATGATGCGGGAACTCTTCATCAGCGTTTTGTTAAACAGATCCCACATCGTCAGGCCGAGGAACACGAAGATGATGGCAAACTGGATGGGTTTGTTAAACACCACCAACATCAGGAACATATAGATGAGCATCTGGAACAGCGGATCCAACAACCACCACAGCCAGTTGAGATACGAACCGGCCACCTCCGATTTCAGATCGGCACGGGCGGCAAACAGCACGTAACTCTTGTATTTAGTAAAGTCAGCAAAAAAACGCCGTAACATAAGGTATCCCCTTTTTCATTCGTCATTTTCCGACATCCGAACAGATTATTGCTCATTTATCATACCACTAAAGCGGGCGATTGTCAATGCCTTTCCCCCGTCGAAAACAAAGGAAAAAACGCGGTTTGCCAAAGGGCAAAACCGCGTTTTTCTCATTTCTTCGTAATACCGTCAAACTGCGGGAAACAGTCGAAGGTGGCAAAGTAATCCGACGGACGCTCCGCCCGACGGATGAGTTGCACGCTGCCGTCTTCACGGAGCAGTAACTCCGCCGATTTCAACTTACCGTTGTAGTTATACCCCATCGCAAAACCGTGGGCACCGGTGTCGTGAATAACCAAAATATCCCCCATATCAATAGCAGGGAGCATCCGGTCGATGGCGAATTTGTCGTTGTTCTCACACAGCGATCCGACCACGTCGTATTGATGATCGCAGGGGGCGTCTTCCTTACCCGCCACCGTGATGTGGTGGTACGCGCCGTACATCGCCGGACGCATCAGGTTGACCGCACAGGCATCCACACCGATATACTCCTTATGGGTGTGCTTTTCGTGGATGGCGGTGGTGACCAGACAGCCGTACGGTGCCATCATAAAGCGCCCCAATTCGGTATAAATGGCCACGTCTCCCATGCCTGCCGGCACAAGGATCTTCTCGTACTGTTCGCGGACTCCTTCACCGATCACGGCAATATCATTCGGTGTCTGTTCGGGACGGTACGGCACGCCAACACCGCCGGACAGATTGATAAACGCCACGTCCGCGCCGGTCTCCTTCTCCAACCGCACCGCCAGTTCAAACAGAATACCCGCCAGTTTCGGGTAGTATTCGTTGGTAACGGTATTGGAGGCCAGAAACGCGTGGATACCGAAGCGCTTGGCACCCTTTTCCTTGAGGATGCGGAACGCTTCAAACAACTGCGGCTCGGTCATACCGTACTTGGAATCGCCGGGATTATCCATAATGCCGTTGCTCATCTGGAACACGCCGCCGGGGTTAAAACGGCAACTGATGGTCTCCGGAATACACCCCAGTACCTGCTCGACACAATCGATGTGGGTGATATCGTCCAGATTGATGATACCACCCAACGCGTGCGCTTTGGCAAATTCCTGCGGCGGGGTATCGTTGGAAGAGAACATAATGTGTTCACCGGTGATACCGCACGCCTCCGACAGCATCAGTTCGGTCATCGACGAGCAATCGCATCCGCAACCGTATTCGTGCAACAACTGCAACAAAAACGGATTGGGGGTCGCCTTGACCGCGAAATACTCGCGAAAGCCCGCATTCCACGCAAACGCCTCTTTCAGCGCCTGCGCGTTGGCACGGATGCCCGCCTCATCGTACAGATGAAACGGAGTGGGGTAGGTTTTTGTAATTTCAAGCAATTGTTCCTTGCTGACAAAGGGACGTTTCTGCATGGGGATCATTCCTCGTTTTTCTTTTGACGCGGCTTGCGGGTGGAGGTTTTGCTAAAGCCGCAGCCTTCGGTCTGACAGAACAGTTTGGCATTTTTGCCTTTCTGCTTAAACAGCGTCTTGCCGCACTGCGGGCAGACCTCGGCAGAAGGCTCGCTCCAAGAAACGAAATCGCATTTGGGATAATTGGAGCATCCAAAGAATTTGCGGTTGTTGCGGGATTTCTTGGAGAGGATATCGCCGCCGCACTTCGGGCAGACGCCGCCGGTGCGGACCACGATCCGTTTGGTGTTTTTGCAGGTCGGATAGCCGGGGCAGGCCAAGAACTTGCCGTAGCGCCCGCTCTTGATGACCATCTTCTTGCCGCACAGTTCGCAGACCTCGTCGCTCTCGACGTCCGGCACTTTCACCCGCTCATCGCCGATATTCTTCTCGGCGGTCGCCAGCGTCTTGGCAAACCCCTTGTAGAAGGTGTCCATCGTATCCACCCAATCGTTTTTGCCGCTTTCGACCTCGTCGAGTTGCTCTTCCATATGGGCGGTAAACTGCACGTCTACGATCTCGGGGAAGTTCTCCTGCATCACCTGCGTGGTGATCTCACCAAGCGCCGTGGGCTTTAAGAATTTGCCTTCCCGCTCAATGTACTCGCGGGAGAGGATGGTGCCGATGGTCGGCGAATAGGTAGACGGGCGGCCGATACCGCTCTCTTCCATCGCCTTGACCAGCGTCGCTTCGGTGTAACGGGCGGGGGGTTGGGTAAAATGCTGGTTGCCCGCCAGATCGCGCAGTATAAGATCCATGCCCTCTTCCAAAAGCGGCAACGGCGCGTTCTCCTCGTCTTCCTCATCCTTGCCCTCGGTGTACAGCACGGTATAACCGTCAAACTTCACCGAGTAGCCGGAAGCGTGGAACAGGTAGTCCCCCGCCTCAATATCCGCTTGACAGGTATCGTGGATCGCCTGTTGCATCAAACTGGCAATAAAGCGTTCCCACACCAAGCGATACAGTTTATACTGGTCGTTGGTCAGCGAACCCTTGACCTCGGCCGGCGTCAGATTCGGCATGGTCGGACGGATAGCCTCATGCGCGTCCTGCGCGCCGGCACGGCTCTTATAATGGCGTGCCTTCTCCGGCAGGTATTCCTTGCCGTAGGTGGCGGCGATATAGGCGTTGCCTTCCTTGCGCGCCTCGTCCGAGATACGCAGGCTGTCGGTACGCAGGTAGGTGATCAGACCGACCGCGCCGATGCCGGCAACGTTAACACCTTCGTACAGTTCCTGCGCCACCCGCATGGTCAGGCGGGTCTCAAATCCCAGACGGCGGCTGGCTTCCTGTTGCAACGTCGAGGTGGTAAACGGCGGGGCGGGGTTGATCTTGCGGGTGCCGTGCTTGACCTTTGCGATGCGGTAATTCGCATCCCGCAGTTCCGCCAAGATCGCATCCGCATCCTGTTGGTTGCGGATCTTCACCTTACTGCCGTTTTTGGATGCCAACTTGGCAGGAAACGGTTTGCCGGTCTTGGTGGTGGACAGTTGCGCGTCCACCGTCCAGTATTCTTCGATCTTAAAATCGCGGATCTCATTTTCGCGGTCCACCACCAACGCGGCGGTCGCCGACTGCACACGGCCGGCGGAGAGACCTTTGCGGATCTTCTTCCACAGATACGGGCTGATCTGATAGCCCACGATACGGTCAAGCACGCGGCGTGCCTGCTGCGCATTGACCAGATCCATATCGATCGCACGGGGATTGCTCATGCCCTGCTGTACACCGCTTTTGGTGATCTCATTGAAGGTCACGCGGTTGTGATCCTTCAGATCGGTGCCGAGCATGGTCGCCAGATGCCACGAAATGGCTTCGCCTTCGCGGTCCGGGTCGGTTGCCAGCAATACGCGGTCAGCCGACTGTGCGCTCTCGCGCAGACTGCGGATGAGTTGCGATTTGCCCGCAATATCCACGTAATGCGGCTGAAAACGGTTGTTGATATCCACGCCGAGCAAGGTCTTGGGCAGATCACGAACGTGGCCGACGGTGGCGCGGACTTCATAGCCCGGCCCCAAAAAGCCCTGAATGATCTTTGCCTTGTGTTCCGACTCGACAATTACCAGAGTTGCCATACTTGTTATCCTTTCCGGCTGTAACGCCCTCCGGGGAAGCTGACCGCCACCCCGTACAGTTCCAGTTCGGTGAGCGCCGTCAATACCTGCGGCATCGACAACGCCGTATCTTCCATCAATTGTTCTGCCGACTGCGGCTCCGCCGTCAGGCGGATACCGATCGTCTTGGCATTCTCACTTAAATGTTCCGGCAACGGCGGAAATGCCACCGTTTCCGTCGGCGCCGGTTGCGCCTTTTGCCGTATGACGTACGGCTTGACCCGCTCACGCGGCGGATCGGGACGAAACGCCGGCTTTGGTTTCGGCTTTGGCGGCGGGGAAGCCAAATACGCTTTCTCCACATCCACACCTTTTTGGCGATCCAACCGCGGATAGGACGGTGCATACACCCGCAGGATCTCGTCACTGCTTTCCACCAAAGTCGCGCCTTCGCGGATGAGTTTGTGACAACCGGCATTTTGTGCACGGTCACCGGGCACGGCCAGCACTTCGTGACCTGCCGCCGTGGCCAGATTGGCCACCCGCACGGTACCGCTCTTCTCGCCTGCCTCGGTCACCAATACCACGTCCGAGAAGGTCGCCATCAAGCGGTTGCGCAACCCGTAATTTTCACGCCGTACCGGCGTGGAAGGCGGAAACTCCGATAAGATCGTTCCGCCGCCGGCCAACACCGCGTTTCGCAGATCATCCCCGCGTTTGGGATAAGAGACGTCCAATCCGCAGGGTTGCAAAATCACGGCACGTCCGCCGACCTTGACCACCGCCGCCATGGCGGCTTCGTCTCCGCCGGCGATGGTATCGCCGACGATGAGGCAACCGGCGCCCGCCAATCCGGCGGTGATACCGCCGGTCAGGTGCCGGCCTTCTTCGCTGATCTTGCGGGTGCCGACCACCGTCACCGTCAGCCGACCGCTTCGGTCAGGAAGCGGTCCATCGACGTATACCGCAAGCGGCAGATCGGGTAAGTTTGCCCAACCGTCGGGGTATGCCTCGTCATCCGGTGTCAACACGTGCCAGCCGTTTTTCGCAACCGCCGCCGCTATCTTTTCCGCCTTGACCAACGATTTATTTTTGAGATTTTTCAGCAACGCGCCGGACACGCCCGCCCGACGAAGCGCCGCTTCATCGGCGGCATACACCGACGCCGCATCACCAAATTGTTGCCATAACGCCGCACTGTGCGGACAGCCACAGCCAACGGCATTTTGGAGCCACAGCCACAGTACTTTATCGTCCATCACGCGTGTGCTCCCACAAAACGATGCAGGCCGCCACCGCCGCATTGAGCGATTCGGCGCGTCCCGCCATCGGGATGGTCAGCCGCTTGGCGCAAGCCGCCACCGTCTCGGCGGTGAGGCCGTTGGCCTCGTTACCGATGACCGGCACGCAACCCGCCCCCAACGCTACCGCCGTCAGCGGCTCGGCTTCCCCCGAAGCCACACACGCATAGGCGGTCATTCCGGTTTGTTGCCACAAAGCGATCGACGCCGGCAGGTCCTCCGTCACCGCGATCGGCAAGCGAAGCGTTCCGCCCATCGCGGCACGCAACACTTTGGGGCTATAGACGTCGCAACAATCGGACGAGAGGATCAGCCCGTCGATACCAAAGGCCTCTGCCGTGCGGACGATGGTGCCGAGGTTGCCGGGATCGCGGACGCTCTCCAGCGCCAGATACCGGTTTTCCGGTGACAGCATCGACGCGTCCAGCGTCGGCCCCGGCATCCGCACCAGCGCAAATACGCCCTGCGGATGTTCCGTCTCCCCCATCAGCGACGCGACCGCCTCGCTGATCACGTATACCTGCCCCGCCGCCTGTTGCAGTACGCTCGCCTCGGCGGCATACTGTTTCAGCGCACGGTCGGTCAAAAAGACCGCCTCTACGGTCTGCCCGCATACCGCCGCATCGTTGCACAGACGCGCACCTTCCAGAGCCAGCAACCCCGCTTCGCGGCGTTCACGGCTCTTATCGCGCAGGCGGCAATACAACTTGACCTGCGGGTTATCGCGGCTGGTGACCGACACCGGCATACGGCAGACCTCCTTTTGGTTTCCTGTAAAGAAAAGCAAGATGTCCGCCGGCTACTCGCCGGCGGACGCACCTATAACTTATTTAAGGGCGGCTTTCGCCTGCTCAACGAGAGCGGTAAAAGCGGCCGCATCGCTCACAGCGATCTCTGCGAGCATCTTGCGGTTGAGGGAGACGTTCGCCTTCTTCAGACCGTTCATAAAGGTGGAGTAGTTCATCCCGTTCATCTTGCACGCCGCGCTGATGCGGGTGATCCACAGACGACGGAAATCACGCTTGCGCTGTTTGCGACCGATGTAAGCATACTGGCCGGACTTCATAACCGCTTCTTTCGCGGTACGGAACAGTTTGGACTTAGCACCGAAATAGCCCTTTGCGAGCTTCAAAACCTTTTTTCTTCTTTTGCGCGTCATCATTGCGCCTTTAACACGAGCCATTGTTCTAACCTCCTGATACTATCTCTTATTTGTAGGGGATCATACGCTTGACGGCGACCACGTTGGTCTGATCCGCCACAGTCGTCTGGCGCAGATTGCGCTTGCGTTTGGTGGTCTTCTTGTTCAAGATGTGGGACTTGTAAGCGTGCGCACGGATAACCTTTCCGGTCGCGCTCAGCTTAAAGCGTTTCTTTGCACCGCTGTGCGTTTTGATCTTCGGCATAATATTTTCCTCCTTGGTTTGATTGACTTACTTTTTAGCCGCCGGCTTGGGAGCAAGGAACATCAGCATATTGCGACCTTCCAACTTCGCCGGCTTTTCAACGACCGCCACCTCGGCACACGCCTCGGCAAAACGGTTCATCGCATCCAGACCGATCTCCGGGTGACCCATCTCACGGCCGCGGAAGCGGATAGAGACCTTCACCTTGTCGCCGCCCTCCAGAAACTTCGCCGCCTGACGCTGTTTGGTGTTGAAGTCGGCCACGTCGGTCTTCAGACCGAGGCGGATCTCCTTCGTTTCCACCACACGCTGATTCTTGCGGGCTTCCTTTTCGCGCTTGGCCTGCTCAAAGCGGTACTTGCCGTAATCCATCACACGGCAGACCGGCGGCTGCGCATTGGGCGAGATCTTTACCAGATCAAGTCCTGCCTCGTCGGCCAGATGTTGCGCCTCGCGGGAAGACATAATGCCCACCTGCTCGCCGCTTACACCGATCACTCGAACTTCGGCATCGCGGATCTGTTCGTTAATCTGCAACTCTTTCGTAGCGATGATCAACACCTCCTGAAAATCGGAAAACTGTCTGAAATGCAAAAAACGCAGACAAATCTCCTGTCTGCGTTCCCAACGATAGCCCACCGGTAACGGGGCTGTTCGTATTGACCTGTTGGAGCGAAATCCGCAGGTGAAAGCAGACAGACTACTTTACTTTGTTTTCTTGCATCGTCTATTATACACACCGAAACCGCCGGTGTCAATACTTTTTTTGAAATTTTTTCACTCCACCTGCAGGCGTTCCGCCGCCACGCACCGACCGGTCTTATCGTCCAGCGTAAACAGCACCGCATCCATGCGGCAAGGCCCTTCCGCCGGCGTAAAACGCACCGGCGTATGCAACCGCATCATCTCGATCGGTTGCTCGGCGTGCACCCCCAAAATGGAGTGGATCGGACCGGTCATACCGACGTCGGTAATAAAGCCGGTTCCCTTCGGCAGGATCTGTTCATCGGCGGTCTGCACGTGAGTGTGGGTCCCAAACACCGCCGACACGCGCCCGTCCGCCCAGTAGCCGAGCGCCTTTTTCTCGCTGGTCGCTTCGGCGTGGAAATCCACCACGCAAAAGCGCGGTTCGCCCCGTTTGGCCAGCAACGCATCCAGCGTGTCAAACGGGCTGGCCAGCGGTTCCATATAGGTGACCCCCTGCAGGTTGATGACCGTCAGTTGCGCCCGCCCGAGATCGACGGTACAAACGCCGTGGCCGGTCACCGCTTCGGGAAAATTGGCAGGGCGAAGCAACATCGGCTCGCTCTCCATCCGTTCGTAGATCTCCCGACGGCGGAAGGAATGGTTGCCGCCGGTGATAACGTCCGCCCCTGCCGCAAACAACTCGTCCGCCGCACCCGGCAAAATCCCGTTGCCGTCGGCGGAATTTTCGCCGTTGACGATGCAGACGTCCACCCCATACTGGCGGCGTACCGCCGGCAACACACGACGCAAATGCGCCCGTCCGACCGAAGCGACCACGTCACCCACACATAAAACCTTCATCGTATCACGCCTTTCTGCGTTTATTATATCACACCCGCACAGCACCCGCAAGTAAATTCGGGTTGCTTTATTCAAAAATGTGTGGTATATTAAAAAATATAGGAGGTATTTGCTATGCCTTGGAAGAAAAAAGATACGCCGGTCACCGAGCCGGCGATAACCGAAGAACAGCCCGTCGCCGCCGAAACGTCGGTCGAAGCACCGGTCGAGGAGATCCCCGCTCCGCGCAAACGCCGCGGCCGCCCGCCGAAAGCAAAAGCGGCCGAGGAAGTGGCCGCCGAGCCGGTCATCCCGCAACCGACCGAGCCGGAAATGGACGCGCACCACACCGTTTCGGGCGTCAACCGCGGCCGCTACCGCTTTGCGGCATGGGTCGGCCTGACCGTTATTTTGCTGGCGATCGTCGGATTGATCTCCATCATCGTACTGGGGGTCAACCTCATCCGCAACGCGATGGATAACACCGATCTGATGAACGTCCTACACGATCAGGCATACCCGCTTACCTACCACCAGCCGGAAGAGTTCGATTCCACCAAAGACGCGGATCAGGCGCTTCTGTTGCGTGCGGCCTGCTTCTCCATCGTCAAGAAGGAAGAAGTCCGCCAGATGCGGGAATCGGGCGAAAACTTCACCGAAAAGTACAAAACGGACGAATACGCCCGCTATATCGTCTCCGCTTCCGAAGTCACCGCCGAGTATCAGCGGCTGTTTGGCAAGGCGGCCAAGCCGACCTTCCAAAACATCGGCTCGGATAACCAAAAGTACGCCCAGTTTGAGTACGACAAGGAAAAGAACTGTATGTACCTGCCCGGTCCGTACGTCACCTCCACCTCTGCTTACGAGACGTTGGCGGATGACATTCGGTTACGCGGTGACACCGCCCGCGTGCGTATCGGATACGTGCTGAAGAGCAATCTGGAATACGATGATCTCGGCCGCCAATTAGACCCCACCGCCGAGATGGCGGAGTTTTTCCAGTGGTTTGTGTTTGAACAGGCCGAGGATGGCAGTTGGCATATCACCGCTGTAGAAACCGAACAAGTCTAGAAATAACCAAACCGGTCCGATGCCCCGCCTCGGACCGTTTTATTCTAGGATATTATATAAAGAAGCCTCCGGCAAACTGCCGGAGGCTTCCTCTGTTTTACAGCAGAGAGATATTCAATCGGGCAAACGCCAACAGCAGTTCCACGTCCGCCTGACCGTTACCGGTCAGCGCCGCCTGCACCGCCTCGGCCGTGATTTCCGCCGTATACTGCTCATCACTGCGCGCAATCAGTTGCTGTGCGATGGAACGCGCTACCCCCTTGACCGAGCGAGTAGCCATACCGTTTTGGATATCCGTGCCTTCGTTGTTGCTGTACACCGTCACCGTTTCGCCCGCGAGCGTATAACGGACAAACGCACGGGCCACGATCTCGACGGCAAAACGGCTGTTTCGCACCGCATCCGTCAGCGAGACGTACAACATACCGTCGGACAGCACCTCGTCCATTTCTGCGTCGCCGGCCTTTAGCGAAACGACAGCCACCTTAAAGCCGTTGTATTCCGCATTCGGATCGGCTGTCAGCGTCAGGTCGCCCAGCATATTCTTCGGCAACATCACCATACCGATTTCCTGTAAGACCGCGCCGGCCGGCAGTTCCAACGCATTCAAATTCACTTGGAAACGCAGACCCTGCGACTCCACCGACGCATCGGTGCGGATGGTCGCACCCGCCATCTGGATCGGCGCATCCTTAACGATCGCCAAGCGGATGACCACTTCGTTTCTCAACGCGCTCATACCGTAGGTGATCTTCCCGCTCATACCGAGTTCGCCGGCGATCGACGCGATGTTGGCACCGTACCAAGAGAGGAACGCGGACGCATCGCCTTCGATATACAGATGCACCTTACCGTCGTTCTCCTGCAGGAAACCCGCCACGCTTTCCACCGTGTAGGTGCTGATCTTCTCGTCCTTATCCGCAAAATAGAATTTCGCCTCAGACGAGCAGGTCGGCAGAGCATAGGCGGTCGCGGTCAGCGCGTGATCCTGCAGAATCGCCGCATCACTGCGGTTGAAATACTCGTGATAGATCTCCTCGCCCTGATCGTTCCAAGTCAGGTCGACGTGATAATATTCACCGTCAATGCGAACGTAGTTCCACGCATGCGCCTCACCGAGGCCGGTGGTGGGATTGTAACTCGCACCGATGGCGATAAAGGACTGAATACCGGCACTCTGCAACAGATACTGCAGGGCTTCGGCATAACCTTCGCACACCGTCTGGCCCTCAACCAAAGCACCGTAAGCGTTGTGCGCGTTGGTGCCGTCAACGTACGCCGCCTTCTTAGCCAGCGCATCATGCAGGTACAGTTCCTTGGCATAATCGTCCATCGACGGCGTAATACCGAGCAGAATCTCCTGCGCGGCGGCTTCGAATTCCTCCTGCGCGGCGGTCAGGTCCTCGCCGCTCATCAGATACTGCGGGCGGATCGCCACGATCTCGCCGCCCTGCGACAGAATCGAATAACTGTTGCCCAGCCAGAAATGATGGGTATAATCGCGGCGGTAGGCATCCATCGCCGTCTGCAATTCCTCAACGGTGATCGCGTGTTCACCGTCGGTCACCGCGATCTGTTCCAGCAACTGTTCCACACCGGCGGCGATCTGATCGTAAGCATACACCAGCACGCCGGCATTGCTCAACCCTTTGAGTGCCTCACGGCCGTACAGATCTTTCTCCGGCTTTTTCACCAGAATAAAGGGGCTGAACTGATGGGAGGTAAAGGTCAGCGTGCCGTTTTCCACGTTGGGAAGCGTGTCGACCGGTTGCGCCTGACCGTTGCCGGAAATGTGGTACAATTCGGCATCACCGTCGGCCACCGCTTGGGCATTTTCCTGACCGACCGGAATGGTGATGGTCAGGCTTTCCTCCTCGCCGCCCCACTGGTTGAGGACATACGGCGTGCCGGAGTCGTCATAAACGTCCACGTTGAAGATCTCCGCCGTCTGATACGCACCGATCTCGGCGGTCACCGCTTCGACGAAACTGGAGGTAGTGGACTCGGACAGCACGATCTGGTTGACCTCCACCGTCACCTCGGCGTAGGTGTTGTTTTCCACCGCCACCTGTTCCTCCGGAAGGGTCTCATAGACGATCTCATGCGCCGAAAACTCACCGCAGTAGCAAGTGTGAGTCGGTGCATACATCATAAAGTCAAAGTTACACGGGAGATTGCGTTCGGTCTCGGTACACAGACCGCAGACCGAGCAGGCATGCATACACGGGCTGACCAGATGGGTCATCTCGTCGGCCGCCGCCATATAGGCGGTATATACCTCACCGTCGGCATAGGTGCAGATCAACTGGCAGTCCAGCCGCATGCCCATTTGTCCGCCGCCACCCATCGGACTCACACCGACCAGACTGCGCACAAAACGCTCAACGTCGGGGTTGATGCGGATCAGATCGGACAGTTTCAACTTGCTGTTGCTGCCCGCATCGTATACGCCGTACACGGTGCCGTACAAAACGCCGTCATGCTCCTCCAGGAAGATGCCGTCCTCACTCCAACCGTCGCCCCACATACGGTCCAGTTCTTCGTCGTAGTCGCCCATGCGAGAGAAATGGTATTCCCAAAGATACTGGCGGCTGACCGGCTCATAGCCACCCTCCACAAACGGGTAATCGTAAACGCTCAATTCGGTGTTGAGGGTCATACCCCACGCCGCCGGAATATCCATCCAACGGAGATGAGCATCCGTCACGCTCAATGCTGCCGATTCGATAAACGTGTCGGTTTTCGAACTCACATAGCGGCCGTTATAGTAATAGGTGTTGGCGTTGACCGACACGTACATAAAAATTTCGTCAACGCGGAACGATTCCAGACCGTTTTCCGCCGCCGCCAGTGCCGCCATTTCGGCCAGCGTGCCGTTGACATCCACCGTCAACTTGTCGCCGTCGGCCGAGACGGTGACAATGTGTTCCGGACTCCACGTATCCCACTTGCCGTGATCTTCGATCGGCTCACCTTTCAGATCGGTGTCCTCAAACCGATAATACGCACCGCCGGAAAAACGGTACGAATAATTCTGCTCATTGCGAATGCTGATATACGCCTCTACGTTCAACCGACCGTCGTTGTCGTAATCGGTATCCAGATAATCGCTCTCATCCACCATCGTGTGGTAAACGCGCACGATCTCCTGCAGATCCATGGTCATCGAGTAATCGAATCGGATCTCCTCCTCGCCGGCCTCATCGCCACCCCACAGATCTTCCACGTAGTTCGAATCAACCGACGACAGCAACAGATCGCTTTCGCCGCTGTCTCTATCGATCAGCAGACCCTCCGTGATCTCCACGAAGGTGCGCTCGTTACGGTCGCAATACCACTGCGCATCGGTACCTCTATAGCCATGGATCACCGCCGATTCGGGCAGTGTGATCGCATCCTCGTACCAATCGGTATTCTGCTCAAATTCCAAACCGCGCGAAAGGATACGCACCGTTTCCAAACCGGAATTGGTCGCCGCACCGTAGCCAAACAGACGCACCGTCTCCGGCACGGTCAATTCGGTCAGCGAGGTGTCATCCGCCAGCGCGTACTGACCGATCTCGATCAGACCGTTACTCAGCGAAACGGCGGTCAGATTTTCACAGCCGGCAAACGCAAAGTTACCCACGCGGGTAACGCCGCTTTGCACCACCACCGTCTTGATGGCGGCGGCGCCCGCATGCCACGGGCGATCCTCGGCCGAGGCATAATCCTCCATCGCGCCGATGCCGCTGACGGTGAACACGCCGTTTTCATCCAGCGTCCAGTTGACCTCACCGGTCGTTCCCTCGGTCGCATACACCGCCAACAGCGGGAATGCCGTCAGCAGGAACAAGGTCGCCAACAACACGCTCAGCGTCTTTCTCATCGTTGTTTTCATCATTGGTCCTCCTCCGCACAACCGCCTTTCATCTTGACGAATCAGGCAAGTTGCGATATAATACACAACAGAGAATTCCGTTGTATTTCAATGTAGTAATTTTACACTGTTTTTTTACTCTTGTCCCCACACCAAACGGTCAAAAAGTGTGGGTTTGGAAAAATTAAAAATCGGTGGGTAGGTTTTGGTAAATTCAGCGAAAGGAGGCCACTATGAAAAAACTGTATCTGCTGGCATTGGCTGTATTCGTGGCCTTCGGCGCCACCGGTTGCGGAGCCATCGGTGAAAAAAGCGGCGCCGTTTCCACCATTTACGCGGTCTGCACCGTCTGCGCCGCTCTGCTTCTGCTGGCCTATTGTTGCTTTGTGAAAAAGCGCAACGTCTATTACCTCATTTTGTTTTCCTGCATTCTTATTGTCAACTGCGGGTATTTCTGGTTATCGGCGGCCACTTCGCTGGAATCCGCGTTAAACGCCAATCGGTTGGCTTATTTCGGCTCGGTCTTCCTGTTGCCGTCTATGCTGATGGTGATTGCGGAAAGCCTGCAACTGAAGTTTGCGCGCTGGGCACCCGTGGTGATGCTGGTAATCGGCGTGTGTGTCTTTTTGGTGGCGGCCAGCCCCGGCATTCTGCCCATCTATTACCATTCCGTCTCTCTGGAAATCATCGAAGGCGTCGCCGTTCTCAACAAAGAATACGGTCCCTTGCATCCGCTGTATCTTTTTTATCTGCTGGGGTACTTTATCGTTATCATCGCCTGCCTCGTCATCGGTTTTCTGCGGCGGCGCCTATCCTCCGTTTTCCATGCCATTGCGCTGACCGCGGCGGTGTTCGTCAACATCGGCATCTGGTTGCTGGAACAGTTGGTGGACCTGCATTTCGAACTGCTGTCGGTGTCCTACATCATCAGCGCCAGTTTTTTGCTCAGCCTTTGCCTGCTGTTGCAATACGCCGAAAAACGGTCGGTCATTTTTCTGCCGACCGAGCCGGCGACCGCCTCGCTCACCGAACGGGAAGACGAAGTTTGCCAACGGCTGGAACAGTTTAACAGCGGTCTGTCCGAATTGACCCCGACCGAGCGTCTCATCTTTGAATGTTATCTGGCAGGACGTACCACAGCCGAGATCTGCACGCAGTTGGATATCAAGGAAAACACCTTGAAATATCATAACAAAAATCTGTACGGCAAGTTGGGGGTTCATTCCCGTAAGGAATTAAAAGCCCTCGCCGCCTACACCAAAACCGAATCAGAAACGAAATAATAAAAACGGTCCGATGCCCCGCATCGGACCGTTTTTATTATATAAGTATAAAGTTTTATCCATTTTTATTTGGTGCTTTTTTGTGGGGTGGGTGCATATACTGCTACCGCAAAGGAGTGGATGACAATGACATGGTTTCGGGTGATCGGACGACGGGGGTTGCTGATGTTGGCGGCCGGTGTTTGCGGTTTGGCGTTGGTGGTGGGGGCGTTGGCGGTGGGACTCCCGCAGTTGGCGGCGGTTTCCTCTCCCGCCGAGTCGCGGCTGTTGCCGGTATACTGCACCGACCGCGAAGGCAAGGTGGTCTCGCTGACCTTTGATGCGGCGTGGGGCGCGGAGGACACCGACCGGCTCATTGAAATTTTCGATACCTACGGCATTCAGGTCACCTTTTTCGTGGTGGGGGAATGGGTGGATAAATTCCCCGACGAGGTCAAAAAACTGCACGAGGCGGGACACGAAGTGATGAATCACTCGGACACCCACCCGTATATGAGTAAGATCTCGGAGGCAGAACGGGCGGCGGAACTCCGATCCTGCAACGACAAGATCGAGGCAATTACCGGCGTCCGTCCCACCTTGTTCCGACCGCCGTACGGCGATTACAGCAACGCGGTCATCCGCTCGGTAGAAGCGGCGGATATGACCTGCGTGCAATGGAGTGTGGACAGTTTGGATTGGAAAGATCCGACGCCGGAGGAGATGATCCGGCGGGTGACCGGTAAGGTCAAATCGGGGGATATCGTGCTGTTCCACAACGCCGCCAAAAACACGCCGGCGGCGCTTCCGGCCATCATCGAGTATCTGCAAAAGGAAGGGTATACTTTCCTCAAGGTCAGCGAGATGCTGTACGACGGCGAGTACACCATCAACCACGAAGGCCGGCAATGCAAAGCCGATTAGACGCCGCTTGCAATTTCGGCGGGGGTGTTGTATAATAGCGGTATGGATACGCTGAAACAAAACGTCGCAACCAACATCACCGAGTTGCGCAAGACCCAAAACTTAACACAAGCGGAACTGGCCGCTCGGCTGAACTACTCCGACAAATCCGTTTCCAAGTGGGAACGCGGAGAATCTCTGCCCGATATCGGCGTGCTCAAGCAGATCGCGGATATGTTCGACGTGACGGTCGATTATCTGCTTTGCGAGCACGATTCACCCGAGCAAGCGCAGTACCGCATCGACAAGACCCGCCGCACCAACCAGATCATCATCGCCGTGTTGGCGGTGGTCATCGTGTGGATCGCGGTCACCGTCGTGTACATCTACGGGATGCTGTACGCCGACAGGACCAATTTCTGGACGCTGTTTGTGTGGGCGATACCGGTCTCTTGCTTGGTATCGCTGTACTACAACCGCGCTTGGGGCAGTCGCAAGATCAAGTTCTGGATCCTGACGGTGCTGGTATGGTCGCTGTTGGCGGCCTTATTCGTGCAGACGCTCGCCTACGCGCCGTGGCCGCTGTTTATCATCGGGATACCGGCGCAGATCGCGCTCATTCTCTGGCTCAAGATCGATCCGGAGCAAGGCGCCACGTGGTTTCCGCGCAAAAAGAAAAAGTAAGGAGTTTGCCCTATGGCTGATCCCATCCGCCGCTATACCGGTCTGCTCAACCGCACGCAGGGCAAGGCCTTTGAAGACTTGATCAAAGCCGCCTGCGACTATTATCGCAGTCACGGTATCGCGGATATCGAAAAAACGCCGGAACCGATGAAGGTCATCGAACGGCTGGCGAAAGGGCGGTTTATCGCCTGCTTTGAAAAACGGGCGCAACCCGACTATAAAGGCACGCTGTACGGCGGGCAGGCCATTGTGTTTGAATGCAAAGAGACCGCCACCGACAAGTTGATGCAAAGCGTGGTCACGCCGGAGCAGACCCACGCCCTCGACCGGCAGGAGAAATTCGGTGCGCAGGTATACGTTCTGTGCTGGATCGGTCGGCAGATCTACCGCATCCCGTGGCGGGATTGGCGGAATATGAAAGAGGTCTTCGGGCACAAGTTCATCTCGCTGGAAGACACCACCCGTCTGACCCCCGTGCGGATGCGCGCCGGCGTGCCGGATTTTCTGGATGCCATCGGCACCGAAGGACCGGAACGCGCCGCCGAATTTGCGGCTTTTGAGCGCCAATGGTATGTGGAAAATTTAGGAAAATAGCCGCAAACAAAAAGTCCCCCCGCATAGCGGGGGGACTTTCATTTTCGGGCATCGTTTTGTATAAAATCCGTAAACGGTTTGCCGGCTCCCCTTGTCAGGGGAGCTGTCGGCGGCAGCCGACTGAGGGGTAGTCTTTCGTTTTCTCTCCCTCCGTCTTTTTGCTTCGCAAAAATCCACCTCCCTCGTCAGAGGGAGGC
>JAFQQM010000036.1 GCA_017410585.1 Clostridia bacterium
GAGGGAGGTGGATTTTTGCGAAGCAAAAAGACGGAGGGAGAGAAAACGAAAGACTACCCCTCAGTCGGCTGCCGCCGACAGCTCCCCTGACAAGGGGAGCCGGCAAAGACTGACAACCCATTTATGGGTGGCCGGCAATCGTATAGGGCTATGCCCGAAAATGAAAACCCCCGCTATGCGGGGATTTTTTCTCTTGTATCCGTGACCGTTTTCGTGTACAATGGAAGAAAGAAACGGAGGTGACCGTATGGCTTACCCGCAACGCGTGCCGACCGCACGCATCCTCGAAAAACTGGACGAGCATTTCGCCCGCAACGACGCACCCGCCGCCAAGCGTCACCTGTTATACTGGCTGGCGGAGGCGGAAGCGCTCGGTGACCGCCAAGGGCAGTTGTTGCTGTGCAACGAGTTGATGGGGCTGTTCCGCAAACAAGGGGATGAACCGCAGGCAACCGCTTACGCTTTGCGGGCGCTCGACTTGACCGATGCGTTGGATATCGGGGATACGGTCGGGGCGGCCACCACCTTCTTAAACGCCGCCACCGTGCATAAGGCATTCGGTCGGGCGGCTGACGCACTGCCGCTGTACGCCCGCGCCAAGGCTATTTACGAGCGCGACCTCGACCCCGCCGACCAACGGCTGGGCGGTCTGTACAACAATATGGCGCTGGCGCTGGTCGACGAAGGACGATTTGACGAGGCGGATCGTTGCTACCGTCAAGCCCTCGCCGTGATGCGAAAATCTCCCCCCGAAATGGCCATCACCTATCTCAATATGGCGTCCGCCGCCGAACAGCAAGACGGTCTGGAGCAGGCGGACGGGAAGATCGCCGCCTATCTGCGTCTGGCGGCGGAACAACTGGATGCGGCCGCTGACCGCACCGACGGCGATTACGCCTTCGCGTGTGAAAAGTGCGCCACCGTCTTTGGGTATTACGGACATTTTGCGTATGAAAACGAATTGAAAGAACGTTGTCGGAGGATCTATGAACGGCCTTGAACTGTCAAAACGCTTTTATAAAGAAGTGGGCGAACCGATGCTGTCGGAGCAGTTTCCGGAGGTGTTGCCGTATCTCGCGGTCGGTCTGTTGGGCGGCGGGTCGGAATGCTTCGGCTACGACGATGCGTTGTCCCGTGATCACGATTTTGAGCCGGCATTTTGTCTGTTTCTGCCGGAGGAGGATCTGGTCGACCGCCGCACCGCCTTTCGTCTGGAACGGGCGTATGCGGCCTTGCCCAACGAATTTCTCGGGTTTTCCCGCCAGCGTCACGGCGCGGTGGGCGGTAACCGTCACGGCGTTTTGCGCTTGGGGGAGTTTTTGGAAAATAAGACCGGCCGACGGGACGGGGAACTGACCTTGGGCGATTGGCTCACCTTGCCGGAATACGCGCTTTTAGAGGTGATCAACGGTGAGGTGTTTGTCGACCCGTACGGCAAGTTGACCGCCGTCCGCGAAAAACTGCGGTATCTGCCGGAGGACGTCCGACGCAAGAAATTGGCGGGGCATCTGTTGCTGATGGGGCAGGCGGGGCAGTACAATTTCGGCCGCTGTCTTGCCCGTGGAGATACCGCGGCGGCGCAGTTGGCGGCGTATGAATTTGTCAAAAGCGCATTGCACGCGCTGTTTTTGTTAGAACGCACCTACCTGCCGTATTACAAATGGCAGTTCCGCGCCTTGCGCGATCTGCCGCAGGGACCCGCCTTGGCAGAGGAATTGGAACACCTACTCACCGACCCGCCGACGGCGGCAAAAGCCACCCTGATTGAAACGCTTTGTGCGGCGGTCGCCGCCCGCGTCGCGGCGGAGGGCTTGTCTGCTCATCTGGTGCCGGAGATGGAATCGTTGGCGTATGCGGTCAACGATACGGTTGCTGATCACACCCTCCGCAACGCCCACGTTCTCGCCGCCGTTTGATTTAAGAAACTTCTTGACAGCGTGCGAAAAAGGAAATAAAATAAAGATTGATGTCAACCGTTTTGTTAAGCGTCTTCAAAGGAGGCTGCTTATGGAGTCAATTATCGAATTTTGGGGTCAGATGACAGCCAACCCGCTGTTGTTCGTGGCGGTGATGCTGACGCTGGGTGTCATTTTGGTCAACGGCTGGACCGATGCGCCCAACGCCATTGCCACCTGCGTGGTCACGCGGTGTATGCCCCCGAAAGCCGCCATCCTGATGGCCGCTGTATTCAACTTTCTCGGTGTGTTTGTGATGACCAAGATCAGCAACGAGGTCGCCGTCACCATCACCGGTATGGTCAACTTCGGTGAAAACGACGGCCGGACGGTCATCATCGTGCTGTGTGCGGCGATGTTGGCTATCGTGCTGTGGGCGACGCTGGCGTGGGTGTTCGGTATCCCCACCAGCGAAAGTCACGCGCTGATCGCCGGTCTGACCGGCGGTGCTATGGCGCTGTGCGGACTGGATGCCATCGTCTGGGAACAATGGCTGAAGGTCATTTACGGTATCGGTATTTCGGTCGGTCTGGGTTTCGGTCTCGCGTGGGTCATCTGCCAACTGGTCACCAAGATCTTTTACAAGGCCAACCGCCCCAAGACCGAACCGTTCTTCCGTGGGGCGCAGATCGTCGGTGCGGCGTCGATGGCGTTTATGCACGGCGCGCAGGACGGTCAGAAATTTATGGGTATCATCCTGCTGTGCGTGTTCACGTTGCAAGGCTCTGCCGGCGGCGCCGGTACGTTTGAGATCCCCACGTGGCTGATGATCCTGTGCTCGATCGTGATGGGCGCCGGTACGGCGATGGGCGGCAAAAAGATCATCAAATCGGTCGGTATGGATATGGTGAAACTGGAGAAATACCAAGGTTTCTCGGCAGATATCGCCTCTTCTCTGGCGCTGGTGTTCTGCTCGGTATTCGGTTTGCCGGTCTCCACCACCCACGTCAAGACCACCTCCATTATGGGCGTTGGCGCGGTCAAACGCCTCTCGGCGATCAACTTCGGCGTGGTGAAGGAAATGGTGCTCACTTGGGTACTGACCTTCCCCGGTTGCGGATTGCTCGCGTTTTTGGTAACCAAACTGTTTTTGATGATCTTCCATTGATAGAAAGGATTGGGAAAAATGGCTAAAGGCGATAAATTCTATTTTGAAAACTTTATGGCGGGTGCGGAACTGTCCAAAAAGGCGGCATCCTACCTCGTCGAATGCCTCGAAAACTACGATCCGGCCGCCATCGAAGCGATGATTGCCGAGATGCATAAGATCGAGCACAGCGCCGATATCAAGAAGCACGAGATGAACGACGCGCTGGCCAAAGCGTTCGTTACGCCGGTCGACCGCGAAGATCTGGATATGCTCAGCCACAATCTCGATCAGGTCACCGATACCATTGAGGAGATCCTGCAGAAGTTTTATATGTACAACATCCGCGAGGTGGATACCGCGGTCATCGAGTTTGCCAAACTGCTGGTCAGATCCTGCAATCTGCTGTGTGAACTGATGGGTGAGTTTGAAAACTTCAAACGCTCCAAGAAGATCCACCAACTCATCGTGGCGTTGAACGACGTGGAGGAGGAAGGCGATCGCCTGTATCTGTCTTCCATGCGCGCCCTGACCGCCGACCCGTCTGACGTGTTGCACATCGTGTGCTACCACGAGATCTACGATTGCTTCGAATCCTGCGCCGATGCCTGCGAACACGTCAGCGAATGCGTCGGCTCGGTCATTATGAAAAACACCTGATTGGCTATAATAAAAATCCCCCCGCTATGCGGGGGGTATTTTATTTTCGGGCATAGCCCTATACGATTGCCGGCCACCCATAAATGGGTATAAGTCTTTGCCGGCTCCCCTTGTCAGGGGAGCTGTCGGCGGCAGCCGACTGAGGGGTAGTTTTTTCTCTCCC
>JAFQQM010000037.1 GCA_017410585.1 Clostridia bacterium
CAGCCTATCGGCAGTCGAAAACACGAAAATCATCCCAAAATCCATAAGACCGGCGGTGCAAAGCAGTTTTTTGAAAAGAAAACGGTTAGCGAGACAACGATGATTGCGAGCGCATACTGGCGTATGACGAGCAATCAGAGGACGCATCGCGCCGGTTTCTTTCAAAAAACCGTTGCGAGTTCGGTTCGCTTATGGTATACAAAAATCCCTTGGACAACGGTCCAAGGGATTTTTCTTATGGGTGGGATTATTCCAGTTTGGAGGTGCAATGCGGGCAACGGGTCGCCGCAATGGCGATCTCGCTGCAGCAGTGCGGGCAGACCTTGGTGGTCGGCTCGGCCGGAGCGGGCGCGGGTTCTTCTTCCTTCTTCTTGCCAAGGTTGCTCAGCGCGTTGATGCCCTTGACCAGCAGGAAGATGATGATCGCCATAATGAGGAAGTCGATGACCGCGGTGATGAAGGTGCCGTAAGCAAATACCGAAGCACCGGCCGCGGTCGCGTCAGCGGCGGTGAACACCACCGGCACCGAAGCGGTACCGGCCGCTTCCGCGGCGGCATCCGCCGTCACCTGTGCCGCCGCGATCGCCGCGTCGACCAGTTCCTGACCCTTCAGCACGACGTACTGATCGGCAAAATTGGTGCCGCCGGTGATGAGACCGATGAACGGCATAATGAGGTCGTTGACCGCCGAGGTCACGATCTTTTGGAATGCACCGCCGATGATAACGCCGACGGCCAGATCCAGCACGTTTCCGCGCATCACAAAGGCTTTGAATTCTTCAAGGATCTTGCTGGGTTTCTTCTCTTTTTTCTCTTTTGCCATAATTAGTTCTCTCCTTTTGTTATTGTTTCCGGCTCGGCCGGTTTCGGTACTTTTTCGTTGAGTTTGCGCTTGACCGCCACACCCTCGTATTTTTTCTTCACCTGCACCCGTGCGGAGTAATCCTTTCCGCAAGCGGGGCAGACCATATCCGCAAAGAAGGATTGATTGAAAAAGCGCCAATCCTTTTTGGTGCGCAACCGTCGATGACAGGCGTTGCAGCGGAAGGACAGATATCCGCTTTTCACCAAGGGATGATGGATATCCCCGATAACGTACGGTTTAAAGGTGAGCCGTTTATAAAACTCCTCGTCCGCCGGACGGATGACCGCTTCGAAACTTTTGCGGTCAAACAGTTTGGCCAGCACGCGGGCGGTCATTTCGCTGTCGTCCTGCGCCCGATGAGCGGTCAGCCCTTCGTCGCTGATCCCCAGCGCCTCGCAGGCGCGCTTGAGACCCATCTGCTGTCCGTCGTTGTTTTCCATCCGACTCTGGCAGTAGGCCTGCGCATCGACGTAATTTTGCATCCACGGCAGATGCGTTTTCTTGAAGAAGAACCGGTAGTTTTCCACCAGAACCGACAGATCGGTGTTGCTCCAAGTCAACAGCACCGACGGCCCGTTGCCGATCCACTGGGTCAACTCCTCCATCGCCCGCTGAAAACTGTCGCCGTTTTCCAATTCTTCGGCCTCAATGCCGGTCAGATCGGTGACCAGATGGGTGATCTTCTTGCTGACCACCGGTCGGATCATCGCGTGGAAACCGCCGATCTTGCGCATCCGGTCATCCAACATCGTTGCGCCGATCTCAATAATCTCATTGAAATACCCGTGCGCCGCCTTTGACCAAGAGCCGTTCCACTCCAGATCCATTACAACGTATCTCACGGGTTACCCCATTTCCCCAAGGCGGCGACCGCCGAGGATATGAAAATGCAGATGCCCCACCGTCTGGCCGGCCTCTTCACCGTTGTTGGTGACGACGCGGTAATCGGTGATGCCGAGTTTTTCGGCAATGGACGGAATGACCGAGAACAGATGCCCCACGACAGCGGCGTTGTCGCTGTTTAACTCGCAGACACCGCAGGCAATATGGGCCTTCGGAATGACCAGCACGTGCACCGGTGCGACCGGTGCAATGTCGTGGAAAGCCAACACGGTATCGTCCTCATAGACTTTGTTGGAGGGAATCTCACCCGCCGCGATCTTACAAAACAGACAGTTTTCCATGGTGTTGGCCTCCTTTACAGCATCACCTTCAACTCAGCCGCCGCCGCATCGGCCACGTCACCGAGTTTGGACAGATCCTTACCGGCACCCATAGCGCTGTCGGGGCGACCGCCGCCGTTACCGCCGCAAAGGGTGGTGACCGCTTTGATGAGTTTGCCGGCATGTGCGCCCGCTTTCACCGCATCCGCCGAGCAGATGCAGGCAAAAGACAGCGTATCGGTCTTGCCGCAAAGCAGGACGACGGTGTTTTCCGGAATGGTGCTTTTGACGTTATCCGCCATTGTACGGATGGCGGCGCTGTCGCTGCCGTCCATCACGGCGACCGCCAACTTGAGCGATCCGACTTCCACCGCCGAACCGAGCAGATCGTTCAGTTTGGCGGCCGCCAGTTTGCTTTCGGCGGCGTCGCGCTCACGCTTGACGGCGTGCAGTTCGTTCATCAACTGTTCCGCACGGCGGGCAAGATCGTCCACCGAGTTGGCCTTCATCGCCGCGGCGGCTTCCGCCATCAGCGCCTGCAGACCCGCAATATACGCCAGCGAATTGTCGCCGGTCACCGCTTCGATACGGCGGACGCCCGCCGCTACCGAAGACTCGCTGACGATGTGGAACAGACCCACCTTGCCGATGTTGTCGACGTGGGTACCGCCACACAGTTCCACCGACACCTGCGGCACGTTGACCACGCGGACGATGTCACCGTATTTCTCACCAAACAACGCCATCGCGCCCATCGCACGGGCTTCGTCGATCGGCATTTCGCGCAGATCGGTGCCGATGGCTTCCAAGATCCAACCGTTGACCTTCGCCTCGACCGCTTTGAGTTCGTCGGCGGTCAACGCCTGAAAATGCGTAAAGTCAAAGCGCACGCGGCTGTCGTCTACCAACTGACCGGCCTGCTCGACGTGGGTGCCCAGCACCTCGCGGAGAGCCGCCTGCAACAGGTGAGCGGCGGTGTGGTTACGCATGATCGCCTTACGACGGTCCACGTCCACCGCCACGGTGACCGTGTCACCGACCGACAGCGTTCCCTCGTTGACGGTCACCGAATGGAGAATGACGCTCTGATGATTTTTCTTGGTATCCACCACGCTGGCGGTGGCACCGGCAGAGGTCAGCGTGGCGGTATCGCCCACCTGACCGCCCGATTCGGCGTAGCAGCAGGAAGTATCCAGTACCAGTACGGCGTCTGCACCCGCTTCCACCGACTGCACGCGGGCATCGTTTTGCACGATCGCTTGCACCGTCGCTTCGCAGGTGAGATCGGTGTAGCCGACAAAATTCGTCGCGGTCATATCCGCCACCATATCCGCCTGACCCAGCCACGCGTCCGCGCCGGCATTCTTGCGGGCGTTACGCGCACGCTCACGCTGTTCCAACATCAGTTGGCGGAAGGTCTCCTCGTCGGCGGTCATACCGCGCTCGGCGAGGATCTCCTTGGTCAGATCCAGCGGGAAACCGAAGGTATCGTACAGACGGAACGCATCCTCGCCGGACAGCACGTCACCGTCGGCCGCGTCCATCATATCACCGAGAATTTGCAGACCCTGATCGATGGTCTTGGCAAAACTCTCTTCTTCCACGTTGATCAGTTTGAGGATCATATCCTGCTTGTCACGCAGTTCGGGGTAGGACTGCTCGTTGCAGTCGATGACCACCTTGGCTACCTCGCCGAGGAAGCAACCCTTGATCCCCAGCAGACGGCCGTGACGCGCCGCACGGCGAAGCAGACGGCGCAACACGTAACCGCGGCCTTCATTGGACGGCATCACGCCGTCACCGATCATAAAGGTGCAGGAACGCACGTGGTCGGTGATTACGCGAAGCGAGATATCCTGCTTTTTGTCATCGCCGTATTGGATGCCGGCAATAGCGCAGATCTTCTGCATAATGCTCTGCACGGTATCCACCAGAAACAGGTTATCCACGTCCTGCATCACGCAGGCCAAACGCTCCAGACCCATACCGGTGTCGATGTTCGGATGCTCCAGAGGCGTATAGGTTCCCTTGCCGTCCGAATCGAACTGGGAGAACACGACGTTCCAGAATTCGATGTAACGGTCGCAGTCGCAACCCGGCTTGCAATCCGGCTTACCGCAACCGTGTTCCGGACCGCGGTCAAAGTGGATCTCGGTGCAGGGGCCGCAAGGACCTTCGCCATGCTCCCAGAAGTTGTCTTTCTTGCCGAGGCGAACGATACGGGAGGGATCCAAACCCACCTTTTCGGTCCACATTTTGTAGGACTCTTCGTCATCCAGATAGATGGTCGCCCACAGCCGGTCTTTAGGCATCTCCAGCACTTCGGTGCAGAATTCCCATGCCCACGGGATGGCTTCCTCCTTAAAATAATCGCCGAAGGAGAAGTTGCCCAACATCTCAAAGAAGGTGCCGTGACGGTCGGTGACACCGACGTTTTCGATATCGCCGGTACGGATGCACTTCTGGCAGGTAGTCACCCGCCCGCGCGGCGGGGTGATCTCGCCGGTGAAGTATTTCTTCATCGGCGCCATGCCCGAGTTGATGAGCAATAGGCTCTTATCGTTTTTGGGAACCAGCGAGAAGGAGGGGAGACGCAGATGCTCCTTGCTCTCAAAGAAAGAGAGATACTTCTCGCGCAGTTCGTTAAGTCCGGTCCATTTCATACTTTTTTTCCAACCTTTCCGAAAATAAAAATAGCTTTCCCCCCAACGATTGGGACGAAAGCTTCCGTGGTACCACCCAAATTGCAGTGATCGCTGACCACTGCCACTCGTCTCCTTTAACGCAGGAATACGCCGCCCATTACGGCGGGACTCGGGAATGGCGCTTTGTTTCTCGCAACAAACGACCTTACAGCGCATCAGGGATGCGGTCGTTCTCTCTGGGAAGGAGAGGAACAAATGGTTTCCGTCAACGTCTTCTTTATATGAAAATAACTACTTAAATAGTATAAACTCCCAATCGAAATTTGTCAACCCTCTTTTACTTGCGAAACGTTACTCTTTGTGCTAAAATAAGAAAGAATGCCGATGAGGAGGTGCCATGCTATGGAATATCGTCTGATCCGCCAGTCCCGTAAGACGCTGTCGTTGCGTTTGGACGAGCAAGACGGTACGGTGGTGGTCACCGCTCCGCGGTGGATATCCCGCCGGCAGATCGATGCCTTCGTGAGCAAGCATGCCGATTGGATAGCCAAACAGCAAGTGCGCCGCCAACAGAAAAACGCGCTGGAAGCGACCTTAACGCCAAAACGGGTAGCGGAACTTAAGGCGCGTGCCAAAGCGGAATTACCGCCCAAGATCGCCGCCTATGCGGCAATTCTGGGGGTCAGACCCACCGGTTTCAAAGTCACTTCCGCCAAGAAACGCTTCGGCAGTTGCAGTGGTAAAAACAGTCTCTGCTTTTCGTGGCGGCTGATGCAGTACCCCGAAGAGGCGATCGACTACGTGGTCGTTCACGAACTGTGCCACATTCTCCACCACGACCACAGCCGTGCCTTTTACGCGGCGGTGTCCTCGGTGATGCCGGATTACAAAGCCCGCCAAAAACGGCTGAAGGTCATCCCTTCGGATGATTGACCACGTTGGTGGGGCGTCCGTCCAACCAGTTTTGCAGGTTGTCGCAAACGATGCCCATCAACCGTGTGCGGGTCTCAAACGGCGCCCACGCCACGTGCGGCGTCAGCGTGATACCGGCTACCCCCAACAGCGGACAACCCGCCGCCATCGGTTCGGTATGCAGTACGTCGACCGCCGCGCCCGATAATTGACCGTTGCGGACCGCGTCGGCAAGTGCCTTCTCATCGACGATGGGACCGCGGGCGGTGTTGACGAAATACGCTCCCGCCTTGCAAGCGGCGAATGCCGCCGCATCGAATTTCCGATAACTCTGTTCGTTGAGCGGGGCGTGAACGCTGATAAAATCCGATTCCGCCAACAGCCGCTCAAAATCGACCGCTTCACTGCCGTCGGTGGGGGCGGTGCGGGTATGCACGATCACCCGCATGCCAAATGCTTTGGCGATCTTCGCCACCGCTTGACCGATGTGACCGTAGCCGAATAACCCCAGCGTTTTGCCTGCCAGTTCCAAAGTCGGGCAAACAAACGGCGAGAAGGTCGGCGACCGTAACCAACCGCCGCCTTGCACGAAGGTATTGTACTCGCCCACCCGACTGGCGTGTTCCAGAATGAGCGCAAAGGTGTGCTGTGCCACCGCGTCGGTGGAATAACTGCCGGCGTTGCAGACGGTGATGCCGTGCGCGTCAGCGTAAGGCAGATCGACGTTGTTGTAGCCGGTGGCGAACAACCCGACGTATTTCAGGTTTTTGGCTTTGACCAGCGACTTTTCATCCAGTACGGTCTTGTTGCAGAGGATGATATCTGCCTCCGCCACCCGATCGATAAACTGTTCGGGGGTCGAGAGGGAATACGGCACCACCCGCCCGTACGGCGTGAAGATGTCGCTGGAGATATCGCCGTTGGTGATGGTCTGCCAGTCGGGTAATACGATGGTCAACATAAAACACAACTCCTTTGGAAAGAGGGTCATTCTTTGCAGATTTTTATTGATGCAGACGGTTGTCCCGTGGTGGATATCACCATCCGCATAGCGGCACGGTTTGGGATCCCTTGCACCGTGCTTTGTGATACTGCCCACGTGTTTGAGCGGGAAGGCGCCGCCACCGTCACGGTGGAAAAGGGCGCTGACAGCGTGGATTTTAAACTGGTCAATCTGCTGAAAAGCGGAGATATCGCGGTGACGCAGGATTATGGGTTGGCGGCGATGTGTCTGGCACGCGGAGCGTATCCCATCAGCCAGAACGGGTTGGTGTTCACCGACCGTAACATCGACCAACTGCTGTTTTCCCGCTACGTCAGTAAGAAGGTCCGTCGCGCCGGCGGACGGCTGAAAGGTCCTGCCAAACGGACGCCGGAACAGGATACCGCCTTTGAGGCGGCACTCATTCGATTGATCACCGAGAAAGGATGAAAACGATGTTGGATTATGCTAAGGTATTGGCCGAACAATTCGAGGTCAAAGAACTGTACGTGCAAAACATTATGGCTTTGCTGGATGAGGGCAACACCATTCCGTTTATTGCCCGCTACCGTAAAGAACAGCACGGTACGATGGACGATCAGACCATCCGCCGTATTGCGGAGCGTTTGGAATATCTGCGGGGGCTGGATGCTCGCCGTGAGGAAGTCCGCAACGCCATTGTCAATCAAGAGAAGATGACCGACGAGATCGCCGACGCGCTGGACAAAGCCGCGACCTTGGCCGAGATCGAGGACATCTACCGCCCGTTTAAGCAGAAACGCCGTACCCGTGCTTCGGTGGCGAAGGAACGTGGATTGGAACCGCTCGCCGATGCGATCCGTCTCGGTCAGATGACCGGTGGCGATCCGCGCCAACTGGCCGAGCCGTTTGTGGATGCGGAGAAAGAAGTACCGGATATCGAGGCGGCGTTGGCCGGCGCCAACGATATCCTTGCCGAGCAGATCTCGGACGATGCGGAGATCCGTAAGCGCATCCGTAATCTGATGCGGATGAACGGTATTCTGCATACCGTCGCTCCCAAGCCGGATGAAAACTCCGTCTACGCCCGCTTTGACGATTACAGTGAAGCGGTGCGTAGGACCGCCGGACACCGCGTGTTGGCGATCGACCGTGCGGAAAAAGAGGAATACCTTCGCGTTTCGATCGAGATGGACGACGAGCGTCCGCTCCGTGCCATCCGCAGTGTGGCGGTAGTGGGGGAAAACGCCTGCTCCGATTTTGTGATGGCGGCGGGCGAGGATGCCTACCACCGTCTCATCTACCCCTCGGTGGAGCGCGAGATCCGCAACGAACTGACCGATGCCGCCGCCGAAGCGGCCATCCGCGTGTTCGGTGATAACCTGCACCAGTTGCTGATGCAACCGCCGGTCAAGGGTCAGGTCACCATCGGTCTGGACCCCGGTTTCCGTACCGGTTGCAAACTGGCGGTGGTGGATGCTACCGGCCGTGTGTTGGATACGGCGGTCATCTATCCCACCCATTCGGCGGCACAGATCGAGAAATCCAAGCAGGTTTTGAAGGATAAGATCACCCGCCACAAGGCGACGGTCATTGCCATCGGCAACGGCACTGCCTCCCGCGAGACCGAACAGTTTACGGCGGCGGTACTGCGGGAGATCCCGCAAAAGGTGGCGTACGTCATCGTGAACGAAGCGGGTGCTTCGGTGTATTCCGCTTCGCCCGCGGCCGCGGCCGAGATGCCGGACTTTGACCTGACGTTGCGTAGTGCGGTGTCCATCGCCCGCCGTTTGCAAGATCCGCTGGCGGAACTGGTCAAGATCGAGCCGAAAGCGATCGGTGTCGGTCAGTACCAGCACGATATGCCGCAAAAGCAACTGACTGCTACGTTGGACGGTGTGGTGGAGGATTGCGTCAACGAGGTGGGCGCCGACCTCAACACCGCGTCGGCCGCGTTGCTGTCCCATATTTCGGGTCTCAACGCGACGCTGTGCAAAAACATCGTCGCCTACCGTGAAGAAAACGGCGCTTTCGCCACCCGTGCGGAACTGAAAAAAGTGCCGAAACTCGGGCCGAAAGCCTTTGAACAGTGCGCCGGCTTCCTCCGTGTCACCGAATCCGCCGATCCGCTGGATCATACCGCCGTCCACCCCGAATCCTACAGCGTGGCTAAAGCACTGTTGGCGCATTTCGGGTTAAAGGTGGCCGACGTGGCCAAGGGCAATCTGTCTGCGCTGACCGACGGTGTCGCCCGCGAAGGTCTGACCTCGCTGGCCGAGAAACTGGGGGTCGGTGAACCGACCCTGCAGGATATTTTGAAGGAACTGATCAAACCGGGTCGTGACCCGCGTGACGAACTGCCGCCACCGATGCTCCGTCACGACGTGATGCAACTGGAAGACCTGACCGAGGGAATGCAACTGAAAGGCACCGTCCGCAACGTCATCGACTTCGGTGCGTTCGTGGATATCGGTGTCCATCAGGACGGTCTGGTGCATATCTCCCAGATCGGGGATAAATTCATCAAGCATCCGTCCGAGGCATTGAAAGTCGGAGACATCGTCACGGTCAAGATCCTGTCGGTGGACGTCAAGAAAAAACGCATCGGACTGACCATGAAAGGTGTCCCGCAATCCTAAAGCATACAAAGAAAGCCGCAGTTGCGGCTTTCTTTTTTTATCGGATCTTGCGTCCTTCGATATAATACCGCTTGCTTTGCGCTTCACCGATCGAGAAGGTCTTGCGCGGCAACGCGCCGTCGTGCAATATGGCGGGGAAGAGGTCATCCTTTTCCATACCGTCAAACAGAAATCCGATGGCATTCTCCTGCTGTGCCAAGGCTTTGGTGCTGTCGATACCGTGGATGTAATCCACCGTTACTTCGGGATGTTTGGCTACGTAGGCATCCAAAAAATCCTGTAACGATCCGACGGTCAGATGTTGGGTCGGATGCGCCACGGTCAGCGTGCCGCGGCCGCTTGCCGAGATCCACTCGATCTCCTGCGGTCGTTCGTCGGTCGGCTCGCCGGCGGCAAACGCCGTTTCCATTTCGGCAAGAAGCGCCGGCACGTCCGCATGAAATACCACGCGATAGATGGGCTCAAACTCCATCGAACGGTCGTGAATGTTGACCAACTCAACCAGCGAATAGCGGTTGAGCGGGTTGGGATGATTCTGATAGCAGGTCTTGGCGGTGACCAGCGAATGGTTGCCGTCACCCACCGCAAACAGCATCGAGCGATCCTGCCCCAGAACCCCCAATGCCGCCAAGATCCGATCCTGCTGTTCTTTGCCGACCAGATAACCGCGGATCGATCCGCCGCCTTGCATCAGCGTGCATTCGTACAGCAACGGCAACGCCGCCTTTTCAAGCGGCTCAATGACCGTTTTCCGTTCATCGTCTACCAATAACAGCACGTGCGGCAGTTCCATCGGTGCGTTTTCGCGGATATGCACGCGCGGCGGGATACGGGAAGCGACCCAGCCTTCGGTAGCGCGAATACGCGCTTCTTTGTCGCGCTCGTAACTGTACTCTTCCAGATCGATCGCACCGACCAGACCGTGGCGTACCTGCCCGTTAGGCAACGTTCGCTCTACGTAGATCATCGCCTCGCGGTAGGTCTCCAACAGATCGCTTTCCAAATAAGCGGCCATCGTCTGATTGATGGCGGCGATCCGTTTTTCCGGCTCGTTTTCGAGATAGACTTCGGGGAACACCAACCGTAAAGCCGACGGTGCGTCACCGACCGTTTGCTCTGCTCCCGCCCAATAATCCGGTTCGGAGGTGAACTGGTCGCAGGCGATCACCGCCCATTTGTCAAAGCCACCCTTCGGTAACAAAATATCGGCGGGATAAAACGGCACTCGGCCGAAAAACGCCTCGGCTCTTGCCGGCAACTCGGCAAAGGTCGACAGTGCCGGTACGACGTGATCGATCGTACCGTAGCCGTAGGCGGCGTGCACAAACGGCACTCCCGCCTCTTCGGCGGCGTAGCAATCGTTTTGCGTATCGCCGACGTAGATGGCCGGCGGATTGCCGTGCCGCTCCAATAGCAGACGAATATTATAGGATTTCGGTTTGCCGGTGTTTCCAAAACACTCGATATCCACAAAATATTTTTCCAATTTGTGCGCTTGCAAAAACGCTTCAATATACCCGCAATGGCAGTTGCTGACCACCGCCAACGCATACCGTTTGGAGAGTACTTCCAACGTTTCTTCCAGTTGCGGATACAGCGTACCGCCCACTTCGGCGAGATAAGCGTTCTCGCAGTCGGTACATTGCGCCATCATCTCTTCGCGGATATCTTGACTGTAATGGGGCAAAAACTGGGCGGCGATGGCGTCCATCGTCTGACCCATCAAACGGCGCATCCATTCGCCGGTCATTCGCTCGGGCAGACCCATCTTTTCCATCGCGACGTTCCAAGAATGCGAAACGCTGTCGGACGCTTCCCACAGCGTGCCGTCCAGATCAAACAAAATCATCTTTTCCATGAGCAAAACGCTCCTTTCGGTAGACACTTGTTACAGTTTACCACAGTTTTATCCGATATGCAAGAGACTTTATCCATCTACTTTCAACGCGCGCATCGCGTTTAAAATAGCCAGCACGCAAACGCCGACGTCCGCAAACACCGCCAAATACAGATTTCCCAGTCCGACGGCACTAAGCGCCATCACCGCCACCTTCACCGCCAGCGAGAAGAAAATGTTCTGGCGGACGATGCGCATCGTTTTGCGGGCAATTTTTATGGCTACCGCCAGTTTTTCCGGCTTGTCGTCCATCAGTACCACGTCTGCCGCCTCAATAGCGGCATCACTCCCCAGTGCGCCCATGGCCACGCCGATATCGGCGCGGGACAGCACCGGCGCATCGTTGATACCGTCACCGACGTACAGCAACTTGCCGTCAGCGGATAACCGCTTTTCCACCTCGATGACCTTGTCGGCGGGCAGTAACTCGGCACAGACCTCGTCGATACCGACCGCCGCCGCTACCGCATCGGCCGTTTCGCGGCGGTCACCGGTCAACATACACACCCGACGCACACCGGCGGCTTTCCAAGCCGCCACCGCTTCGGCGGCACCTTCCTTTAATCGGTCGGCAATGACGACGTGACCGGCAAAAGTCCCGTCCACCGCCACGTACAGCACCGTGCCGATCGCATCGGACGCTGTAAAGGGAATTTTCTTTTCATTCATCAACTTTTGATTACCCACCAAGACGGTCTGTCCGTTGACGGTGGCTTGGATACCCTTGCCGGAAAACTCCGTTACCGTTGATACTACGGTGTTTTTGTCGATGTCGATCGCCCGTTTCAGCGCCTCGGCGATGGGGTGGGACGAACCGCTTTCAGCGGCGGCCGTCAACTGCAAAAGTTGCTCATCTGTAAAGTTTAAAGCGTTTACAGAAACCACTTCAAAGTTGCCCTTGGTGATGGTGCCGGTCTTATCGGTCACCACCGTTTTTACCCGTTCAAGGGCTTCCAAAAATATACCCCCCTTGACCAAAATGCCGGCTTTGGAGGCCGCACCGATACCGCCAAAGAAGGTCATCGGGACCGAAATGACCAACGCGCAGGGGCAGGACACGACCAAGAAGTTCAGTGCCCGCCCGATCCATTCGCCAAAGCCGCCGACAAACAACGGCGGCAACACCGCCAACAAGACGGCCGACGCCACCACGATGGGGGTGTATACACGGGCAAAACGAGTGACGACGTTTTCGCTGGTGGCTTTCCGTTCGGCGGCGGTTTCCACCAGTTCCAGCACTTTGGCAACGGTCGATTCGCCGTAGCGGTGGGTGACCGTAACGGTCAATAAGCCGGTCTGATTGATGCAACCGCTGATCACGGCATCGCCGGCGGTCACCTGCCGCGGTACCGGCTCGCCGGTCAAGGCGGCGGTATCCAACAGCGAGCACCCTTCACTCACCACGCCGTCTAACGGCACACGGTCACCCGGCAACAGCCGCACCGTCTCGCCGACCGCCACGTCTTCGGGGGATACGTTCGCCCATTCGCCGTCCCTCCATACGGTGGCGGTCTCGGGGCAGATATCCATCAAGGCCGCGATCGACCGGCGGCTCTTGCCGACGGCTATACTTTGGAACAACTCGCCGACCTGATAAAACAGCATCACAAACACCGCTTCGGCGTATTCCCCCAGTGCTAACGCGCCAACCGTGGCGATGCCCATCAGGAAATTTTCATCCAACATCTGTCCGGCGGCGACTCCACGGGCGGCATCCCACAATACACGGTAGCCCACCGCCGCATAGGGGAGGAGATACAGCAGGTATTCCCCCCACCACGGCAACGGAAACAACCGACCGATCACCGCGGCCACAGCCAGTAGCCCCGTTGCGGCCAAAATGCGCCACAACGCTCTTTTCTGTTTCTTTGTCATTTTTCCCGCCTCAGAACACGATGCGGCAATCCGGCTCGATCTTTCTACAGATCTTCGCCGCCTGCTGCAAGATCTCGTCAAACTTTTCGTCTTCCGCTTCCAGCGTCAGTTTCTGGGTCATAAAACTAATGCTTGCACCGGTCACACCCGATAACTTGCGAATGGCCTCTTCCATCTTGGCGGCGCAATGTGCGCAATCCAATTCTTCCAAACGATAGGTCTTTTTCATCGTAACCGCCTCCTTATTCATTGATATGCTCAAATCCAAGCGCCAATATCTCGTGTACGTGGTCATCCGCCAACGCGTAAAACACCGTTTTTCCCTCGCGGCGATATTTGACCAAACGCGCTTGCTTGAGTACCCGCAACTGATGGGAGATAGCGGACATACTCATCGAAAGCGCCCCTGCGATATCGCAGACGCACAATTCGCCGTCCAGTAACGCATACAGGATTTTGATGCGGGTGGAATCCCCGAACATCTTGTAAAGTTCCGCCAATTCATACAGCGTGTCTTCGTCCGGCATCCGTTCGCAGACCGCCGCCTGCATCGCCGGATGTTCCTCATGTACAGCGCAGACCGCGCCGCGTAATTCCTCATCCATTGCCTTACCTCCAAACATTTGAACAATTATTCAAATATAGTTTCGAATATAGTATACCGCCGTTCTCGGCGGATGTCAAGCGGGGAAAATAAAAAAAGATGCCGACCGGTTTTCGGTCAGCATCTTTCGGTTATTTGATAGGGCATTCGACCGCCCGATTAAGGGTAAACGACCACAGCAAACATTGCTTGACGGGACGTTCAAAGGCTTTGGCCATTGCCTCGGCGTAGATCTGTACCTGCGTGGCGTAACGGTCGCGCAGTTCCGCTTCGGTCTTGACGCGGTCGGTCTTGTAGTCAACGATCAGCAGACCGTCGCTCTCCACCACCACGCAGTCGGCAACGCCCTGCACCGCCAGCAACTCGGCCGCCGCTTGGCCGGTGAACGCTTTTTCGGGGAACAGTTCTGCGGCCGGACGTTCGGCCACAAACGGCAATTCCCGATGCACCGATTCGGCGTTTGCCATCCGCTGATACAGTTCGCTTTGGAAAAAGGCTTGCAATCGATCGACCGCCAGACTGTCCGCCTGCTTTTGGGTCAACCACTGGTTGGCCGCCAACCGATCCCGCTCGGCGGTGACCGATACGGCCGCCGCCGCATAATCCGCAAACTGCATAAATTGATGCATAGCCGTACCGCGCTCGGCAGGGGTCAACCCGCTTTTTTGCAAAAACGCCGGTGCGGCGGTTGCCACGTAGCGGTCGTCCAATTCGCGGTGCGCGATCGCGGCAACCGCCAGTTTGTTGGGAATATCCCGCATCTCATAATACGGATACCGCCACGAGACCCGCTCCCGCCAGCCGTCGATGACAGCGGCATCGGCCAGATCCGCAGGGCTTGCTTCTGCCTGCGTTGCGGCGGTCTCTTCCGGTACCTGCTGCAACACCCGCACCACCATATCCGGTGCGTTGACGTCCACGGCATTCCCTTCGATCTCCGCCAACGTCCGCAGTGTGCCTGCGGCAGGATGTAACAGCGCCACCGGCATCAGCCAATCGATGTAAGAAGAAGCGGTAGCCACCGCAAATTCCGGCAGTTGTCCGCTACCTGTCGGGTCGACGGCCAGTTCCTCGGCGGTCCCTTTCAGATTGCGGCAACTGGCAACGATACACAACTTTTCGCGCGCTCGCGTCAGCGCCACGTACAACATCCGCAATTCTTCTTCAACCTGTTCGATTTTGTAGATCTCGGCGGCGGTACGATGGGTGACGGTGGCGTATTGCAGATAGGTCTCGCTGTCGTGTAACTTGAGACCGATACCGGCATCCGCATTAAGGATCATCGCTTTATTTAGATCCTGCCGGTTGAATTCCGCTCCCGCACGGGCAAGGAAGACCACCGGAAATTCCAAACCTTTGGATTTATGCAACGTAATGATCGAGACGGCGTTGTGGGCGGTGTCACCGCTGAAGGCTTGCCCGATATCCGATCCGGATTCTTCCAGCCGATCCCACATTCGCACAAAGGCGGACAGACCGCGATAGCCGTTTTCCTCAAAATCGCGTGCCCGTGTGTGCAGGTAACGCAGGTTGGCAACACATTGCTTTCCGTTTTTCTGAACACCGTAGATGTTTTCAATGGACAGATCGTTGTAGATCCGTTCGATCAGCCGATCCACCGTCAGCACCGGCGCCAGCATCCGCCAACGGTCGGTCTGCTGCAGGAAATTGCGGCATTTTTCTGCTAAAGCGTCTTCGCCGCGAGCGACCTGCCGCAGATTGGCAAACAACGGTGCCTTCTTGTTGTTGAGGCGGATGAGTGCCAATTCGTCCACCGTAAACCGCCAAAGCGGAGACATCATCGCCGCCACCATAGAGATGTTTAGCGACGGATTATCCAAAAAGCGGAGCAGTTCCAAGGCTACCTTGACCTCGGCCGCATCCAACAGCGGGCTTCGCCGCTGGCAGACCGCCGGAATGCCTTGCCGTTGCAGTTCTTTGGCAAAGACTTCACCGTGCCCCTTCACCGAGCGGAGAAGGATGCAGAAATCGCGGTATTGCGCCGGACGGCGATTTTCCTTCTGCCCGACAAGCAACCGACCGACCATTCGCTTGATATCGGCGGCGATCACCTTGGCCTCATCGGTATCCACGTCGCCGTCGGTCTCCAAGAAGGTCAGTTCGGTCAGATACTCCCGATCGACCGGCTCTTCGTAGATGGCAGAGGGGTTGAGCCGTTCGCTTTCGTCGTATTCGATGCCGCCGATCGACCGTTGCATCACCCGCTTAAACAGATGGTTGATGGCATCGGTGACCTCATGACGGCTACGGAAATTATTATTCAGCAAAACGGTGGCGGGGTAATGCACACCGTCGTAATCGACACCGCGACTGCGTTGATTGATAAACAGTTTGGAGCGCGCTTGACGGAAACCGTAGATGCTCTGTTTGACGTCGCCGACAAAAAACAGGTTTTGCTCGTTGTCGGATACCGCACGGAAGATGGCATCTTGCACCTCGTTGGTATCCTGATACTCATCGATGAGGATCTCGTCGAACTGTCGGGCGATCTCCGCCGCCAACGGGGTCTTGTTGCCGTTGTTATCGTACAGCAGATCAAGGGTCAAATGCTCCAGATCGTTGAAATCCAAGCCGTTTTGTTCCCGCTTCTTTTCGGAAAACCGTTGCTTGACCTCGCGGCAGAGGCTGATGAGCGATCGGATGACCGGTCGGCTCAGTTTGTCGCTTTCGGGATCGCTTTCCATCCAGAAGACCTTCTCAAGGCACTTTTTGTAGCCGGTACGCAGATTGTCGATCTTTTTTTTGAAATCCGGATCGGTGCCCTTAGGAGCATTGGCCATCGTCACTTCCGGTTTATGATCCAGTTTGTCGGCCAACTCCTCGACCGGTGCGGTCTCGGTGATGGTCAGCATCTCCTCAAAAAACTGCTTGTTGCACAGTAGCACGGGGATGCGGGTGGCCGCAAAGGGATCTTCGGGGGAGAGCATCGACAGCGCCCGATCGGTCATATTCAGCGACCGCTGTAATTGCCATCGCAATGTCCGTCGGAACAGCGACTCCTGCACGGCTTGTACCGCCGCACCGCCGTCTTCTAACTTGGCTTCCTGCTCGTTGAGCCATTGTTCGGGGAAAGCAAAGGATTGGGTCACGAAATGGTACAGTTGCAACACGGCCGCCACGATGGGACGGTCGTCTTTTTTAGCGGAAAACCGCTCAACCAACAACTGAAAATCGGTATCTCCCTGTCCGTAGCGGGACTCTACCGACTCGCGGACGGCATCGTCTAACAGTTGCCCCGCTTGTTCTGCCTGCAGAATTTTGAAATCGGGGGAGAGATCCAGCAGATGGAAATGATCCCGCAACAATCCCTTGCAGAAGGAATGGACGGTGGAGATATGTGCTGTCGGCAACAACAGCGATTGCCGCCGCAGAAGCGGATCGGAGGGATCGGCTTCCAATTGCTGGCGGAGTGCCGTTTCCAGACGTTGCCGCATTTCGGCGGCCGCCGCTTCGGTAAAGGTGACCATCACCAGCCGGCTTGGTTCGAGCGGGTCTTTCCGGTCGGTCAGCCGCCGCGTGATGCGCTCGACCAGTACGGCGGTCTTGCCGGAACCGGCCGCCGCCGACACCAACACCGTGCCGCCACGGGATTGAATGGCATTTTGTTGCGGTATCGTCCACTCGCGCTCGGTTGCCAATTTTATCCGCTCCTTTCATAGAAAACTTCTTCTTATAGCATACAACTTATAGCATACAACATTTTCCCGTATTTTGCAACAAGAAAAACGCATCGGACGGTTGCCCGATGCGTTTTGTTTCTTACAGGGTTTTGTTTTCGATCTCTTCGGTCGCCTTGGCGATGAAATCCGCCAGCGGCATGGTGCCGAGGTCACCGTTCTTGCGGGAACGGACCGCCACTTCGCCGTTTTCGGCTTCCTTGTCGCCGACCACCAGCATATACGGGATCTTTTCCATCTGCGCACGGCGGATCTTGTAGCCGATCTTTTCGTTGTCGTAATCCACTTCCACGCGCTCGATACCGGCGGCCTTGAGCGCCGCTTGGATCTCTGCCGCCTTGTCGGCGGTACGGTCGGTGATGGGGAGGATGCGGATCTGTTCCGGCGCCAGCCACAGCGGGAAAGCACCCGCGTATTTCTCGATCAGCAACGCCAGCGTACGCTCGTAGCAACCGATGGAGGTGCGGTGGATGATGCAGGGGTTTTTCTTACTGCCGTCTTTGGCAACGTATTCCATCCCGAAGGTTTTGGCCAGCATCTGGTCGATCTGGATGGTGATAAGGGTGTCTTCCTTGCCGAAGACGTTTTTGATCTGGATATCCAGTTTCGGGCCGTAGAACGCTGCTTCGCCGATACCCACCTTGTATTGGATGCCGAGATCGTCGAGGATCTCCTTCATCAGACCCTGCGCTTCATCCCATTGCTCCGGCGTGCCGATGTATTTCTCGGTGTTGGCCGGATCCCACTGGGAGAAACGGTAGGACACGTCTTCGTACAGACCCAGCGTCTGGAGCATAAAGGTGCACAGTTCCAAGCACTTACGGAACTCGTCTTTGAGTTGCTCGTCGGTACACATCAGGTGACCTTCCGAGATGGTAAACTGACGGACGCGGATCAGACCGTGCATCTCGCCGGACGCCTCGTTGCGGAAGAGGGTGGAGGTCTCCGCCAACCGCATCGGCAGATCGCGGTAGGAACGGGCACGGTTGAGATATGCCTGATACTGGAACGGGCAGGTCATCGGACGAAGCGCGAACACTTCTTCCTCGTCAGCCTTCTCCGCATCGCCCAACACGAACATACCGTCGCGGTAATGATCCCAGTGACCCGAGATCTTGTACAGATCGCTCTTGGCCATCAGCGGAGTCTTGGTCAGCAACCAACCGCGCTTCTGTTCTTCGTCTTCCACGAAACGCTGTAACAACTGGATCACACGCGCGCCCTTCGGCAGCAGGATCGGCAGACCCTGACCGATAACGTCGCTGGTGGTAAACAGTTCCAACTCACGGCCGAGTTTGTTGTGGTCGCGTTTTTTCGCTTCTTCCTGCTGTTCGATCCACGCATCCAACTCGGAACGCTTCGGGAACGCCGTGCCGTAGATGCGCTGCAACATCTTGTTTTTCTCACTGCCGCGCCAGTAAGCGCCGGTGGCGGAAAGCAATTTGACCGCTTTGATACCGCCGGTGGTCAGCAGGTGCGGACCGGCGCACAGATCGACGAAATCGCCCTGACGGTAGAAACTGATCTTTTCGCCCTTGCCGGCATGTTCGGCAATGAGTTCCAACTTATAGGGCTGATCGGCCATCAGTTTTTCCGCTTCGGCCACGTCCAGTTCAAACCGCTCGATCGGCAGTTCCTGCTTGATGATGGCCTGCATCTCCGCTTCGATCGCCGCGAGATCTTCCGGCGTGAAGGCACGCTCCACGTCAAAATCGTAGTAGTAGCCGTTGTCGATCGCCGGACCGATGGCAAACTTGGCGTTCGGGAACAGATGCATCACCGCCTGCGCCAGAATGTGGGAGACGGTGTGACGGTATGCCTTGCGGCCGTCCTCGTCGTTGAAGGTGAGGATCTCCACCGCACAGTCGGCGGTCAGCGGAGTACGCAGATCGACGACGGCGCCGTCGACCCGTGCAGCCGTGGCGGCACGGAACAGACCCATCGAAATGTCGCGGCACAGCGCTTCCACCGTCGTGCCGGCTTCGACCTGACGGATATCGCCGCCCGGTAACGTGATGTTTAACATAGGGAAACACTCCTTTCAAAATAAAACGCGCCCCTTCGCCTTGCGGCAAAGGGACGCGGACGCTGCGTGGTTCCACCCTTTTTCGACTGCCATCCGGCAGTCCTTTGTCGACCGATAACGAGGTCAGCCGTTTCCTCTTACTGGCGTTCGGAGGAACACTCCGGGGTGGTAGCGGTATCCTTGCCGGTCTACGCCGCTTTCAGCACAAGGCGGCGCTCTCTGGAGATCGGGGGAGCAGGATACGGCGTCCCCATCAACGTTTATGCCTTCAGTTTATCACTTCCCGTCACGGTTGTCAAGAGGTGAAAAAACACATTCTTGGCTTTCCTCTTGAAATTTCCGTAAAATTGATATATAATGTTTGTCGAGTATATTTTGCCGCGCATACGGAGACACTGGTTCTGAGAAGGGAGAGTGTCGCTATGCGCGAGCAAAGCAGTCAATACAACGGTGTCACCGCCGTCGGCAGAGAGGATCATCGCTTCCATTGCCTGACCATCATCGGGCAGATCGAGGGGCATTATGCACTGCCGTCGGATAATAAGACCACCTGCTACGAGCATATCATTCCGCAACTGGTCGAGGTGGAGGAAGACCCGTCGGTACACGGTCTGCTGGTGGTGCTCAACACCATCGGCGGGGATATCGAGGCCGGCTTGGCCTTGGCTGAACTGATCGCCGGTATGAAAAAACCGACCGTCTCGCTGGTATTGGGCGGCGGTCATTCCATCGGTGTCCCCTTGGCGGTCTCCGCCAAACGCTCGTTTATCGTCCCCACCGCCACCATGACCATTCATCCCGTCCGCACTACCGGTACGGTGCTCGGGGTACCTCAGGCCTTTTCGTATTTCCGCAAGATGCAGGCGCGTATTACCCGCTTCGTCACCGAAAACTCCCGCATCACGGCGGAGGAGTATATGGCGCTGTGTATGGAGACCGACGAACTGGCAACCGACGTCGGGTCGGTGCTGGAGGGGAAAGACGCGGTCGCTTGCGGACTGATCGACGCGATCGGCACTCTGTCGGATGCGATCGCGGCTTTGAAACAACAAATGAACGGACATATCAATTGAGGAGAGTGTAACACATATGGCAACGCGTAAAAGTTCCAACGCCAAAAAAGCCCCGAAGAAAGCGCCGTCCCACGCCAAGAGACCGGCGGGCGGCAATGGGCAGATCACCGCGATCATTCTGTTTGTCGTGGCGGTCTTGCTGTTGTGCATCGCTTTGATCCCAAGCGAAGGCGCTTTGTGGATGGGGTTACATAATTTGATCTTCAACCTGTTCGGTTGGTTGGCGTATCTGGTGCCGGTCGCGATCGGTACGGTGGCGGTGCTGTTAGCCAAGGAAAAACCGATGGGCAAGATCATCGCGTTGGCTGTCAGCCTGACGCTGATGGTGGCGACCATTATGTTTGTTATCGAATACAAGGCACCGGAAGCGGAGTTTCTGGCGGGTTGGGGCGAAGCCTTCCAATACAGTTTTGCTCACGCCAGCAGTGCCGGTCTCATCGGCGCGTTGTTTGGGTATCTGTTTATCGTGTTGCTCGGTCGCGTGGGGGCGATCATCGTGGCGATCCTGCTGTTGGTGGTCACCTTGATGATCATCACCGGCACCTCGCTGATGAAGGTGTTGCACGCGGTCTCCAAGCCGGTCAAGAAGGCGGGCGAGGGTCTGCAACACGTCTATGAGGAAGCCAGCGAGAAACTGCGCGCCAAGGACGAGGCCGCCGATGCGGAAGAGACCGACAAGCCGGAAGGCAAGAAACGCCGCTCTCGCATCGATATCGATATGGGGGATGGCTACGTCGATTCGCAGACGCCGGAGGAAGCGGCGATGGAAGAACTGCGCAAAGCGGCGATGGCCGAGCCGAAAGAAGAAAAGAAAAACGACAAGCGTGCGGCGCTTGAAAAAGCGGCGCAGGAACTGCATAAGGACGAAGAGGCGGACAAGCCGCAGAAGGGCGCCGAAATGCCGGAAGATATGCCGGATGAGGTGGTGGCGGAGGCCCCTGTCGTGTACAAACTGCCGCCGCTGACCCTGCTGGATCATGCCAAATCGGTAGACGATTCCGCGGCGGCGCTGGAAATGAAGACCAATGCCGAGCAACTGGTCAAGACGCTTAAGGATTTCGGCGTGGAGACGCAGGTGAGCAACATCGTCCGCGGTCCGGCCGTCACCCGCTACGAGTTGGGATTGGCCGCCGGCGTCAAGATCAGCAAGGTCACCGGTCTGTCGGACGATATTGCGATGCGTTTGGCGACCACCGGTGTCCGTATCGAAGCCCCCATCCCCGGCAAGGCGGCGGTGGGTATCGAAATTCCCAACCGTATCAAGTCCTCGGTCAGCCTGCGTGAGTTGGTCGATAGTGCGGAATTCCGCGATGCCAAGAGCAAACTGACCGTTGCCCTCGGTAAGGATATCACCGGTCAGTTGGTGATGGTGGATCTGGCCAAGATGCCCCACCTGCTCATTGCCGGTACCACCGGCTCAGGTAAATCGGTGTGTACCAACTCGATGATCCAGAGCATTCTGTTCCGTGCCCGTCCGGACGAGGTCAAGTTGTTGCTCATCGATCCGAAACAGGTCGAATTTACCGTTTACAACGGCATCCCGCACCTCATCGTGCCGGTGGTCACCGACCCGCGCAAAGCGGCGGGTGCGCTTGGTTGGGCGGTGCAGGAGATGCTCCGCCGTTATCAGACCTTCGCTTCGACCAAGGTGCGCGATATCAAGGCGTATAACGAAAAGGCCGCCACCGACGAGAGTCTGCCGAAGATGCCGCAGATCCTTATCGTTATCGACGAGTTGGCCGACTTGATGATGGCGGCGGGTAACGAGGTGGAAGACTCCATCTGTCGCTTGGCGCAGATGGCGCGTGCCGCCGGTATGCATATGGTCATCGCCACCCAGCGTCCCTCGGTCGACGTCATCACCGGTCTGATCAAATCCAACATCCCCAGCCGTCTGTCGCTGACGGTGGCTTCGGCGGTCGACTCCCGTACCATCTTGGATGGCAGTGGCGCCGAAAAACTGCTGGGTAACGGTGATATGCTGTTTATGCCGATCGGTCTGTCCAAGCCGGTGCGTGTGCAGGGGTGCTTTGTCAGCGACCGTGAGGTCAACTCGGTGGTGCAGTTCCTGAAGCCTTCCGAAGAACAGCAGGAATACGACGAAACGGTCATTCAAGAGATCGAGCGTCAGGCGGCGCAGGTGTCGGTCGGCGGCAAGTCCAGCCGCGATGCCGGCCCGTCCGAAGAGAGCGACGGCGGTCTCGACGAAGCCGATCCGATGCTTTCGCAGGCGGTGGAGGTCGTGTTGGATGCCGGCGAGGCGTCCACCTCGCTGTTGCAGCGGAAACTCCGCCTTGGCTACGCCCGCGCGGGCCGTCTGATCGACGATATGGAACAACGCGGGATCATCGGTCCGCACGTCGGTTCCAAACCGCGTGAACTGATGATCACACGGGCGCAATGGATGGAAATGAATATGATGTCGGATGACCCGCTGGGCACCGAAGAATAACCCTCGGATGCTCCCTGTTGACACAACGGGGAGCATCTTTTGTCAAGTTGCCCAAAAATTCCGACCGATAAGTGAAAAGAAACGGCGTATTTTTTTCATAAATCAGTTGACTATTACTGGAAAAGAGCGTATGATAAAGTAGTACAACGCTTTAACGCGTTGAAATGGAATTATTCTATGGAGGTAGAGAACAATGGCAAGAATCTATAATTTCTCGGCAGGCCCGTCGATGCTGCCGGAAAAGGTACTGAAAACCGCGCAGTCGGAACTGCTCGAGTACGGTACGTCCGGTCAGTCTGTGATGGAGATGAGCCACCGAAGTTCCTACTTTGACGCGATCATTAAAGAGACCGAAGCCGCGATGCGCCGTGTACTCAACGTGCCGGACAACTACAAGATCGGCTTCTTTCAGGGCGGTGCGACCCAGCAGTTTGCGATGGTCCCGCTGAACTTTATGACCACCGGCAAAGCAGATTACATTGTGACCGGTAACTTCTCCAATCTGGCGGCGAAGGAAGCCAAAAAGTTCGGTGAGGTCAACATCATCGCCAACAGCGAGGATAAGAACTTTACCTACATTCCGGACGTGAAGTCCTTAAACTACACGCCGGATGCCAGTTATATCCACATCTGCCAGAACAACACCATCTTCGGCACCACCTACGTGGACGTGCCGGAAGTGGAAGGTGTGCCGCTGGTGGCGGATATGTCCAGTTGCATCTGCAGTGCGCCGGTGGATATCAGCAAGTACGGCGCTATCTATTTCGGCGTGCAGAAGAACATCGCGCCGGCGGGTATGGCGGTGGCCATCATCCGTGAAGATCTGCTCGGCAAGGCGGGCGCCAACGTCCCGACGATGATGAACTACGATACCATCATCAGCAAGGAGAGTATGTACAACACCCCGCCGTGCTGGTGCATCTATATGACCGGTCTGGTGATGAAGTACCTCGAAGAGGATATCGGCGGTCTGGAGAATATGGAGAAGATCAACCGCAACAAAGCGCAGATCCTCTACGATTTCCTCGACAGCCAGACCTTCTTCGTCAATCCGGTGGAGAAGAAGTACCGTTCGCTGATGAACGCGACCTTCACCTCGCCGTCGGCTGACTTGGATAAGAAATTCTGCGCTGAGGCGGCGGCGGCCGGCTTTGTCAACCTGAAGGGTCACCGTCTGGTTGGCGGTATGCGTGCTTCCATCTACAATGCGATGCCCACCGAAGGCGTGGAGAAGTTGGTCGACTTTATGGCCGACTTTGCCAAGAAGAACGGTTAATAGGAGAGAACGGCTATGAATATTTTAACCCTCAACAAGATCGCCGCTTGCGGTACCGATCTGTTTGATAAAGCGAAGTACACCGTTGGTGATGCGGTCGAAGAGCCGGTTGGCATTCTCGTCCGCTCGGCGGCGATGCACGATATGGAACTGCCGGAATCGGTGCTGGCCATCGGCCGTGCCGGTGCGGGTACCAACAACATTCCGGTGGACGCTTGCGCCGAAAAGGGCATTGTCGTGTTCAATACGCCGGGTGCGAACGCCAACGCGGTGAAGGAACTGGTGTTGTGCGGTCTGCTGTTGGCTTCCCGTAAGGTGGTCTCCGGTATCGAATGGGCCAAGAGCCTCAAGCCGGAAGGCGACGCGGTCGCCAAACTGGTGGAAAAAGGCAAGGGTCAGTTCGTCGGCCCCGAAATTCTCGGCAAGAAACTGGGTGTCATCGGTCTGGGTGCAATCGGCGGTATGGTCGCTAACGCGGCGGATGCGCTGGGTATGCAGGTGTACGGCTACGACCCGTATATGTCGGTGCAGGCGGCATGGGGATTGAACCCCAGCATCCACCAAGTCAGCGATATGAACGAGATCTTCACGACTTGCGACTACATCTCGTTGCACGTGCCGTGTCTGGACAGCACCAAGGGAATGATCAACGCCGAGACCATCGGCATGATGAAGACCGGTGTCCGTATTTTGAACTTCGCCCGCGGCGAACTGGTCAATAATGCCGATATGATCGCGGCGCTGGAGACCGGAAAGGTTGCCCGCTACGTCACCGATTTCCCGAATGCCGACCTGCTGGATGTGGTCGGTGTGGTGCCGTTGCCGCACCTCGGCGCCTCTACGCCGGAGAGCGAGGACAACTGCGCGGTGATGGCGTCGAAAGAACTGATCGACTACATCGAAAACGGCAACATCGTCAACTCGGTCAACTATCCGAGCGTGGCAGGTCCGCGTTCCACCGTCACCCGCGTCTGCGTGATGCACCGCAACCTGCCGGGTCTGATCTCGCAGATCTCGGGCGTGATGTCGGACAACGGTATCAACGTGGAATCGATGCTCAACCGCTCCCGCAAGGAGTACGCGTATTCGGTGCTGGACGTCGATGCGGTCGTCCCGCAGGAAGCGTTGACGGCGCTGTCGGCGATCGAAGGCGTTATCCGCGTTCGTGCCATCGTGTGATCGACTAACCGATAAGCCTCACAAGGTCACGGCCTTGTGAGGCTTATTTTTGTTATTGACAATAGTTGGTATTTGTTATAAAATACCTATATATGCCGCAAACGGATCTTGCGGAACAAGGAGGGCTCTCAATATGAAGAGATGGATCGCACTGCTTCTGTGTATGACGATGTTGCTGGGGTTGGTTGCCTGTGGCAATACCGGCAAGAACTCAAGTAGCGATTTTCAGTATGTGATCAAGGATACCGGTGTGGTGATCACCGGTTATGAAGGCAGTGCTACCAAACTGACCGTGCCGGCGACGATCGAAGGAAAACCGGTCACCGCCATCGGTAAGGAAGCGTTTGCGTACGCATCCAAACTGAAGTCGATCACTCTGCCGGAGGGCCTGACCATTCTCGGTTCCCGTTCTTTTATGTGGTGCGAGATGCTTACCGAGATCACCCTGCCGTCCACGCTGACCACCATCGGGATCGGTGCTTTTTCGAATTGCACGGACCTGCAGACGGTCACCCTGCCGGACGGTCTCACGGCGATCGGTGACGATGCGTTCTTCTTCTGCAACAGCCTCACGGCCATCCACGTGCCGTCCTCGGTCACCTATTTGGGTAAGCAGGCGTTCGCCTACTGTTCCAAACTGACCGACGTGACCTTGCCCTCCGGCCTGATCGAACTGTCGGAGAAACTGTTTTTTAAGTGTACCTCGCTGACCGGCATCGCGTTGCCGACGACGCTGGTCAAGATCGGCGATCTGGCGTTCTCCGATTGCAACAAACTGGCGTCGATCACCGTACCGGCGGCGGTCGCCACCATCGGTGAAAACGCCTTTATGGATTGCCGCGATCTCAAGAGCGTGTCCTTTGTTCCGGGGGCGCTGGTGTCTCTCGGAGACAACGCCTTTGCCGGTTGCGGGAATCTGGTGCAGATCTCGTTGCCGCAGGGTCTTACCGCTATTGGTGACGGTGTTTTCTCCGGTTGTACCACTATGGCGTGGATCTACATTCCGGATAGCGTAAAGAGTATCGGTGAGAGCGTGTTTTATCGTTGTCTCTCCGATCTGCTGCTACGCGGCAAGGCCGGCAGTTACACCGAAAATTACGCGATGGAAAACAATCTGGATTTCGAGCCGCTTGGTGAGACAGCCTAAATAACCAAAACCGATAGGCGGGAAGTATTTCCCGCCTATCCTCAATAGAGGAGGAAATTATGAAGATCATCATTGTCGGCTGCGGTAAGATCGGCACCACCATCCTTGCCAGTTTGGTCGCGGAGGGTCACGACGTGACCGCCATCGATGCCGATCCGGCTATCATTGAAGAGATCACCAACATTTACGATGCCATCGGTCTGTGCGGCAACGGTGTCGATTGCGACGTGCTTGCCGAAGCGGGCGTCGAGTTGGCGGAACTGTTTGTGGCGGTCACCGGCTCGGATGAATTCAATATGCTCAGTTGTTATTTGGCGCGGAAGATGGGCGCCGGCAACACGGTGGCCCGTATCCGTAACCCCGAATACAACGATACCAGTCTGGCTTTTCTGCGCCAGCATCTGAATCTCTCGGTGGCGATCAATCCCGAGCGCCGTGCCGCTCACGAATTGCATAACGTGCTGAAACTTCCGTCTGCGGCGAAGGTCGAGACCTTCTCGGTGCGCAACTTCGAGATGGTGCAGTTAAAACTTAAGCCGGATTCGCCGCTGGATGGAATGAGTCTCATCGAACTGCGCCAAAAATATCCGCAGAAATTCCTCGCCTGCGTGGTACAGCGCGGAGATGAGGTGGTGATTCCGAGCGGTCAGTTTGTGCTTAAAAGCGGCGATAAGGTCGGCTTCACCGCCACCCCGTCCGAGATGCTCAAACTGATGAAAAACCTTGGTTTGATGAAAAAACAGGCGCGTAACGTGATGATCCTCGGCGCCAGCAAAACGGCCTATTATCTCGCCAAATTGCTGTTGGCGGGTGGCAGTTCGGTCAAGGTCATCGAAAAGGATGCCTCTCGTTGCGAGGCGTTTTCCGATCAATTGCCCGGTGTCGTTATGATCAACGGTGACGGCGCGCGTCAGGAATTGCTGTTGGAAGAAGGTCTCCGCACGATGGATGCCTTCGTGGCGCTGACCGGTATGGACGAGCAGAACATTCTGATGTCCTATTTTGCTTCGTCGGTAGACGTCCCGAAGGTCATCGCTAAGGTCAACCGTGACGAATTTGCGCCGATGGCGGAAAAACTCGGTCTGGATACCTTGGTCTCTCCTCGCAAAACGGTGGCGGATATTCTGGTGCAGTATGCCCGTGCACTGGAAAATTCGATGGAAAGCAGTGTGGAGACACTGTATAAACTGATGGATGACAAGGCCGAGGCATTGGAATTTGCGGTGCATGCCGACTGCGAATTGGTGGATATCCCGCTTAAAGACCTGCGCACCAAGCCCAACACGCTGATCGCCGGTATCTTCCGTAATAAGAAGACGCTCATCCCCAGCGGTATGGATACCATTCAGGTCGGGGATAAGGTGGTCGTGCTGGCGGCCGGTCACCGCATCAATAATCTGTTGGATATTCTGGAATAAGAGGATGCCGCTATGAATCATAAGACCGTATTCAACGTGGTAGGGAAGATTATTTTGGTCGAAGCCCTGCTGCTCTCCCTTCCGGCGGTGGTGTCCCTGATCTACCGCGAGGATTGTTTTTGGGCGTTTTTGACGGTCATCGCGCTGTCGGTGTTGATCGGCAGTCTGCTGACTTGGATCCCGAAGGCGAAGGACGCCGTCATCTACGCCAAGGAAGGCTTTGTGATCGTGTCGCTGGCGTGGATTTCCATGTCGCTGATCGGTGCGTTGCCGTTTTTTCTGACCGGCGAGATTCCCAACTATATCGATGCTTTTTTTGAGACGGTGAGTGGCTTTACCACCACCGGTGCTTCCATTCTTACCGACGTGGAGTCGATGAGCCGCGGTCTGCTGTTTTGGCGCAGTGAGACCCACTGGGTCGGCGGTATGGGCGTGCTGGTGTTCGTGATGGCACTCATCCCGAACCTCTCCGAGCGTTCGATCCACGTACTTCGTGCGGAAGTACCCGGTCCGACGGTCGGCAAGTTGGTTCCCCGCATCAAAGATACCGCCAAGATCTTGTATTCGATTTACATCGTTTTGACGGCGTTGGAGATCGTACTTCTGTTGTGCGGCGGCATGCCGCTGTTTGACAGCGTCGTGCACGCCTTCGGAACCGCCGGTACGGGTGGCTTCGGCATCAAGGCGGACAGCATAGCCGGTTATTCTCCGTATCTGCAATGGGTCGTTACGATCTTTATGCTGTTGTTCGGTGTCAACTTTAACCTGTACTACCTCATCCTCATTCGCCGTTTTCGCTCGGTATTTAAGAGCGAGGAACTGTGGGTATACATCGGCATCGTCGTTACGGCGGTGGTGCTGGTCGGCATCAATATCTGGCCGCTGTATCAGAACGTGGCCGAAGTACTGCGGCTGTCCGCCTTTCAGGTCTCGTCCATCCTCACCACCACCGGCTTCTCGACGGCAAACTTTAATCTCTGGCCGCCCTTCTCCAAAGCCATCTTGGTCGTGCTTATGATGATTGGCGCTTGCGCCGGTTCAACCGCCGGCGGTCTGAAGGTGGCGCGTGTAGTCTTGATGTTTAAGCAACTTCGCAACGAACTGCAACGTCTGTTGCACCCCCGTGCGATCAAGACGGTCAGTTTTGAGGGCAAACGCGCCGATACCTTGACCTTAAACGGCGTCAATATCTACTTCAGCGTCTATATGATCCTATTGGTATTGGTGATGTTGCTCTTGTCCCTTGACTCGGGTATGAGTTTTGAAGCGGACGTGACGGCCGCCATTGCCTGTTTTAACAACATCGGCCCCGGTCTGGCAGAGGTCGGTCCGCTCGGCAGTTATGCGGGGTACTCGGATCTCTCCACCTTCGTACTGTCGTTAGCGATGCTGTTGGGGCGTTTGGAGATCTTCCCGTTGCTCCTGTTCCTGTCACCCTCTACTTGGTCTAAGAAATGATGTAAAAAGCGATCATACGAAACCGTATGATCGCTTTTTTGTTTCTTTTCGTCTCCTTTTTGCATAGTGTGTAATGGGTGAACACTATACCTGCAGAAAGGAGTCGTTTGTTTTGAACCGTATGAACTATTGCGGCATGCGCAGCCGACCGCTGGTGATGCCGCGTTCCGCCCCCTGCACCGGCTCACCGCGTCCGCCTTGTGATACGTTGCCGGTCGTGGCGGAGGTACTGCCGCAGACGCTCGGTGAGACCTACGGTGTGGAGGATGCTTTTGCCGCCGGCACGCTGTTTCCCGAGTTGAACAAACCGCTGGGAGGTGGCTGCTGTGGATAAAGCGACGCTTCGCCGGCGTATTGCCGCTATCGAATTTTCGGTGTGGGAACTGCATCTGTTCCTCGATACCCACAGCGATTGCGAGGAAGCCATCGACAAACGCCGCCGCCTGTTGGCCGAGCGGGAACAACTGGTGGCTATGTACGAATCCCATTTCGGCAACTACTACGGCACCGCGATGAACGATAACGGGGACGTGTGGTCGTGGGTCGATGACCCGTGGCCGTGGGATCTGGAAGGGGGCGTTTGCTGATGTGGCAATATGATAAGAAACTGCAATATCCGGTCAAGATCAAAAATCCCGACCCGCGTGCGGCGCAGATCATCATCTCGCAGTACGGCGGACCGGATGGGGAACTGGGTGCTTCGTTGCGGTATCTGTCCCAGCGATACACCATGCCCAACGGCAAACTGAAAGGGTTGCTGACCGATATCGCCACCGAAGAACTCGGTCACCTCGAAATGATCTCGGCGATGGTCTACCAACTCACCAAGGGCCTGACCCCCGAACAGATCAAAGCCTCCGGCTTTGATAAGTATTTCACCGATCACACCCTCGGTGTGTATCCGGTGGCGGCCAGCGGCGTGCCGTTTACCGCCGCGTATATCGCCTCAAAAGGCGATCCCATCACCGACCTGCACGAAGATCTGGCGGCGGAGCAGAAGGCGCGCACCACCTACGACAATCTGCTGCGCCTCATTGACGATCCCGATATCCGCGATCCGCTGAAATTCCTGCGTGAGCGGGAGATCGTCCACTATCAACGCTTCGGTGAAGCGTTGGAAGGCGTGGTCGACAACCTCGACTGCCGCAACGTCTACGCCTTCAACCCGTCCTATCTACCGGTGAAATAAATCAAAAACTCCCGATGCATTGGCATCGGGAGTTTTGCTTATTTCAGTTCTTCGGCCAGCGCGTCCAACTGCGCTTCAACTTCCGCATTGACCGCGCCCTTTAACTTGACGGCGGTGGCGGCATAGGTAATACCGGCCGCGCTCTCCAGCAGTTTCTGCATTACCTTGGCGGCGGTGGGTGCCCACATACCGTTTTCGATCAGCGCCACCGTGCGGTTTTGGTATTTCCGCTCAACGAGGTTGTCGATAAACTGCTTCATAAACGGGAAGATCTCGCCGTTGTAGGTGGTGGTTGCCAGCACCAACTTGCCGTAGCGGAACGCATCCTCCACCGCTTCGTGCATATCCTCACGCGCCAGATCGGTCACCGTCACCTTCGGACAACCCTTTTCGCGGAGTTTGTCCGCCAACAGCAAAGCGGCCTGCTTGGTACTGCCGTAGACGGAAGTATAGGCGATGACCACACCATCGCTCTCCACGCCGTAGGACGACCAGATATTGTACAGATTGAGGTAGTAAGCGAGGTTTTCGCTTAAGACCGGACCGTGTAACGGGCAGATGGTCTGAATATCCAGCGCGGCCGCTTTTTTGAGCACCGCCTGCACCTGCGCACCGAACTTGCCGACGATACCGAAATAATAGCGGCGAGCCTCACACGCCCAGTCTTCCTCGGCGTCCAAGGCACCGAACTTGCCGAAACCGTCGGCGGAAAACAGCACCTTGTCGGTGGCATCGTAGGTCATAATGACCTCCGGCCAATGCACCATCGGCGCGGTCAAAAACACCAGCGTATGTTTCCCCAGCGTCAGCGAACTGCCGTCGGTCACCACCGTCTTCCGCTCGGCGTAGTCGGAGCCAAAGACGTTTTTCATCATATGAAAAGCCCCCGCCGAGGCGACGACGTTCGCCTGCGGATACTTCGCCATAAAGGTGGCAATATGGGAGGAATGATCCGGTTCCATGTGCTGGATAATGAGATAATCCGGTGTTTTGCCGCCCAATTCCGCTTCCAGATTGCCGAGCCATTGCTCGCCGAAACGGCGGTCGACGGTGTCCAGCACCGCCACCTTTTCATCAAGGATGACGTAGGAGTTGTACGCCATACCGTTGGGGACGTCAAACTGTCCTTCAAACAGATCGATCTCGTGATCGTTAACACCAATGTAACGGATATCGTTGGTAATATTCATCGGGAAAACTCCTTTCGATCGGCGTTTAACGCCGCTTCTTGCTTTTTGATGGTCTTCCATTCACGGAGCATCAGCACCGATGCACAGCACAGTGCCGCAAAATCCGCGATGGGGCCTGCCGCGACAACGCCGTAGATCTTGTTTTCCGGCGCCAACAGCATCGGCAACAGCACGATGAGCGGTAGCAGGAACAGGATCTGGCGGGTCAGGGACAGGAAAGTACCCTTGATCGCTTTGCCGATGGCGGTAAAGAAGGTCGAGGTCATCGGTTGGATGAAATTGATAAAGGTAAACATCAGGTAGACGCGGAAATACATTACCGCAAAGCGGATATAACCTTCGCCTTCGTCCCCCTTGCTGAACAGGCTGATGATCGCTTCCGGCGCCAAGAGGAAGCACAGTTCGGCGATGATCGAGATGATCAACGCGCACAGGCAGGTCAACCGAAATACCTGCCGCACACGGGCGTATTGCTTGGCACCGTAGTTGAAACTGACGATGGGTTGCATACCCTGCGCCAGACCGATGCAGATGGCAAAGAACAACTGCGCCACCTTGATGACGATGCCGGCGCAGGCAACCGGCGTATCCTCGCCGTAGATCGACATAGCACCGTAGGTACCCAACGAGTTGTTGAGCACGATCTGCACCACCATCATGGCCAACTGATTGAAGAAGGAAGACATTCCGAGAGAGGAGACGGTCCCCACCGCCCGCAGACGGGGCAGAAAATGCTTAAACTTGAGTTTGACCGTCTTGTAGCGGATGATGTAGACAGCGACCAAAACGGCCGAAAGGATCTGGCCGATGACCGTCGCCCAGGCGGCGCCCGCCATCCCGAGGTCAAGCCCGAATCCGCCTTTGCTCACAAACCAAGCATCCAGAACGGTGTTGGTCACCGCACCGACGATATTGCAGATCATCGACATCTGCGGGCGTCCGTCTGCGCGGATCAGATGTGCACCGCCGACCGATAACACCAAAAACGGAAAACCGATGGCGGTGATCCCAACGTATTCCTTGGCGTAGGGCAGTACCGCCTCGGATGCGCCAAACAACCGAAGCATCGGTTCCAAGGCGAGGAGCGCCACACTGCCGATCAGCAGACCGCCGAGAAACAGCATCGTAGCGGCGTTACCGACAAAATATGGGGCTTTGTCGTATTCTTTTCGCCCCATCGCCAGATTGAATGCCGCCGAAGCACCGATGCCGAGCAACAGCGCGATAGCGGTACAGGCATTCGCCAAGGGAAAAGCAATATTGGTGGCGGCGTTGCCTAATTCGCCGACGTTTTGGCCGATAAAAAACTGGTCGACGATGTTGTAGATCGCCGATACCAGCATGGCCACAATGCTGGGGACCGCAAATTGCCGCAACAGTTGCGGCACCGGTTGACTGCCCAGCGGATTTTCATGATGGGGAATTGCCGAGTCCATAATCTGATCGTTCCTCTTTTTGAGATTTCTACCCTATTATACTCTTTTTCTGCAAAAATTTCAAATATCTCTCCGTACAAATTGATTGCATTCGGGGTCATAAATATAGCCGATTTGCCGAAGAGACTCTTGTATCAGCGTGCAGTTGCCGTCCGCACAGCAGCAGATCTCCTCAAAACTGTTGCCGCTGTCACGCAGGCGCATATTGATGATCGAGAGCAACATATACGGATCTTTCGGTAAATTCATAAAAAATTCTCCTTTTCGCCATCTTTTCTTATTATACCATCTTTGTCAAGTGGTATAATAACGATGAGGTGAAAAGAATGAATTGGTTGAATGAAGCCGAAAAATGGACCGAACTGACCCCTTTACGCCGCCGCTTGCATCAGATGGCAGAGTGTGGTTTTGATCTGCCGCAGACCCGCCGCCTTGTGTGGGATGCGCTGGTCGGATTGGGATACAAGCCGCAAGATTGCGGAAAGGCCGGCATCGTGGCGGAAGTCGGTGGGGGAGAACCGATCTTTTTGTTGCGTGCCGATATGGATGCGTTGCCTATTACCGAACAGAGCGGGCTGGAGTTTGCCGCTCAAAACGGTTGTATGCATGCCTGCGGACACGATATGCATACGGCGATGTTACTGGGGGCGGCTTACCTGCTGAAACAAGCCGAAAGCGAACTGAAAGGCACGGTGCGGCTGATGTTTCAGCCGGCGGAGGAGTTGCTTACCGGTGCGGCCGATATGATAAAAAACGGCGTGTTGACCGGTGTTTCGGCCGGTATGATGATACACGTGATGGCCGGTGTTCCGCTGAAAAGCGGTACGGTCGTGATCCCGCAAGGCGGTGTGGGCGCCCCTTCGGCTGATTTCTTCACGGTCACGGTGAATGGGAAGAGTTGCCATGGCTCCTCACCGCAAAACGGTGTGGATGCGTTGTCGGCGGCCGCCCGTATCGTTACGGCTTTGCAGGCGCTGGTGCCGTCCGAATTGCCTGCCGGAAGCGGTGCGGTGTTGTCGGTCGGCAGTTTTCATGCGGGGGAGGCCGCCAATGTCATTGCGGACAAAGCGGAGTTGCGGGGAAGTCTGCGTGCTTTTTCGGATGAACACCGCGCTTTTTTGAAAGACCGCCTGTCGGCGGTCAGCGTACTGACCGCCTCAGCGGCCCGCGCCACCGCCTTGGTACACTTTGACGGCGGTTGTCCGTCCTTGCTCAACGACGAACACCTGACAGATTGGGTGCTTGGCAGCGCCCAAGCGTTGCTCGGTAAGCGGAAAGTGCTGTCTGCGGCAGAGTTTGGGGGCAGTTCCATACGCGGCGGATCGGAGGATTTCGCTTACGTCAGTCAAAAGATCCCCACCGTAATGGTGGCGTTGTCCGCCGCTTCGCCGTCGATGCCGCATCCGTTGCATCACCCCGAGGTGATCTTTGATGAATCGGTGTTGCCGATCGGCTCGGCATTGCTGGCTTCCTCTGCCGCCGATTGGCTGAAACAACAAAACGGCTTGTGAGTGCTCTCACAAGCCGTTTTGTGTTATAACGTGACGCCGGTTTTGAAAATGGCAATGTCACGGTATCCGTTTTGTTCGGTCTTGGTGGTGATCTCACCGCTTGCCAACGCCAAAATATAGGCATACAACTCGTCGGTCAGCAGGTCTAACGACATTCCGTCCACCATCCGGCCGGCATCAAAGTCGATCCAATTGCCTTTTTTGGCAAATAGGGGGGAGTTTGTGGAGATTTTCACGGTCGGCACGGGACACCCAAACGGTGTTCCGCGGCCGGTGGTAAACAAAATGAGGTTAGCACCGCTGGCAGCCAGCGCCGTAGCGGCTACCAAGTCGTTGCCGGGACCGTTTAAAAGTGACAAGCCTTTTTTCTTTACACGCTCACCGTAGGATAGTACGTCCACGACCGGTGCGCTACCACCCTTGCAAACACAGCCGAGCGACTTTTCTTCCAACGTGGTGATACCGCCGTCCTTATTGCCGGGGGACGGGTTCTCATAGCAGGGTAGATTATGGGAAATATAGTAGTTCTTAAAATCGTTTAACATCGTGGCCGCCTGCGTGAAGATGCCTTCATCCACACAGCGCTCCAACAGCACCGTTTCGGCGCCGAACATCTCCGGCACTTCGGTGAGCATCGCACTGCCACCTTCGGCAATCAACCGATCGGTGATGCGCCCGACCAATGGGTTGGCGGTGATGCCGGACAATCCGTCCGATCCACCGCATTTCATTCCCAAAACCAGTTTTTCTGCGGGTTGCGGGGTACGCTTGTCCTGTTGCATAACGCTCATCAATTCGTCGATCAGACGTAGCGCTTCGGTTTCTTCGTCTTCAAATTGCTGGCATTCCATAAAGCGTACGCGCTTCGTGTCGTACTCTCCGAGCATCGGCCGTAGATTTTCCAGACGGTTGTTTTCGCAACCGAGTCCCAGCACCAACACACCGCCGGCGTTGGGGTTGTGCAACAGACCGCTGAGCAGTTTTTGGGTGTTTTCGTGATCCTCTCCTAGTTGCGAACAACCGTAAGGATGGGGGAAGGCGTAGATGCCACTGCATCCGCTTTGAAGCGAGAACGAGTAAAGTTCACTCGCTTTACAAGCGATACGTTCAGCCGTTTTGGCAACACAGCCGACGGTGGGCAAGATCCACAGTTCATTACGAATACCTACCCCCGAATCTTCCCTTTCAAAACCCAAAAAACTGCCCCCGATTTTTGGTTCGAGCGTGCAAGGAATGGGATCGTAGGCGTAATCCTCTACCGTTTCCAGACCGGTCTTTAAATTGTGACTGTGCACCCATTCGCCGGCGGCGATATCTTGCGTCGCCACACCGATGGAATGCCCGTATTTGATGACTTTTTCGCCGGCGGCAATGGGACAAGCGGCCAGTTTGTGCCCGCGCTTGTCTCCCTCCAGCATCACCTCGACGTTGTCGTTTGTTGCGATCCGTATCGTTTTCATTGTACCTTCTCCATCGCCTTGTAGGCACCGTCAGTCAAAATGCTTTCCAAATAGCCGGCAACCGTCTCCACAAACCCGTCGATTTGGGATAGATCTTCGCCCCAGAAATCGGCGTTCTTTGCTACTGTCAAAACGGTATTTTCCGCGCTGTTATGCGCTTTTCTTACATTTTCAAAAAAGGTCAGAACGGCTTGGTCATCCTGCAACGGATACGCTTCGTGACCGTTGATCTCGCCCCCCAGATAGAAGGCGATCAACGCCGCAAAGGAGAAGGTCAACCCCTGCGGGAGTTTGCCGGTCTTGGCCAGCGAATCTTTGAAACTGCCGAGACAACGCGCCTTCCATTTCGAGACCGAATTCAGCGAGATGGACAGCAATTTGTGGTCAATAAACGGATTGGCAAACCGCTCAAACACTGCCGCCGCAAACGCTTCGGAATCGGTTGCGCCTGCCGGCAATGCCGGAATGACTTCATCGAAGACCACTTTCCGCATAAAACCGGCAATGATCGGGTCTTCCATACACTCGCGAACGATGTCTTTGCCGGCCAAGAATGCCGCTAACACGGTGGAAGTATGTGCGCCGTTTAAGATACGCACCTTCCGCTCGCGGTAAGGGCGCTGATCGTCGGTGAAGATGACCGGCAATCCCGCTTTGTCCAGTGGCAACTCGTTGCGGATATCCTGCTTACTCTCGATGACCCACAACGCAAACGGCTCACCGACATCCAACAATGCATCCTCATAACCGAGTTTTTCGCAGATGGCCGCGGCTTCTTTCGGGTAACCGGTCACGATACGATCGACCAGCGTGGAGCAGAAAATACAGGTTTCGTTGACCCAGTCGATAAACGTCTGCGGTAACTGCCAGACCGCCGCCAACGCCAATACGCATTCTTTCAGTTTGCCGCCGTTGTTTTCGATCAACTCCACCGGCAGTAAGATCAATCCCTTGTCGGCGGCGCCGCCGAAGGCGTTGTACCGCGCATAGAGGAACTTGGTCAGTTTTCCGGGATAGGTTTCGGGAAGCCCGTTGAAATGGTCGTTTTCATCCAACACAATGCCTGCCTCGGTGGTATTGGAGACCACAAACCGCAGGGTCTCCAGTTCGGCCAACGCCATATAGCGGTCGTAGTCCTCTTCCGCGTCTATCACCTCGGCAACCGACGTGATGATGCGACTGCTGTCTACGACCTCGCCGTTTTCCTTGCCGCGCAGTACGACGGTATAGAGGTTATCCTGCTTGTCAAATCGATCCAGACTGCCGTAACGGATCGGCTTGACGATGGCAACACGCCCGTCAAACATCCCTTTTTCGTTGGCAATGTCGATCATTTGATCCACAAATGCCCGCAAGAAATTCCCCTCGCCGTATTGCAAAACGCGGATGGGGGCGTTTGAGCGTTTATGGACCGCTTCCTGAATTTTCATGGCGCAGACCTCCCTGCTGATTGATAGTTCCATTATAGAAAACTACGGTATCAAAAGTCCATCCTTACCGGAAAACCGTGAAAGAATTGCAATGTATTCCGCAATTTTAGCAAACTTTTTGCAAAAAAATAACTCGTCTGTGACGAGTTATTTTTTTTGTTTGCGATGTAATTTTTGATATTGCTTCGGAGTTAGCCCGTATTGCTCCTTAAACATACGTGAAAAATAACTGAGACAGGAGAGATGCACCATATTGGCGACGGCGGAAATCTGATAATCCTCGGTCTCCAGCATCCGTGCGGCGTATTCCATCCGTTTCATATTGCGGTATTCCACGATGGTCATTCCGGTCTTTTTCTTAAAATGGTAGATGAGGGTGGATTGTGAAACGGGATAATGTGTGTAGATATTGGTAATATCGTCTCCCAACAGCAGGTAGTTATCAATACGCAGGCGCAGATCCCGCACGTATTGATCCACGCCGAAATGATCGCCGGTAGGCAAAGGATATTGAATGGCAAACATTAAGGCGGAAAGCAACTGTTCGGCAATCGGGATTTTATCCGGTGCATAGCAACGGGCAAAGGCACTGCCGAGCAGTGACAGATAGGCTGTTTGCGCGCCGGATAATTTCACCTGCAGGCGAGGATTGTCCGTAAACATCGAGTAATCATCCATGTGTCGCTGACAATAGGTGAGAAAATCGGTGTCTTTGATAATAAAGGCATAGTGCGAACTGTCCGGCTCGTTGCCGACGATCAGATGGTATTCGTTCGGGCGCACGAAAAGGAGATCTCCGACGACGAGCGTTTCTTCCTCTCCGTTAAAATTATGATAAAAGGTACCGGAGGAGATAAACACAAATTCATAAAAATCTGTATGGCAGTGGTACTGCTTGTCGTCGTAGGTTGAGAAAAGACAAAAGTAGGGAAGTTCACCAAACCAGCACTGAGACCGGAAGGTTTTTTCATGTTTGACCAGTTCCATTTTTCGCCCTCCTTTTTGCTACTCTGTTATGATTATACGATGCTTTTTATGTTCTGTCAATAAAAATGTCCTAAAATTTTTCTGCTTACAAAGGGGTGTAAAGACGGGGGGAATAACCGTTTTTTGGTTGATAAGACGAAAAAATGCCGAAATAACAGTAAAAAAATTGACGCGTTGTCCCTATGTGCGGCATCGCGTCAATGAAAGTTTATAAATTTATATCAATTTCTCGTAAATATATTGCAGAAAAAATAAAACAAAGGGTGTATAATGGTATCAAGGTTGGTACTTGTTTGCATAAGAAGTACCGTAATCGGTGATACTTTTTTCTTGCTTAACGCGTGGATTGATGCTCTGTTTCTGATAATCGCTCGGCAAAATACCGTAATGCTCTTTAAACTTTTTCGAGAAATACGAGATCGAGGATATTCCGACGGCGGTGGCCACTTCGGATACACTGCAGAAGTACACGTCCAGCATGCGGGCGGCGTATTCCATCCGCTTGAGATGACGGTACTGCACGATGGAATAGCCGGTGTATTTTTTAAATTGATTGATCAGTGTTGATTGCGAAAGCGGATACGATTGATAGATGGCGGATACGTCGGCGGTCAAATAGTCGAAGGCATCGAAATGGTACACCATATCTTTGATGTACTTATTGGTGTCATCGTCTTCCTCACGGACGTTTTTGGTGTGAGGTTGCAAGAACGTGCAATACAAGGCGTTATAGAGGAACAACCGGAACAACTCGGTGTGATCGGTTCCCGGTGTGAGGATGATGCGGTCAAATACGGCCGTTAGATATTCGGCGTTTTCGTGCGAGAGGTTTACTTCGACGTACGGTGTTTTGGTCATTTCGGGATGCTCGGCAAAATGTTGCCGGCAGTAATCTTCGAAAAATTCCTTGGTAGCAATAAACGAAAAATGCAGGCTTTCCGGCTCGCCGACGTACATACCGTGAGTTTGTCCGCACCCGAAGAAGATCAGCGTATTTTTCCGCAAAACGCGGCGCTTGCCGCCGTATTCGTTGATCCAACTGCCTCTGGTGACCAACGAGAACTCATAAAAATCGGTGTGCTTGTGTGTTGGAGAATCGAGTGGCGGGGCGTACAGATAGCGGCAGTTATCTTCATCGCAAAGATAATGTCCGGCAAACGGTCGTTCCTCTACGTGTTGATCGTGGGGCATAAGGCACACTCCTTTCGTCAAGGGCATTATACAGCAAACATAAATTTGTGTCAATCATCACTTTCTGATCGGATCGTCGATTGGTAAAAAGCACCAAAAATAAACGTTCGAGTTATGTAAAATGAACTTATCGAGCAAAATTATCTCAAAAAAAGATGCTCAAAAGTGGAAAAGTTCATAAAAAAATGTTAATTTCCATAAAAGTTTGTTAGCAATCGCATAACAGAGATGTTATAATAAAATTGTTATAATGGGTGTATACCCTAAAAATAGCGTTTCTATTTTCTATTTTAGAGGAGGAATACATAATGAAAAAGATCTTATCCGTTCTGTGCGTGACGATGCTTTTGTGCGCCGTGTTGGCGATGCCGACCAGCGCCGCGGTGACGCCGGCAGTCCGCGTTGACGGTCCTGCGCAGGCCAAAGCCGGTGATACCATCGGCGTGGCGGTGTACGTGCAGGGCGCAATCGGCGGCGTGGAGGCTACCCTCCAATACGATCCGGCCAAACTGGATTACGTCAGCACCACCCTGCGCGCCGACGTGGTCGCTCTTGGCAATACCGAGGACGTGACCGTTCGTGTGGACGAGGCGACCGGTACGATCCGTATCCTCTGCCTGTCCAACGTGGATGCCGGTATCTCTCCGGACGATGCGTGGTTGACGCTGAACTTTACGGTTTTGATGGATACGGCGAGCGATGAGGCGGCGGTGACGCTGAATAACGTCGTGGCCTCCGATATGGACGGTACTGCATCGGTGGTCGTGACCGAAGCCGATACCGATCTGACGGTGATGGATGAGACCAATCCGATGATCGATATGCAGGGTGCGACCATCCGCACCGACGGTGCCGGTATCCGTTTTGAGTCGACCAAAGCGGTCGCGTTTGATGCGGCCGAGATCGCTGAAGCCGGTGTATTGATGTTCCCGACCGCCTTGCTGTACGACGGTCAGGATCTGGAGTTGACTACGGTAGGTAAGCGTGGCACGGTACCGGCGGTTGCCAAGGTCACCGATGCGGCGCAGATCGCCAAGATCGCCGGCGGCGAATCGCTGTTTGCGACGTTGACCTCCAGCACCACCGGCGGCCGCGGTAACGTGGCGATCACCGCCCGCGCGTACGTCAAGATGACGAGTGGTGACGTGTACTATTATAGTTTTAACGACAGTGATACGCCGGCGGTTACGGCCGGTGCGGCTAACCGTTCGGTGGTGAGCGTGGCGCAGTCGATCGCCCAGACGGCGATCTCCAAAGGCGCGACCGATACCCTCGACGGTCTCGAAGAAAAGGCCGGTAACCTCACCGATGATGAGGTAGCGACGCTGATTGCGTTCTGCAACGCCAACTTCAGTTATCTGAAATAAGGGGAGGGGACAGTATGAAACATTACGAAACGCCGACCCTGTGGGTCAACCGCCTGTCGGCGGTGAGCATTTTCACCGTGTCCACCGATGTGGAATGGGGCGGCGAAGGCGGCGACTGGGATGATGCCCTTGAAGAAGAAGGCGTCATCGTTTCGGACGACGCCTGAGTTGCGAGTATATAAATAGGTATTATAAGCAATCACCGAATAAGGAGGACACTATGAAGAAACTTTTATCCGTGTTGTTGTGTCTGGCTATGTTGCTTGGCTTTGCCGGTTGTGCCGGTGGTAGCGGTGGCGGCGGTGGGGAAGACCTTCCACCGCTCAACGTTCCGGATGGCAAGCCGACCTACGCCGATGACGACCAAATGACCTTTTATGCGTATGCCGGTCCGCGCGGCGGCGGCTATCGCTGGAAAGTAAGCGGTCAGGTCCATCCGGACGATCCGTCGGGTGGCTGGAACAGTTTTATCACCGAAAAGGATTTTCTGGATTACAAAAATGCCGGTTTCAACCTGCTGTATCCGGAAAACGACGCGTCCTATGACCTGAACAGTAAGGGTCTGACGGCGACCTCCTTTGAGGACAGCACGCTGTACGAATATATGGAACTGGCCGAAAAGGTCGGCTTAGACGTGCTCGTTCACTCCAGCCGTCTGACCCAACTGACGATGGGCACCAGCCCGCTGTTGGATGAAGACAGCAAAGCGTATATCGCCGGTATGATCGCCGACCTGTCCCGCTACGACAGTTTCTACGGCATCACGCTGAAGGATGAGCCGAAGGAGTCCAACTTCCGCATTTTCGAGCAGGTCACCAACTACGTGCGCAGCATCAAATCGGATTGCAGTACCCTGACCTGTATGTTGCCGGTGTACGGTGCGCCTCACCTCAACGTGCAGGTGGGCGGCGGTGCCATCCCGACCTACAAAAAGTACATTCAGGATTTCGGTAAGTTGGAAGGCATCTTCTGCTACGACTATTATCCGCTTCGCTGGAGTGCGTCCACCGGCGAAAACTATATGTTTGCCACGTGGTTCCAGAATCTGGAACTGGCGGCTGCCGGCGGTAGAGAAGGCGGCTTTGACGTGGGTGTCGTCCTCCAGTCCTGTGCCTACGGTCCGGTGGGCGGCAAGGGCGTCTCTGACCACGGCCGCTCGATTGTGACCAAGGCGGATGCCGGCTTCCAGTTGTATTCTGCGCTGGCCTACGGTGCCAAGACCATCGGTTACTTCACCTATTGGCAACACCGCAGCGAAGGTCACCCGCACATCACCGAAGGCTTCTACGATGCGATGGTGATGTATCCCGAGGATAACGGTATGGAAGCGGTCAAGACCCCCGCTTACTATGCGGTGCAGGCCGCCAACCTCGAGGTGCAGAAGTTTGACCACGTGTTGCTCAACTATGAGTGGCAGGGTACCACCGCTCTGAAGGTGGAAGATAAGTTCAAACAGATGGACTACATCGCCGATTACAAAGCGCCCCGTATTTTGGAGGCTTCGGCGACCGCTGATGCGATCATCGGTCATCTGAAGGACAAAGACGGCTACGACGGTTTTATGATCGTCAACGTCGTCGAACCGAGCATGGACGTCACCTCCGAAGTGACGGTGAAGTTCCGCGAAGCGACTTCGGCGATCGCCTACGTTGAGGGCGAAGAGACCGAGATCCAACTCGGTGAAGACGGTAGTTACACCTTTACCCTCGATGCGGGCGAAGGCGTGTTTGTGATTCCGATCAAGTAAAGGAGAGAGTGTTATGAAAATGATGAAGAAATTGATTGCTGTTTTGACGGTTGCGGTGCTGCTGGTCGGCTCGCTGGCGGGTTGTACCGGCGGTGGCGGCGGTAAAGAGGGCGCTGCCCAGTTGACCGGCGAATACATCATCATTACCGCGCAGCTCAACGGTCTGAAAGAAGAATGGCTGGCCAACGCCGCCGACGCGTTTACTTACAAGACCGGTATCCAAGTGCAGTATGAGTTTGACTCGATGCTGTCCAGCAGCCTGCAAAACGTGTTGGAGACCGACGGTATGGCCGTCTCCGATCTGTACTTCGTGCAGGGCAATATGTGGGCCAAATGGGCAGAAGCCGGCTACATTATGGATCTGACTTCTCTGATGAACGAGAAGGATGTAAACGGTAAGTCTTTGAAGGACCGTCTCATCGGTAACGATCATTATCTGCTCGAAAACGGCGAAGAAACCAACTATATGGTCCCGCTGACCTATGCGCCGACCGCGGTTGCGTACAACAAGCCGATGATGGATTACCTCTGCCACGACGTTCTCGGTTGGGAAGAGGGTCACGACTATCCGATCAACACCAAGGAACTGAAAGAAGTGTTTGCGGCTCTGCAACAGACCACCAAGAACGGCACCAAGAAGGATCTGTTCTCCTACACCCAGTCCGGCCAGTCCTACGACGTTCAGCCGATGGTGTGGTCCGGTTCCACCGGTATGTTGGAAATGATGGTGTATCCGTGGATCTACCAGTACATGGGCATTGACAACGTCTCCAAGTACTACGGCCAGACCCAGAACTTCGACATGCTGGGTCACGATGCGTTCTACTATGCTTATAACGAGATGATGGATCTGTTGGATATCCAGCAGGATGCCAACGGTGAATGGGTCTCCACCACCTCGGTTCCGGGTTGCTTGTCCTTTAACCACGTGACCTCGCAGCAGCGTTTCGTGCGCGGCCAAGGTCTCATCTGCCCGACCGGTTCTTGGTTCTACACCGAGACCGCCGACCTGATCGAAGAACTCGGTATGGAAGACAAACTCGGCTTTATGCCGACCCCGTGGATGTCGGATGACGAGGGCAACTACCTCATCGCCGAAGGCGCCACGCCGGCCAAGGATGAAAACGGCAACTATCAGGCCATCACCCGTATGAACGCGGTTGACTACTTCGTCATTCCGTCTGCGGCGATCTGTCCGGATCTGGCGAAGCAGTTCCTGCAGTTTATCTTCTCCGAAGAGTATCTGCCGACCCTGTGCGAGGATCTGCAGTCCCCGATGTGCTTTGAACTGGATGACTCCAAGGTGGAGAAGACTCCGTGGTTTGCGGAAGTTGACAAGGTGTTCGACGTCGCGGCGGAAGTGGAATCGTGGGCTCCCACCCGTCTGTGCAACTACGGCCGCATCGGTATCTACTACAACCCCGACGTGCCTCCGTTCGCCCGCTTGGTGCAGTCCTCCTTCGGTAGCAGCACCAAACTGATCGACTCCGCGACCGGTAAGGTCATCACCGACGCTTCGCAGGCGACCGGTCTGGCCGTGACCGAAAACGTCTATAAATACCTGCAGGGCAACTACACGCAGGGTGTCAAGAGATTTGCTGATTCCAAGAAAGAACTGGGAGTGTAATCCATGTCGCTGTTTATGTCGAAAAAAAGACCGCTGACCGGCATGGAACGCATTCGGCGTCGTCGGACGCTGTTTGCGATGCTCCTGATCGCTTGGCCGGTGTTTATGTTCGTTTTCGCGCAGGTCGTCAATATGAATATGTTCTATATGGCTTTCCACAGTTACAGCCGTGTCGATCTGGATCCCCAGTTTGTCGGCTGGGATAACTTTGAAGGCGTATTCAAAATGTTCGACCAAGCGAAGGTCGTTAACGAGTGGCAGGCTGTCAAGAACTCGGTTGAAGTCGGTTTCGTGACCTTGTGTATCAACGCGCCGGTCTCGTTGCTGTTTGCCTACCTGATCTTCAGCAAAGTCCCCGGCTACAAGCCCCTTCGTGCGCTGTTGTATCTGCCCTGCGTGACCTCGGCGGTCGTGCTGGTGCTGATCTTCCGTAACTTCTTTGATTACGACGGCGCCTTGCACATGATCTATCAGGTACTCGGTGTGGGGGATAAATTTCCGGCCAACGGTTGGTTTGTGCAACCGTATGCGTGGACGGCGATCCAGATCTTCAATATTTGGACCGGCTTCTCGCAGAATATGATGTTCTTCCTGTCCTCGATGAACCGTGTTTCGGATGACTTCGTCGAAGCCGCCAAACTGGACGGCGCCACCGAGCCGCAGATCTTCTTTAAGATCGTGTTGCCGTTGATCTCGCCGACCGTTGTCACGATGCTGACCATTGCGCTGGCCAGTGTGTTCGGTTGGGGTCAGCAGTCGTTGCTGTTCATGGACAGTATGGCCGCTTCGGAAGGCGCCGGTGCGATCGGTCTGACCATGCTCAACTTGGCGAAGAGTTACAACTTCGGTCCGGCTTCCGCCTACGGTGTGATGCTGACGCTGATCGGTGCTCCCATCACGTTGTGCTTCCGTGCATTGGGCAGAAAATTCTCTGTCTCGGAAGAGTATTAAGGAGGTGCGGACAATGAGAACAATTCGAAAAGACCGCATTAAGACCTCCGTCACGGTGGGTAGTGTTTCTTGGGAATTCTTCAAGTGGCTGACCTACGCCGTGATGATCCTTGCCGCCTTGTCCTTCGTGTTTATCTTCCTCTGGCTGGCGATCAACGCTCTGAAGACAGGTTCCGACTACGCCGCTAACTCGTTTACGTTGCCGGCAACGTGGGACTGGCAAAACTTCAAACTGGTCATCGATCAGATGAACTATCGCAACCACAACCTTTTCCAGTTGCTCGGTAACTCGCTGATCTACATTTTGATCGTTACTTTCAATGCGATGATCTGGCCGCAGTTTGCCGGCTATGCGCTTGCCCGCTTTGAATTTCCGGGTAAGAAGATCATCGAGAGTGCGGTGTACGTGGCGATGATCATTCCGATCATCGGCGCTACCAGTTCGGTGATGCAAATGCGTATGGCTCTGGGCCTGTACGATAACTGGCTTGGTACGCTCATCTTCGGCTCCGGCGGTCTGGGTATGGGTTCCATCCTGTACGCCACGCTGTACCGCGGTATGCCGTCGGCGTTTGCGGAAGCCGCGTATATCGACGGTGCCGGTGAATGGCGCGTGTTCCTGAACATCTACTACCCGCAGTCGGTCCCGATGATGTTGATCTTCATCGTGCAGGGTGTTATCGCTGCATGGAACGACTATATGGGCCCGTACATGATGCTCCCGAGCCACCCGACCATTGCGCTTGGCTTGCAGGAGATGCAGGCGCGCTTCGTCCACTTCGGTGGCGACCAGCCGATCATGTTTGCCGGTACGGTCATCGTTCTGATCCCCGTGTTGGTCATCTATACCATCTTCGCGGATAAGATCATGGGAAACACCGCCTTCGGCTCGCTGAAGTAACCTAAGCGAAAAACTTCTTACCCTGCGGAAAAGTTCCGCAGGGTAAGGAGTTATAGCCGCTTATGGCGATTGTTTTTTATTCAAAAAAATACGGTAATATTATTTACGTTTTTATTAGGAGGTTATTCCATATGCGTTTAACCAAAAAACTTTGTGCGATCGTTTTGTCGCTGGTACTGCTTGTCAGTTGTATGAGCGTCTTCACGGTCTCCGCCGCTACGGCGGTCATCACCCCGACCGGCTATCTGCAGTCCAACCATACCTTTGGTGGCGGTACGCAGTGGCTGATCTGGCTGCATCAGAGCGGTACCTTCCCGTCCGCGGTCGGTGCGCTCTATGCGCAGGATACGCTTCCCGTTACGCTTTACGACGTAAACGGCAACGTGCTTGCCAAGACCGGTGACGGTACGCTGTCGGCCTCGTTTTTGAATGACGCCAACTATCTTTGCCCGTTGCTCTACGGCTCCTATACGGCCGATAAACCCAACGGCTTGGATGCTTGCTCGGTCATCAAAGTAGATGCCGGTACCTACGCCAGCAATCAGGGCGACGGTAACAGCATTACCATTGAAAAAGACATTTATCTGGTCCGTACCGCTGACGGCTATACGGTGGTTACGGATACGCACCAGATGGGGGACAGCGTTGTTGTTATCGATACGTTGACGCTTCTGCCGAACGCTTCTAAGGCGGACCGCATCTATGGCGGTATTGCTTCGTCCTATCCGTTATCCTTTAGTTCGGATTGGGCGTATAACCGATTCTTCCCGGCCAATCCGTTTAGTGGTATCTTCTATACCAGCGGCGGTGTGACCAAGCAGGTCTATCCCGATGGGAACACCGCGCAGGGTGTACCTGTTCAGAATTACTCCGAGGGTGTTGCCGGTATCGGTGGTAGCGTATTCCTCAACGGCTTCGGCACCGCCGTGGCCGGTGATACGCTGACCATCCAAGGCGATTGGTATTCGACCAATTCCGGTGAAGAACTGCGTTTCTATGCGCCTGTTACCTTCACCTTCGACGGCTCTGCGTGGACTCGCACCTCCGAAGTGCCGGATATGACGGTGTATAGCGAATACACCGGCAGTTTCAACAACAAAAATTCGCAGGTACCCAACGGTACCAGCGCCGGCCTGTTATATCTGAAGGGCAGTGATTCTCTGGATGCCTATAAGATCAACAGTAACGATGACTGGTCGCAAAGACTGTATGCGATGGACGGCAACGAAAACGGTGTCTTCCTCGATGGCGTTAAGGTCAACGGCGCCCCGTTGTTTAAGTACAACGACTCCAGCAATAGATGGTTCACCGAAGGCTTCGCCCCTTCGGCCGGTTCCATCTTGACCATCAAGGGCACCTTCTACAGCAAGGCATTGGCTGTGAAGGTACACGTAGACGAGTGCAAGTTCCTCTGGGACGGCACCAAATGGTCGGATTATATCGAGTATACCTATCACGATTTTGCAGTCACCGGTGTCAATCAGGTCCTCTATACTTACGAGGGTGACGGTACCACCATTAAGTACCGCCACTTCTATCTGAACATCGACGGCACCGTGCCGGGTAGTTGGGATAAGTTCCTTGGCCTGCAGATCTCGGTCAACGGCGGCGAAAAGCAGGATGTCCGCGTCGGCAACAACGGCTCGACTTCGGTCATCTGCTTTGACGTGCATAGCAGTTTGATGGCGGCGGATATCGCTGTTGGCACCACGATGACTTTGCACGCCGGCTCGGCTCCGGCTGTTGACGGCGCACCGAACGTAAACGCCACCGATGCTATCCGATTGACCGCCGACTACACGCTGGAATGGGACGGTAGCAAATGGTCCAATTATATCGAGTACGATACCATCACCTTTACCGGCGATGTGACAAACAGCTGGACCGCCGCAAGTAGTTTCTGGGATATCCACTACGTCACCAACGAGACTGTCCCCGGCACCACTTGGTCGACGGTGTTTACCGGCCTGACCGTGGAGATCGACGGCGTTGTCAAATCCGCCGTGATCAAAAAATCGGGCGATAAGTCGTTAAACGTCTTTATGAATCAGGAAGTGTCCGCTCCGGTTGAGGGTACCATAGTGACCCTCAAAGCCGGTAAGGGTGTTCCGAGCGATGATTCCCACGGCATTTCCATTGAGCAAGACGTCAAGATGGTCTGGAACGGCACCACGCTGGTTCCCTATGATCCGGAGTTGGATGTCACCTACAACGATATCACGTTGGATAGTGTGTACAGTGCTTCGCACACCGATCACTGGGTTCTCAATATCAACGTAAACGGCAACTGGCCGTCCGGTGCTGATTTTGAGAATTACACCAACCTGCGCGTATTCGTTAACGACGTCGAGATCGACGCCGGTTCGACCAGCACCCACAAAAACGGCAACTACCTGTTGCTGACCGTGTGGGGCGCTGTCGGTGCCGCCGCACCCGTGAACGGTGACACGCTCACCGTGAAGGCGGGCAAAGCGAAAATGAAGTCGGATACGACGGTCGGTATCAACCTGACCGAGGATTTCACCGTTTCCTATGACGGCACCAACTGGGTCGTGCCGGGTAGCGTTGTTTACGACGACGTGACCATCACGGAGATCAACCACAATACCAACACCAACGTTCACTTGTACCTGAACCTCAACGCCCCGCTTCAAGGTGAAAATTGGGAGACGATCGACGGTGCGCAGGTCAAGTATGAACAGAAGATCACCATCAACGGCACCGAGTATCTCGTGACCGCCAAGAAGTTTGATACCAATGGTCTGTTCCTTGAGTTCCCGAACTCCTATCTGACCAAGCCGGGCGATATCATCGTCGTCAAAGCGGGTCAGTATGCAAGCAATATCGGCAGCTACGGCTACAACCTCACCGCCGACTACGTGATGACCTACACCGGCACCGGCTTTGTGGCCGGTGAGATCGCCACCACCGAACTGACCTTGACGGCGTTGACCATTAACGCCGGCATCAAGGCAGACGGCTCGGCGTGGCAACTTTATATGACCCCGTCGGTCGCTGTGCCGGGTGGATCGTGGGGCGGCTCCTTCCCGCAGGTTGTGACGGTTGACGGTAACGAGTCCACCCTGACCGACGTCAAGAACGGCGGCGGCACCGGCTGGTATGCCACCGTCCCGACCTCCATCCTGCCTCTTACCGGCGAGCATACGCTGGTGCTGAAGGCCGGCTGGTATCAGAGCACGACCGAAGCGGTTGCTTACTACCTGCCCGCAGACGTCACGCTGTATGCCAACCAGTACGGTATTTCGCTGACCGGCTTCATCGCTCCGACGACGGCTGTGAGCCCGATGTTGAATTTTGCCGGCCCTGAAAATAGCGTGAGCGGTTTGACAACGATGGCCAGCGCCGATGACGGTGCGACTTATGCCGCGGATTGGTCGCTGCCGGCCTATGCCGGCGGTCTCTCTGCTGACGGCCAGACCCGCTTCCTCGGCGAAAGCGGCATCTATCTGAACGGCGAGCAACAGTTCCGTGACGATGGAAAACTTACCGGTTATTTGAAGAAACTGGGGACGAAGACCTACTATATCGGCTTGGCCGATATGGGCGTGCAAGGCTCGGTCACCGTCGGTACGGTGCTGACCGTCAAGGGTCTGTTCCATAACCAGTACGGCGAGATGGTCGAAATTGCCGAATCCAGCTTTGTCTGGGACGGCACGACTTGGGCCAATCAGGTCGATCGCTCCGATTACACCGAGTATACCGGTCGCTTCTTTATCGGCACGACGGCGGATAAGAACGGTCTCGGTGCTCAGGTCACCACCACCAACGCCAACCAACTTTACCTCAAGGGCGGTGACGGTCTGCAGACGCTGTTTGACGGCCTGTATGAAGACCATGACTGGAACCAAATGATGCTCAACGCGATGGAAGAGCCGGATAGCGGTTTCTTCTTAAACGGCAACAAGGTAAACGTCACCTTCCAGCAGTACAGTTACAGCGAAGACTGGTTCTTTGCATCCGGTATGAACGCGGCCGCTGCCGGCGACACGCTGGTCATCAAGGGTCAGTTCTACAACGATATTGCCAAGGTCGTCGTCAACGTGACCGAGTCCACCTTTAAGTGGGACGGCACCAAGTGGATCGACGTGCTTATCACCACCGTGAAGTACGACGTCAACGGCGACGGTGCCGTGAGCGCGTTGGATGCCGCTTTGCTGGAACGTTATCTGGTGGATACCTCCATCGTGGTGTCCGATAAGGCGGACGTCAACGGTGACAGCGTCATCGACGCGGAAGATATGCGTATCCTCCGCCGCTACATCCTCGGTATCGAGGTCATCGTGGTGGACGGCGTAGCCCAAGGCGTTCCGTACTACGCAGGCGGCGAGATGATGAAGGTGGCGTACTCCGCGCCTTCCATCGGCTCGTTCGATTCAGCGACCGGTGTGGTCACCTTCAAGTCGGATGCGGAGATCGACCGCGTGATGAATGAATACGCGGAGGTCGGCTTCACCCACATCGTCACCGAGTTTGTCGCTACGCTGTATGATCAGTCGGCCGATTATGCCGGTCAGCAGTTGCTGTATCGTTACTACGAGGAAGCGGCTGAGCGCGGCATGAAGGTCATCGTGGTCAGCCAGTATATGGAGATACTCCGTAACTACGCGGGCGATCTCTCCGAGATCACCTACCAAAACGGCAACACTTGGAAGGATATCGTGGACGATATCATCACCAAACAGATGAAGTACGAGGCGTTCTGGGGCTTTATGTTCGGCGACGAGCCGACCATTACGGCACTCGACCGCAACGCCGAAGTGGCCGCGTACGTCCGCTCGAAGTTCCCGACGGTGAATCTGTGGTGGGCCTGCTACCCGGACTACGTTGATGCGGCTGCTATCAATAGCGATTATGCCTCCTACGTGGCCAAGTCCGGCGATATTCTCGGCCATTATATGTACGATAACTACGGCTTGAGAAGAAAAGAAAACTGGTTAGGTAGCAACAAGTACTACATTGAGGACAACTGGTTTACCAACCTCCAGACGGTAGCGGAAGAAGCCAAGAAAGGCGGCTTTACCGCCGGTGTCACCATGCAGGCGGTTGCGTTGAACGTGACCGGCGGCACTGGTTGGTTCTCCAGTTCTTACCAGACTCGTGAGATTCTCAAAAAGTCGGATATCGGCTTCCAGATCTACACCGCGCTGGCCTACGGTATGCAGGAACTCGACTTCTTCACCTACGCACAGCACCCGTACGCCGGTGACGTCGTGGCGGATACCGCCATGCTCAAGTCGGACGGTACGCCGAACGATCACTATGCGTGGGTCAAAGAGGTCTACGCCAACATCAGTGAGATGGAAAAAGCGTTGCTCAACTTCACATGGGAAGGCACCATCACCAGCGGTGTCAAGGTCGGCACCGACGACGATACTTTCAGCAGCGACTACACCGCCGACAACAACAGCCGTTTGAACTCGGTCTCCGTGTTGTCCGGCTCGGCGGTCATCGGTTGTATGAAGGATAAGGATGGCTTTGACGGTTACATGATCGCCAATGCGGCCGAACCGTATACCGGCGGCACCGCCAACGTCACCCTCAAGTTCAACAGCGCCAGCAAAGCGCTGGTCTACTGGGCGGACGGCACCGTGTCCACCGTCAGCCTGACCAACGGTCAGTACACCTTCTCGGTGGCTTGCGGCGAAGGCGCGTTCGTCATCCCGCTGGTGTAATTTCCTAAAACCTACGGTCGTCTCTCCCTCCTCCGCAAGGGGGAGGGGAGACCGGCCTGCGGGCGACGAACGGTCGCCCCTACACCCATCGTTCTGTAGGAGCGAGCGTTGCTCGCCCGCCTTCCCGTAAAGGGAAGTTACTTCCGTTTTTCTTCGTCGGTTGACGAATTAAAAATAGCAAAGACCCTATCCGTACAATCCCTCATCATAAGGAGGAAAATCTATGAAATTGAAATTTCGTATTTTAACGATCGTGCTCAGCCTGGCACTGCTGCTCGGCAGTATGAGTGTGTTCACCGTTTTTGCGGCGACCACCATCACCCCGACCAGCGTGTTGCAGGCGGACACCGACAACGGCAACGACTGGCGTATCTGGCTGAACGTGGATGGCACCATTCCGGATGGCACCTACTTCGGTCAGGATTCCGTGCCGGTCGTACTGACCGACAAGGACGGCAAGGTGTTGGGCAAATCGGAGGACGGTAGCCTGTTCGCTTCCTTCTTCCACGATGGCAAATATCTGATGCCGATGGTCTACGGCGGTGCTGACCGGTATGCGGCCAACAACGCCCCGAAGGATGGCGATACCATCGTCCTGTCGGCCGGCACCTATGCGGCCAGCGACACGGCGAACAGCATCGTCATTGAAAAGGATGTCAAACTGGTCTACAGCAACGGTGCTTTCGTGTTGGCTTACACGATGAGCAATGCCTATGCGCTGGAGGAACTGGTCGTGCTGTCGGGTGCTTCCAATGCCACCTGCATCTACGTCGGCATTGCGGCGAATGCGCCGCTGACCTTCAGCAGTGATTGGACGAACCGCTTCTTTGCGGCCGATCCGCTCAGCGGTGTGTTCTTCACCCATGCCGGTACCACCACGCAGGTGTATTCGGACGGTAACGCCGCTAAAGGCCTGCCGGTGGAAGACTACAACGAAGGCGCTGCCGGCATCGGCGGCGGTATCTACTTCAACGGCTTCGACACCGCCGTGGCCGGCGATACCCTCACCTTCAAGGGCGATTGGCATTCCCCGTCTACCGGTGAGGAGATCTCGGTCGTTGGTGAATTTGTGTTCACTTTCGATGGCACTGCGTGGACGATGACCCACAACGCGCCGGAGGAAGAGGACACCAGCGTCAAACTGACCCACCTCGATCTGATCGCCGCGCATCAGAGCGCGACCGCGTTCTATACTCAACTCCCGACCACCGAAGGGCTGACGGTTGATAACAGTTGGGCTACCCGCTTCTTCCCGATGACTTCCGAAGACGGCGCTTTCTTCAACGGCACCGCTTTTGAACTGGATGCCGGCGGCGGTATGCCGATCCAGTCGGCCGCCGGTGCGCCCGGTTTCTACGTCACCGGTTTCGGCACCGCCGTGGCGGGTGACAAGGTGGTCCTGAAGGGTCGCTTCTACAGCAAAAACCGCGACACGCAGGAAAAGAACGGTGAGACCATCACCTTCGTTGCGCCGGTGGAATTTACCTATGACGGCACCAAGTGGACCCGTACCTCCGCGATTCCGGAGGTGGAGGTCACCTACGAGAACGAGTTCACCGGTACCTTCACCAACGCCGGTTCGCAAGTGGTCGCCGGTACCAACCCCGACCAGTTATACCTGAAGGGTAGCGACGGTCTGGCGGGTGCGTTTGCGGGCAAGTATACCGATAACGAATGGAATCAGGCGAGCTTGATCGCTTCCGGCGAAGACAGCGGCTTCTTCCTCAACGGTACGAAGGTTGCTGTGGCTCTGCAACAGTACAGTTACAGCCAGAATTTTTATTTTGCTTCCGGTATGAATGCGGCCAATGCCGGTGATATCCTCACCGCCAAGGGCGTATTTACCAATCAGGATTTCTCTACCAAACTCAATATCGAAGAGTGTCACTTCATCTGGGACGGCACCAAGTGGGCGGACTATGTTCCGGGTACGGAAGTCACCTACAACGATATCCGGTTGGATAGCGTGTACAGTGCGACGCACACCGATCACTGGCGTTTCAACTTCAACGTGAACGGCAACTGGCCGGCCGGTGAAGATTTTGAAGACTACACCAACCTGCGCGTTTTCGTCAACGACGTGGAGATGAACGGCGGTTCGATCAGCACCCACAAGAACGGCAACTATCTGTTGATGACCGTGTGGGGCACTGTCGGCGCCACCGCGCCTGTCAAGGGTGATAAACTCACCGTGAAGGCGGGCAAAGCGGAAATGAAGTCGGATACGACGGTCGGTATCAATCTGACCGAGGACTTCACCGTCTATTACAACGGTACCGAGTGGAGCACCGAAGAGCCTCTGCCGGAGTACACCTACCATGATTTCGCCGTTTCAGGCATCCAGCAGGTGTTGCACACCTATGAGGCCGATGGTACCACCATCAAGTACCGTCACTTCTACCTGAACGTCAACGGCACCGTGCCTGGCGATTGGGATAAATTCCAAGGTCTGCGGATCGCCGTCAACGGCGGTGCGAAGGAGACCATCCTCGTTGGCAACGCCGGCTCCGGTTCGACCGGTGTCATCGTCTTTGACGTACACAGCAGTCAAATGGCGGCCGATATTGCGGCCGGCACCACTTTGACGCTGTATGCCGGCTATGCTCCGGCTGTCGAGGGCGCAGCACACGTGAGCGCGGACGACGCCATCCGCCTGACCGCCGATTACACGCTGACCTGGAACGGCACCGCGTGGGAAGGCGAAGCGCAGGGCGGCGGCGAGGATGACGACGACGAGATTGACGATACCATTGATTACATCGGTGTGGAGATCGCCGGTGTCCATGAGAACACCAATCTGAGCGGCGGTGCCAACTGGCACATCTACCTCAATACCACGGCGGCGATGCCGGGCGAGTCTTGGGGTAACGTGGACGGTACGCCGATCCACTGGAACCAGAAGGTCGTCATCGACGGCACCGCGTATACCGTTTCGGCGAAGAAATGGGATACCAACGGTCTGTTCATCGAATTCCCGCTTTCGTATCTGTCGGATGCGGCTTCGCATACTATCACCCTGCTGGGCGGTAAGTATACGAGCAACGTCGGTAAACTTGGTTATGAACTGCTCGGCGACATCGAGTTGTTTGGCGACGGTTCTTCCTGGTCGCTGGAGGCGCAGGAGGATACCACCGATTACGCGCAGATCGTCGGTAGCGGCGTGACCAACGACACCACCCTCAGTTCCAGTGGCCTGTGGTTCATTTACATCACCCTGTCGGATGAAATGCAGGGCGAGAACTGGGAAGTGATCAACAATACGCAGGTCAAGTATCCGCAGGTCGTGGAGATCGACGGTGTGACCTATACGATCACGGCGAAGAAGGCGGGTCCGCAGACTCTGTTTATCGAGTTCCCGAATGATTATCTGTCGGATGCGGCGGAGCATACGCTCACGCTGAAAGCCGGCAAGTATAAGAGCAACATCGGTGATTACGCGTATCAACTGACCGATGACTTCAAACTGAACGGTGACGGCACTTCGTGGTCGGTTCCCGCTTCGGGTATGTTTGATACCCTGACCTTCAACGGCGCCAGTTACGGTTGGAATGCCGATCAAGGTTATTGGGATATCCATTACCAGACCAAGGTGGCTATTCCGGGTACCGATTGGGTCACCATTTTCAACGGTCTGATCGTGGAGATCGACGGCGTGCCGGTAGATGCTATCGTTAAGAAGGCGGCCTCGCAGACGCTGAACGTGTTCTACGTCGGCGCGGCGCCGCAGGTCGGCACCAAGGTCGTTATCAAGCCGTCGCAGGCGGTTGCCTCTGACTACGGTGTCAACGGCATCGAAGTGCTCGAAGAGTACGAGATGTACTGGGACGGTGAGAAGATGGTCGCCGTGACCTTCGATGATACCGTTTATAATGATATGCACGTTTCCAATTTGGTAAGTTTTAGCACCGATGCCGGTGACTGGCGCTTTAATCTGACCATCGACGGCGGTTGGCCGACGGTGGAAGGCAATCTGCCGAAACTGACCGACCTGAGCGTGTACATCAACGAGACCAAACTGTCGTCGGCGCTTATCGATCTGTACAAAAACGGTGACTACCTGATGGTCTCCCTGTGGGGTGACCTGACCAACAACGTCGTGCCGGTCGAGGGCGACAAGGTCACGATCAAACTCGGTCAGGCCCGTTTCGAGGGCACCAAGTGGGGCATCAATCTGACCCGCGACGCCGTCCTCGTATACGATGGCGAAAAGTGGGCGCTGGAAGGCGTCGTTGACAACCACACCTACACCGATATTACTTTGGAACTGCCGGTCTATCCGTCCGGTTATTCCGAGGAAAAGGGTCGCTGGGATATGTACTTCCCGGTCACCGGCAACGCCATTCCGGGCGCGGCCGATGCCGGCAACGATTCGGCCTTCGACTACGTCCGCGTCTCTGTTACCAACAGCGCCAACCAGCCCATTCTGACCAAGGGCAGTTTCCGTGCATGGAAAGCGGCCTATATGGACGGTTCCTTCTACTTTGCGATCGATAAGGCGTACTTGCCGATCGAGAAACTGGATAAGGGTTCTGTGATGACCGTCCACGCCGGCAAACTCGGTTCGCCGGTCAACGAGAACGGCATCAACATTGTCAAGGATATCCAGTTCAAGTGGACCGGTGCCACTTGGATGGCGATGGATTACGACAGCTTGAAGCCGAGTGAGACCAACATCAAATTGTCCATCGACCGTGCTTCTGCCTACGGCGGTAACTGCAACGGTGTGTACCTGCTGACCGACGACCATTTCCCGGTCGATGGCGGTTGGAGCGTCCGTATTCCGGCCGCTACCTACGACGATTACAGCGGTGTGTACCTCAACGGCGAACTGCTCGCAAACGTCACTATCTGCCGCTTTGCGGAAGGCCGACTGTATATTGCTCTGCTGGATGCCGGCTACGTGGCGAAGGATAAGGATAAACTGGTCATTCGCGGTATGTTCCGCCTTGACAACTATGGCGTTTCCTATAAGGAGTACACCCTGTACTTCAACGGCAAGCACTGGAATGAGCAGTACGAGCCGGCTCCGGAAGAGACCTACACCCAGTTCTCGGTGGAAAAGGTCAACGGTATGGTGACCAGTTATAACACGAAGGGCAAACAGTGGAACGTTTATCTGACGCTGGATACGATGATCCCGGGCGACGTGGATACGATGAGTTTCAACGGTATGCGGATCGTCGGTTCGGACGGTAAGGAACGCGACGTTTACGTTTCCCACTCTTGGAACCATCACCTGTACGTGGCGATTCCGGACGAGGTCCTGCCGCTCAAATCCAAGGATGGCGACTATGTCATTCTGAAGGCGGGCAAGGCGCTCTCTCCGCAGGATCAGTGCAGTGGTATCGAACTGATGGAAGACGTCAAACTGTACTACTATAAGGGCGGTATCAGTGAACTGGAACCGACCGACGACACCCTGTTTGAGGATGTCACCATCACCCGTATGAATCAGGCTTCCCGCTTTGATCCGGCTACCGGTGAGTGGCGTTTCCATTGGGTCATTGCCTCCGCTCTGGAAAACGTGGAAAACGGCGTGACCTTCAGCGACTTCCCGATGGAGATCAACGGCGTCACCCATAAGGTCCGCGTGCTCCGCGACGGCAACTACCTGTACATCCGTGTGCCGGAATCGGCTCTGCCGGGCGATACCCAGTCTGGCGTGATCAGCGTCAAAGCCGGTGCGCAGGGCTTTGCCAACTCCGGTCATAACGGTATCCAACTCACCAACGACTGGACCGCCTACATCTTCCGTGGCGTCCTTGCTGAGACGGAGTATACCGAGCCGACCTTGCAAGAGTTTGGTATCACCGGTGTTCAGGCGGCGACCTTCGGTACCGATCGTGTCCACTTCTATCTGCGTACCAACCGCGAGATTCCGGGTACGGAGTGGTACGAGCCGTATGCCGGCTTCACCTACTACTACAACGGTCAGAAGGTGACCACCACTGCCTTTAAGCCGGGTAGTTCCAACAACAAGTTCATTTACATCCCCGCGGTCTATAAGGAGATCGGCATCGACGCTCCGCAGGAAGGCGATACCATCACCATTCCGAGCGGTTCGTTCGGTGACGGCGGTGGCTATCAGATCCAGACCAACAACGAATTTACGTTGATCTTCTCCGGCGGTGTCTGGACGCAGTACATCGAACACAACGTGACTCCGCCTGCGGCTGTGGAAGGCAGCATTTGGGAGCATTTCCGCTTTGAGGAAGGCTACATTCCGATGTTGCAGGACGACAACAAGACGCTGTGGTCCAACGAAGACGAATTCCACGACATCGTCTCCATCGAAAAGCATAAGGACTATACCTTCAATATTGAAGTGAAGAAGTTGTATGATGACGAGACCACCCCGCCGTTCTACGTGATCCTCCGCGGTAACGCTGTCAGTGAAGAGGATAAGATGACGGCCGAAATGTTGTATGGTTACGTTGTTCAGTTCTCGGCCGCTGAGATCGCGGATCCGAACGATCCGGAGAAGCGGATCTGGTCGCAGTACATCAGTTTGTGGAAGAATGGCGTTAACGGCGCTTTGATCGATCAGTACCGTGTTAACTACGTGCACTCGCAGACCGATCATCCGTTCTTCCAGTATGATGTAACGCACAATTACGAACTCTCGGTATACAACATCAACGAGACGACCGCTTGCATCACCGTGAAGGTCGACGGTCAATTGGTGCTTCGTTATTACGATGTCAGCAGCGGTTTGGATCCGATGGATCCGGCTGTGAACGACGGTCTGTTCGTGGTCTCCGCCAGTTGCCCGGGCCTGATCTCCGGTGAAGCGGTGGATCTGGGCGAACTGATTGTGGAGACTTCCGAGTGCGAGACCAACGACCGTGTCCGCTTGGCGGTCACCTATCCGTCCACGCTGGAAGGCGCGGTGTTTACGGTCGACGGTGAGGGTGCAACCATCAAGAACGGTGTGTTCACCGCTACCAAGGCCGGCACCTACACCATTCGCGCAACCTACAACGGTAAGGACTACGGCTCCAAGACCATTTTGGTCAAGGAACCGCCGAAGCGCGAACTGTTGGATGTTGGCGGCGACCAAACGGAATTCCCGTGGCTGATCGTCGGTATTGCCGGCGGTGTCGTCGTCGTGGCTGCTTTGGTCGTGCTGTTCATTCTGCTTGCTAAGCGCAAGAAGAAGGCGGCAACTCCGGCTGCCGAATAATCGGTTTCCCTGCGGCGGGAGCGAGTAGTCGCTCCCGCCGCTTCCCTTTAACAGGAGGATTTGTATGAAGAAAAATCGTCCGGTCTATATTGACGACTGCTCTATCCCATTGACCGCCTATATGGGCCCTCGCCGCGCCGGTAAACGGCGTTGGTACGGTGAATACGGAAAACATCCCGCCGATCCGGCAGAGGGCTATCCGAGTTTTATCACCGACGAAGTATTTGAGGATTACAAGGCCGCCGGTCTGACCTTTTTGATGCCGGAAGGCGATGCCTACTATATGCAAAATACCGACCCCGAGAAGGGTAACTTTTGGACGAAGGAATTTGTCGGTAGCGATCTGTATCACTTTATGCAGATGGCAGAAAAACACGGGTTGGAGGTGTATCCTGCCGACGAGCGCGTGTTTGGTAATATGACCCACAAGGACGGCCCGTTTGGGGAGGAAGAAAAGGCCATTCTCCGCGAATTCGTGACCACGTTGCAACAACATTTTCCCAAGACCTTTGCGGGTGTGATGTTGACTGATGAGCCGGGTATTGCCTCTATCGGCCGCGTTAAAAAGATCATGGAGTATCTCCGGTCGGATGAGATCCGCGCCATCAAGCCGGATCTGAAGATCTTTTCCTCGATGCTCCCCAACTACGCTCGCTTAGAATCGTACCAAGCCGGCTACATCTATCCCGATAACGCCAAACCGGTGCAGTTTAACAGCGAACGCGCCCGCATCTATGCGGGGTATATCGACGCTTGCGCCGATGCGACCGGTGAGTTTTCGTTTGACTTTTACCCGCTTGGTGAGAAGGGACACCTGTCTCCCGTTTTCTATCAAAATTTAGAGCAGGCGGCGCGTGCCGGCCGTGATCAGGGATTCCCGATCTCGGTGACGTTGCAAAGTTTCCGTATGGATGCCCACTACCGCGATACCAAGAAAAACGTCGTGATCTATCGCACGCCCAACTATGAGGATATTCGCTGGCAGGTGTATTCGGCGCTGGCGTTCGGTGTCCGTAGCATCGGCTGGTTTACCTTCTGGCAGCATTACAGCGAAGGTGTGGAACGCTTCCGCGAAGCGATGGTCATGTACGATTCTGCCGAACCGTCCGGCTATCGCAAGACCGGTATTTACGAGGCGGTCAAGAAGGTCAACGCCGAGATCAAGGCAATCGACCATATCTTCTTGCGCTTCCAATGGAAAGGTTGCAAGAAACTGCGCGTCAGTAACGAGCGCAATATGCGTCTCTTTAAAGCCGATTATAAGGGCGGTTCATTGACCGAACAGACCGCCGATAACGATACGCTTATCGGTTGCTTTGAAAATCCCGAAGACGGGGCAGAGGGATACTGGATTGTCAATGCCAGCAACCCGTACCACTACCAAAAGGATAACGTCACGTTGCGCTTTGCGGATGCCGACCGTGCGTTGGTGTACCGCAAAGGGATCGAGTACGATCTGCCGCTGACCGATGGGATGCTGAAACTTGACCTTGGTTGCGGCGAAGGTGCGTTTGTGATTCCGTATCAGGCTTGACATTTTTATCCGAATAGGATACAATAAAACATGGAGGGATGAATATGGATTATACGACTCCTGAAATGGAAATTCTGGATATCAGCGTCGGCGATGAAGACGAGGGTGCCTTAGGCCCCAGTGGTATGCCGGATTGGTTTCCGGGTATCTATTAAAAGAAAAAACAGGAGCCTGCCTCGGTGGGCTCCTGTTTTGTAGTATGAAGAGGTGACAGACGGATGAAGCAGTACATATTAGCGCTTGACCAAGGTACCACCAGCAGCCGTGCCATTTTGTTTGACCGCGATCAGCAGATCGTGGCGGTGGCACAGCGGGAATTTACCCAGATCTACCCCAAGGCAGGCTGGGTGGAGCACAACCCGCTGGAACTGTACTCCAGCGTCTATAGCGTGATGATGGAGGCGATCACGCAGGCGGATATTGCCGTGCGAGATATCGCCGCCATCGGCATTACCAATCAACGCGAGACCACGGTGGTGTGGGATAAGACCACCGGTCGTCCGATCTACAACGCCATCGTGTGGCAATGCCGCCGCACCGCTGACCTGTGCGATGAACTGACTGCCCGCGGTCTGTCGGCGTATATCCGCGAGACCACCGGTTTGTTGCCGGACGCTTACTTCTCCGCCACCAAGATCAAATGGATCTTGGATAACGTGGAAGGCGCCCGTGAGAAAGCCAACCGCGGTGACCTGCTATTTGGTACGGTGGATAGTTGGCTGGTCTGGAAACTGACCGACGGCAAAGTACATATTACCGATTATACCAACGCATCCCGTACGATGCTGTACGATATCCACCGTCTGTGCTGGGATGAACGCCTGTTGCGGGAACTGGATATTCCGGCATCGATGCTTCCGACCGTCAAGAACAGTTCGGAGGTGTACGGAACCTGCAACATTCAAGGCACCGAAGTTCCGATCGCCGGTATTGCCGGTGACCAGCAGGCGGCCCTGTTCGGGCAAGGCTGTTTTGCGGCGGGGGAGGCCAAGAACACCTACGGTACCGGTTGTTTTCTGCTGATGAACACCGGTGACGAAGCGGTCACCTCCCGCCACGGTCTGGTCACCACCGTTGCGGTCGGCTTAAACGGCAAGGTTCAGTATGCGTTGGAAGGCTCCATTTTTGTCGGCGGCGCGGTCATTCAATGGTTGCGCGACGAACTGCATTTTATCCGCGAAGCCCGCGATGCGGAATACTTCGCCACCAAAGTTCCCGATACCGGCGGCGTCTATCTGGTGCCTGCCTTTGCGGGCCTCGGCGCACCGCATTGGGATATGTACGCTCGCGGCGCTTTGGTGGGTCTGACCCGTGGAACCCGCCCCGAGCACATCATCCGTGCGGCGCAGGAGTCCATCGCTTACCAAACGTTGGATCTGGTGGAGGCGATGGAAAAGGACGTCGGTTATCCGCTGACCGCCTTGCGCGTGGATGGCGGCGCCAGCCGCGACCGTTTCCTGATGCAGTTTCAAGCGGATATCCTTGGCAAATCGGTCATCCGTCCCGCCATCCGTGAGACCACCGCGCTCGGCGCGGCGTTTCTGGCCGGTCTGGCGGTGGGGGTGTGGAACAGCACCGAGGAACTCAAGAAATTGATGTACGTCGATGCCACCTTTGAGAGCGGTATGGACGATACCACCCGTAGCCGCCTTGTCCGCGGTTGGCATAAGGCGGTCGGGCGCAGTCTCGACTGGGAGGATCACGGCGAATAACGGTCGCCGTTCCCTGAAAACCGCCGATAACACTGTAAAGCAAACAGCCTTTCCACTTGGTTGATTGCCGAGTGGAAAGGCCGTTCTTTCTCCTTGAATTTATCGAAAAACAATAAAAAAGTATTGACAAACAGAAATGTAGGGTGTATATTGTAGGAAAAGGGAGGGATTATCTATGCTGAAAATATCCAGAAAGCATTCGGTGACGCTGTCGCTTGTTATTGCCGGTCTCTTTTTGGCAATGCTGATCGCTTGCGCGGTCGTACTGCCGCAGATCGTCACGCCGCTGGTGACCTATGCCAACCAAAGCGGTCTGCTGCCGGCGTTGTTGCCGGCAACGGTCATCCCCGTCTTGGTGCTGGCGTATCTGGTGGTGGCAACGATGGCATTGGCGGATATCCTGTTGGTGCGGTTGTTGTTGCACGTACGTGGGGAAGAGGTGTTCACCGCCAAGGCGGTGTCGCTTATTCGCGGTATTTCGTGGTGCTGTTTTTTACTGTGCCTATGGTTTACCGTAGTCGGTATCTGGTTTCAACTGTCCTTTGTGGTGGCGGTGGCGGCTGTGTTTCTCGGCCTTTGTCTGCGTGTGGTGAAAAACGTCATCGAGCAGGCGATCGTCATCAAAGAGGAAAACGATTTTACCGTTTGAGGTGTGCCTATGATCGTGATCAATCTGGACGTGATGATGGCCAAGCGCAAGATGTCCCTAAACGAACTCTCCGAGAAGGTGGGGATCACGCTGGCCAACTTATCCATTCTTAAAAATAACAAAGCCAAAGCCGTGCGATTTTCTACGCTGGATGCGATCTGCCGTGCGTTGGATTGCCGCGTAGAGGATATTCTGGAGTACCGCGAGGATTGAGCTTACCGAAAGGAGTTTGCCTATGGACACTCGTATACCTACCGTCCGACCGACTGCCCCCACTCCGCCGCCGATCGTCAAGCGGGAATACACTACCCGTGACGTAGCGACGGCATGGATCTGCTTCGCGGTTGGTTATCTTTTCTGCCGTGTTGTACCGCTGGGGGATTCGCCGCTGGGCGGTATGCTGTTTATATGGTTGCTGATCGCCGGCGTACTGGTGCTCTTGCGCTTGCGTCAACGTCGGCTGTCTCTGTTGCCGGCGGTAGCCCTCGGCGTGGCGGCGGCTATGTCCGCTTCGCTGATCTTGACCGCCAACCCGACCGTCCGCTTTTTTGCGTACGCGCTGTCGATCATCGCTTGTCTGTATGCGCTGTACGCCGCCACCGGCAACGGTCTGACCGGCCGGCTGTCGGATGCACTGCCATTGGATTTTTTGCGTGCCCTGTTTGTATTGCCTTCCACCTCGCTGGAGCATATCTTCCACGCGGTGGCGGCCACCCGCAACAAGAAGGGCGGCGGCGTCCTATTGAAAGTATTGCTGGGATTGGCTGTGACGCTGATCCCGACGCTGGTCATCGCCTCGCAACTGTCGTATGACGCCGATTTTGCGGCGGTACTTGACCGCTTGTTCACCTTTGAACCCCTGCAGATCTTCTCGCATATCGGCAGTTTGCTGTTTGGCATTCCGATCGGTATGTATCTGTACAGCCTGTACATCGCTACGGCTGACCGTGAGGGAAAAGACAAACTGACCGTCTCTGCCTACCGTCATGCGCTGACCAAGTGGCGGATCGCTCCGACTGCCACGGCGGTCACCGCCGCTGTGCCGATACTGGCGCTGTACGCGTTGTTCTTTGTCACCCAATGGAAGTATTACCTGTCCGCATTCGGCGGCTCACTGCCGGCAGGGATCACCTACGCCGATTACGCCCGCGAGGGATTTTTCCAACTGTGTACCGTGTCGGTCATCAATCTGGTCATCATCGCGGCGTTGACTCTGCTTTTGCGCCGTCAGACCGCCGCGCCACCGCGCGTTTTGCGTATTCTGTCGCTGTTGTTTGCGATCTTTACGCTGATCTTGATCGCCACCGCCCTCTCCAAAATGGTGCTGTATATCCGTATCTACGGGTTGACCCCCAAACGGGTGTACGCCACGTGGGGGATGGCGGTGTTGGCGGCGATCTTCGTGTTGGTCATCATCAAACAGTTTGTCCGGCGGTTGCAACTGGTGGCGCTGGCGATGACCGTTACCGTTACGTTGTTTACGCTTCTGTCGCTGTCCGGTATCGACAGTCTCATCGCCTCCTATAACGTCGACCGCTATATCAACGGGACGTTACCTACGGTGGATGTCCAAGCGTTTGAAGAACTGGGAGAGGCCGCCGTGCCGGCGGCCGTGCGGTTGGCGGAACATCTGGACCGACAACAAGGTACCGAGATCGCGGCGGTGACGCCGGAAACGCTGATCGACAAGGTCGGTCTGTATCAGGAGGTTGCCGAATGGTTGTATCAGCCGACAACGGACGGCAACGGTTTGTTTGCGGTGACGGTGCCGATGCTCCGTGCCGATGCGGCCAAGAAGACCGCCGGTATCACATCCTTTACCGAAAGTCAATGGGAAGACTATTGCCTCAAACGCTACGGCGAAGTGGAATGGGATGCATAATAAAAAAGGCTTGAAGCGGGTGCTTCAAGCCTTTTTGCTTTATACGTTTGCGGTGACGTTGGTGGTCACGGTGTATTCGGTGACGCCGAGATAGGTCTCGCCGTCGATCTGTAACGGAGCGGGTTGCTCGATCTTGACGGTGACTTCGCTTCCCTCCAGTATTTCGACGTTGTCGGTCACCTTGACGTGTTCGCCCTTGAAGATGGTGGGGAAGATGCACAGCGTGCGGAAGGCGGACAACTCGTGCACCACACAGACCGAAACGGTCTTTTTCGGGTCGGTGCGATCCTGATCGGGGGTCGGCATCATACCGCCGCCAAACAGCCGCCCCTTCATAGTCGGCGCCATCCAGACCTTGTTGTACACCTTCTCGACGCCGTCTACCGTGACGGTCATCTTGACCGGCTTGTAGCCGCCTAACAGACCTTTGATGGCAATGGCGGTGTAATTGGTCTTTTTATCGGGATTCTTTTCCCGCCCGAGATCACCTTGATGAATGACGTAACTGTCGATGCCCTGCCCGACACCGTTGATAAACCGCATGGTCGTCTCGCCGAAGCGGATGCGGGGCAGTTCTTCCAGATATCGGTTGATGATAAACGGTTTGGTGCCGGTCGGCATCTCCAGATCGTGCAGAAAATCGTTGCCGGTACCGGCCGCATAATAATAGATATCCCGATCGAACCGATCACGGTTCATCCGATTGACAAACCGGCTGAGTGTGCCGTCACCGCCGGCCACGATCAATCGCTCATCGGCGGGCAATGCGTCCACAAAGGCCGCCAGATCGTCGATCTGGGTCAGGTCGGCATACCGCAACGTATCTTTCGGAAACATATCCAATAAGGCAAACGCATTGGCCTTGCCTTTGCCGTGGGACGCTTTGGGGTTGTACAGTACACAGTAATCAGCCATAGGACACCTCCGTTAACAGATATTCAAATTATAACACAATCGACCGCTTTCGTCAATTATTTCCAAGAAAATTGCCCTGTACGGATCTGTACAGGGCAAACGGTTATTGGCACATCAGTTGACAGAGCAGATCGGATAACTCGGTGGGATTGTCCACCGACAGACCGGCGATCAGTCGCGCCTGTGCATACAGCAGTTGTGCGTAGTTTTTGAGTTGTTCGTCGGAGAGCGTTTTGAGTTTGGCGGCAATGGGATGTTCGGCGTTGATCTCCAACGCCAACTCGGCGTGGATCTTTTGCCCGCCCGGCATCGCATTGAGCACCTTTTCCATCTCCAAAGACACCTCACCGACGCTGGTCAGACACACCGCGTGTTCACCCAACTTGTTGGTAAAACGCACTTCCTTGACCGCATCCCCGAGCGCATCTTTCATCGAGGTAAACAGTTTAGCGGCGGCTTCGTTTTCCGCTTTGAGCGCATCCTTTTCCTCATCGGTATCCAGATCCAATTCGGCGGCGCATACGTTGATGAAGTTCTTGTCTTTGTAGGTGCGCATCGTCTTCATCACAAACTCATCGACGTTGTCGGTGAGATACAGCACTTCGTAGCCCTTCGCCTTGACCGCACCGGTCTGCGGCAACGCATCGATGAGTTCCACCGACTCACCGCAGGCGTAATAAATCGCCTTTTGAGATTCCGGCATCCGCTCGGTATATTCCGCCAGCGTCACCGGTGTCTTGTCTTTAGAGGAGGGGAAGAGCAACAGTTCGCGCAGGTTTTCGGCATGGATGCCGTAATCGCTGTACGCACCGTATTTGAGTTGCAACCCGAATACCGCAAAGAATTTTTCATACGCTTCGCGGTCGGTGGTCAGCAACTTCTGTAACTCGCTTTTGATCTTCTTTTCCAGATTTTTAGCGATCAACTTCAGTTGATAATCGTGCTGTAACATCTCGCGGGAGATGTTTAGGGAGATATCCGCGCTGTCGATGATGCCGCGCACAAAGGCGAAATGATCCGGCAACAGATCGGCGCAACGCTCCATGATCAGCACACCGTTGGAATACAGTGCCAACCCCTTTTCAAAGTTTTTGGAATAGAAGTCCATCGGCGCACGGGCAGGGATATACAACAGCGCGTCATAGGTTGCCTGTCCCTCGTTGTGGCTGTGAATGACCCGCACCGGCGGCTCGAAGTCAAAAAACTTGTTTTGGTAGAAATCGTTGTATTCTTCCTCGGTGATCTCGTTTTTGTTCTTGCGCCACAACGGTACCATGCTGTTGAGCGTCTCATCGACCACCACCGTCTCGTATTCCGGCTTGTCGCCGTCGGTCTCCTTCGGACGGCTGGTCTCATGCTCCATGCAGATGGGATAGCCGATGTAATCGGAATACTTGCGTACCAACGCCGCCAAACGGTAATACTCCAGATACTCGCTGAAGCGATCCTGCTCGGTATCGTCTTTGATATGCAACGTGATGACCGTTCCGCGTTCCGGCCCGTCCGCGCACGGTTCGATCGTGTAACCGGTCGCGCCGGCGGATTCCCAGCGATAGGCCGATTCCGCTCCGACCGCTCGGCTGACCACCGTTACACGGTCGGCAACCATAAATGCCGAATAGAAACCGACGCCGAACTGACCGATGATGTCGATACCTTCCTGCTTTTCGTTTTCCTGCTTGAAATTCAGCGAGCCGGACTTGGCGATGGTGCCGAGATTTTGCTCTAATTCCTCGGCGGTCATACCGATGCCGTTATCACGGATCGTGAGCAACCGCGCTTCTTTGTCCGCTTCCAGACGAATGACCAGATCCTCGCGAGCAATACCGGTCAGTTCCCCCGCAAGCGACTGATAATATAACTTATCCAGCGCGTCGCTGGCATTGGAGATCAACTCACGCAGAAAGATCTCCTTATGAGTGTAAATGGAATTGATCATCAGGTCGAGCAGTTTTTTCGACTCGGCCTTAAACTGTTTCGTGCGCATAATCTTCACCTTTACTTTCGTTTTAGCACTCGGTAATCGAGAGTGCTAAAACCAGTATACCCTTTTTTTTGAAAAAGTCAACCCCCGCCAAAAAAAGTTTAAAATTTAGTTACAAAGTTTGACACCGCGTCGGAAATGTGGTATGATACATAAGTTAACGGAAACTGTACCGAAGGAAGTGAGATACGGGATGTCTATGAAACATTCGTTGGTTGTTCCCTGCTATAACGAACAGGACAATATCGAGCCGTTTTTGTTGGCGGTCAAGCAGGCGATGAACGGTTATACCGACAGTTATGAGGTGGTGTTTGTCAACGACGGCAGCACCGACCGCACCCGTACGGTCCTGCGTTCTGTAGCGGAAAAATACGTCGACGTGCGCATCAAGGTCATCGGCTTTTCCCGCAATTTCGGCAAAGAGGCGGCTATGTATGCCGGTCTGCAGGAAAGCACCGGCGAGTATGTCACCGTGATCGATGCCGACTTGCAACAGCCGCCCGAGACGGCGGTGGAGATGGGGCGTCTGTTGGATGCTCAGCCGGAGATCGATATGGTTGCCGCCGTGCAGAAACAGCGTAAAGAAAGCAAGCGAATGGTGGCTTGCAAAAACGCTTTTTATTCCCTTATTAATAAAATGACCGAGATCGACGTGCTGGCGGATGCCAGCGATTTCCGCACGTTGCGCCGCAACGTGGTGGAGGCGATCTTGTCGCTGTCGGAGTATCATCGCTTCTCCAAGGGATTGTTTGCGTGGGTCGGCTTTCATACGCTGTCTATCCCGTACACTGTCTGCGAGCGCCGCAGTGGAGAAAGCAAATGGAATTTCATGAAACTGCTTCGCTATGCGTTGGTCGGCATTATGTCTTATACCGAGACGCCTCTCCGCCTGCCGGTCTATCTGGGCGGCGGCCTGCTGGCGTTGTCGTTGATCGGCGCGATCGCGCTGTTGCTGTGCCAACTGGTTGCCGGCCTGTTCGTCGGTTTCTGGTGGTTGGCGGATCTGCTGATCTTTTTGGCATCGCTGATCCTGCTGTCGGTCGGTGTGCAGGGGATGTATCTTGGCAAGGTGCATACGCAGGTCAAGCAACGTCCTATCTATATTGCGAAAGAGAAATACACCAATGAGACAATGGATCGTTAAACACAAAGGCATTTTTCTGTACTTGATCTTCGGCGTGGGTACGACGGCGGTCAGTTTCGTTTCTTTTAAATTGTTCAACGTACTGCTCGGGTCGGATCGGTATCTGTTTAATAATGCGCTGGCGTGGGTATTGGCGGTAGCGTTTGCCTACGTAACCAATAAACAATGGGTCTTTGAAAATAAAAGTTGGAGACCGTCGGTGCTGATCAGAGAGGTTCCGTCCTTTGCGGCGGCGCGTCTGCTGTCGCTCGGTATCGAGACGTTGGGGCTGTATCTGCTGGTTGATCTGCTGGGAATGAAGCGAATGGTTTTTGATCTGGTGCTTACCTCATTGAGCGGAGAAATGACCGCCAAACTGATTCTGGCGGTGATCGTGGTCATCCTCAACTACGTTTTCAGCAAATGGTTGGTCTTTCGCCAAAAATAAAAAACGGGTTGCGTTGCAACCCGTTTTTTTTACGTCTGTTCGTCCTCTAACTGCCGATAAGCGACCTTGCCGACCAGCGTTTTGGGGAGTTCTGCGCGAAATTCGAATTCCCGCGGCATCGCGTATTTGGCAATGTGGTGGGAACAATACTCCCGCAAGATCTCTTTGGTCTCTTCGGTGGCGGGGACACCGTCTTTCAGCATCACAAATGCCTTGACCCGTTGCATCCGGTAAGGGTCCTTGACGCCGATCACACAACTCATATGCACCAGTTCATGGGCGTCGAGAATGTTTTCCAATTGATTGGGATACACGTTGTAACCGGAGGTGACGATCAACCGCTTGGCGCGTCCGCGGAAGTACACGAATCCTTCTTCATCCATCGTCCCCAAATCGCCGGTGTACACCCACGTCAATCCGTCGGCGTGACAGCGCAGTGTTGCGGCGGTCTCGTCGGGGTGCCCGAGATATTCTTTCATTACGGTCGGGCCGGCGAGCAGGATCTCGCCCTCCTCGCCGTATGGCAGTTCCTCTTCCGTATCCGGTTTGACGATCTTAATAAAAGTATCGGGAAAGGGAATGCCGATGCTGCCTTCTTTTGCTCTGTGCGGCGGCGTGAGACAGCAAGCGGTGACCGTTTCGGTGGTACCGTAGCCTTCCCGCACCGGCACGGTGGCGCGGTGCGCCTTTAAAAAGACATCTACCTTTTTCTTCAATTCCACCGACAGCGAATCGCCGCCGGAGAAGACCCCTTTCAGGCCGGAAAGATCCGCCTTTTCCAGCGTCGTCAACCGCAACATCGCTTCGTACAGTGTCGGTACGCCGGCCATAAATTGTATGTGTTGTTTGGTGATGATATCCGCCAGAGTTTGTGGGGTAAAGCGGGGGACAAGCACACATCGTCCGCCGTTGGCCAACATGGAATGGATACATACTCCAAGCCCGAATCCGTGGAAGATCGGCATCGCCGCCAGCATCTTATCCCCCGGTGTAAACATCGGATTGGTGGCGATGATCTGCGCTGCCAAAGCATTGAAATTGCGGTTGGTCAGCACGATCCCTTTGGTCTTGCCGGTCGTCCCGCCGGAATACAAAATGACAGCCGGTGTTTCCGGCGCTTGGATCGGGGCCGTTTCCACCGCCCCGTCAGCGGATAAAAAGTCTTTCCATCGGATGATCTCGGCCGTGGCGGGAATGGGTGGGATCTTCCGACCTTCGGTCAGCGCGTAGCCGAGCGAGAGCGGGAAAGACAGCGCGTCCCTAACGGAGGTGATGACCACCGCCGACAGCGGCGTGTTGCGGCGGATAGCTGCCACTTTACCGTAAAACTGATCCAGTGTGATCAAAAACCGGCTGTTTGCCTCGTTGAGATAGAATTCGATCTCTTTCTCCGCCGACAGCGGGTGGATCATATTGGCGATACCGCCCACCAGATTGATCGCATAAAACAGGGCCACCGCCTGCGGACAGTTGGGAAGCGCCAAGGTGACCGCATCACCCGTCCTTACGCCGATGGCTTGCAACCCAACGGCACACGCGGCGATGTTTTTCGCCAGCCGGCCGTAGGTGACCGTGTTACCCATAAAGTCCAGCGCCACGGCGTTTGGATATTTTCGGGCGATATCCAGCACGGCATCCACCATACGGTCAGCGCGATAGGGAAGAGTCAACGGAATATCGCCACTTACCTCTTTCCACGGCATCTTGGCAAAGTGTGTTTGCATACGGTCACCTCCTTTAAATGGTAGTATACCATAATAGAGCCGAACTCGCAATGGTTTTTAGAAAGAAAACGGCGCGATACGGCCTCTGATTGCTCGTCATACGCCAGTATGCGCTCGCAATCATCGTTGTCTCGCTAACCGTTTTCTTTTCAAAAAACTGCTTTGCACCGCCGGTTTTATGGATTTTGGGATGATTTTCGTGTTTTCGACTGCCGATAGGCTGGCGCCTTTCAAAGGAGAAAACGGGAAAAGCGCCCAAAAGACATACCGGCGGCGATGCGGGGTTCGGTTCTCTTATGGTATACCATAATCCTTTTCGACTCGCAACGGTTTTTCAAAAGAAGTTTTCCGCAAAACTTCCGGTAATCGTCTTGACGAAATGGGGAGAGCGTGTTAAAATGATAAAAGTAATGTCAAAGGATGACAAAAAAGAAAGGAGCGGTTGCGTGAAGGCGGTATTTATCGACCGCGATGGGACGATGGGCGGGGCTCCGGCGTTGGAGTTTCCCACCGACTACCGCCCTTTTGCCGGCACGCGGGAGGCGTTTGACCTGCTACGGAAAAACGGCTTTGCGCCGATGATCTTTACCAACCAATCCTGCATTGCCCGCGGGAAAGACCGCGGCTACGATTTTGCGGCGGAGTTTGCGGATATCGGCGCGGTGGATTGGTTCATCTGCCCGCACGATGCCCCCGACCGCTGTTCCTGCCGCAAGCCGGAATCCGGCTTGTTGCTTCAGGCAAAAGAAAAGTACGGCCTCGACCTGACCGAATGTTACGTGATCGGTGACCGCTGGAGCGATATGGCGGCGGGCGGGCGCGTCGGTTGCCGCCTGATCTTGGTGCGCACCGGCCGCGGAGAAGAGGCGCTGAGTGTGGATAGAGATAAATGGCGAGCCTATCAACCGCTGGCGGTGGTCGATGACCTTCTTGCCGCCGCAAAATGGCTCATTGAACAAGGAGGAAACGAATGAAAGGAAATACGCAATTGCGGCAGGATAATATCCGCCGCTTGCTGCTGGAGATCCGTGACCGTGCTCCCATTACCAAGCGTGAATTGCAAAAGATCACCGGCTTTTCGTGGGGCAATATTTCGTTTATCACCAACAAATTGCTGGCCGATCGCTATATTGTTTCCTCGGGTAAGCAGGAAACGGTGGTCGGTCGAAAACCGGATGAATACGACATCAACACCGATGACAACCTGTTTATCGGCATTGATTGCTCCACTAGCGGTATCAAATTGGTAGTGACCGATATGCGCGGCCGTGCGATCGCGCAACAACAAGCCACCTATCCCGATCGGGAAAGAGAGGCGGTGCTGGCGACCATCTATGCCGCTGTGGAACAGACGCTATCGCAATTCAACTCTGCCAATTTCCGCTATATTGCGATGGCGGTGCAGGGCATCGTTGACGCCGAGGCGGGTGTTTCCAAACAACTCGGTAGTTTACAAAACTGGAAGGACGTGCCGCTCAAGGCGCTGTTGGAAGAGCGATTCGGCCTGCCGGTGATGCTCATCCACGATCCCGACTGCCTGATGCGCACTGAGATGAGTTACGGCGTGTTACGTGCCAGCAATGCCGGTACAGCGTTGCTGGTGCGTATGGAACGCAACGGTATGGGTATGTCCATTATGATGAATAACCGCCTGTGTACCGGCGTGCACGGTCGCGCCGGCGAGATCGGGCGAATGGTCATTCCGTACGACGGACCTTCCGGATTCACGTATTTGGATTGGCTGACGCCGGAGCAGGGTCTGGCGTATATGTACGAGGAAGTAACCGGCGAACGGCAGGATATCACCTATGCGCAATTGGCAGAACTCGCGCGAAATCAAGATCCCGTCGGTATGCAGATATTCCATAAATTGACGGTCGGTATCGGCATCGCTCTGATCAATCTGGTCAACTTGTTTAACCCCGAATATCTGATCCTCTACGGTGAGTTGCAACAGTACGGTGACCTGTATATGGATACACTGTCGGCGTTGTTGCAGGAAAACGCTTACGACAGTTCGGTCAAACTTTGTATGTCCTCTACCGGCCCTAACTCAGCGGCGATCGGCGCCGCCTTGTGGGCGACCGATCGCGTGATGGAACAACTGCAATTTGTCGAAGCATAAAGGAGAATACGATGGTTACTTGGAATAATAAGAAATTTTATATCGACGGCGAGCCGGTGGAGATCCACAGCGGTGCGATTCACTATTTCCGCAGTTTGCCGGAGAAATGGCCGGATCTGTTGCTTAAACTGAAACAGTGCGGTTTTAATACGGTGGAGACTTATTGTGCATGGAACTTGCATGAGGAAGAACCCGAACAGTTTGATTTCTCCGGCCGTCTGGACGTGGTCCGTTTTATCGAACTGGCAGAGGAACTGGGGCTGTACGTCATCGTCCGTCCCGGTCCGTACATCTGCGCCGAATGGGAACTGGGCGGCTTGCCGGCATGGCTTCTCAAGGATGAGGGACGCCGCCTCCGCACGGATGAGGGCGATTACCTTTCGTATGTCAAACGGTATTTTGACCGGTTGATGCCGCTGTTACTGCCGCATCAGCAGACCCGCGGCGGTAAGATCATTCTGTTCTCGGTGGAAAACGAGTACGGCTCGTTTGGTAACAGCACCCCGTATATGAACGCCTGCGCCGACCTGCTGAAAAGTTACGGTGTGGACGTGCCGCTTATTACCTGCGACGGTCACACGGATATGTTCTTAAGCGGCGGTCACGCAGACGATTGTCTGATGACGCTGGATTTCGGTTACGACAACGGACAGTTGTTGCCCATCCATACCCAAGCACTGGAAGAACGCCAGCCGGAAGCCCCCTTCTTCCATGCCGAGCATTGGATCGGAATGTTCTCCCACTGGGATGAGCCGTTTATCGGCTACGGCGTGGAGGAGACCGCCGAGGAGGTCAAACGGCATCTGGAGGTCGGCGGCAGTTTGAATCTGTATATGTTCCACGGCGGAACCAACTTTGGCTTTACCAACGGCGCCAACGACGCCGGACCGGGTTATCAGCCGGACGTGACCAGTTACGATTACGATGCCCCGCTGACCGAATGGGGAGATATCACGCCGAAATACCTTGCCATCCAAAAGGTGATGAGTGAGCATCTCGGCAAGGAATTGCCGGTGCCGGAGCGGGTGCCGACCATGTCGCTCGGTCGCATCGAACTGACCGAGACCGCCCCGCTGTTTGATAATCTGGACGCCCTCGGTGAACGGCATCACTCCTCTTGTCTGCACGGAATGGAATACTACGGTCAAAACTACGGTTACATTCTGTACCGTACGCAGTATCCCGCCAGCGAAGCCAGCCGGATGGTCTTCTCCGGCGTGGCCGATCGTGTCCGCGTCTACTTAAATGGTATTTTCCGCGGTGTCATCTACCGCAACGACGAGCAGCACGTTCTGGAAGGCGATTGGATCGGTGAGGGCGGTACGCTGGAACTGTTGGTGGAAAATATGGGCCGTATTAATTTCGGCCCGTGGATGGACCGTGGAGACCGCAAAGGGCTTCTCAACCACGTATTTATCAGCGGCCCCGGTTGCCCGCGCCAAGGCTTGAACAACTGGGAGGTCATCACTCTCCCGATGAAGGATCTGTCCGCTCTGTCCTTCGGTAGTGACGAGCCGGCGGGACGCCCGCTGTTCTATCGCGGCACTTTCCACGCCGACGAGCAAAAGGATTGCTTCGTGCATCCGGACGGCTTTGACAAAGGCTTCATCTTTGTCAACGGCTTTAACCTCGGCCGTTACTGGGAAGTCGGTCCGCAACGTTCGTTGTATCTGCCCGGCTCGATCCTCAAGGAAGAAAACGAGATCATTCTTTATGCGGAGACCCCCTCTGCTACCCGTGAACTGTCTATTCTGGACACCCATATCTTGGCAGAGACCCGCACCGACGAAGGTCCGGTCACCATCGTGTAAACAGCAAGAAACCGTTTTGAGTATTGCCTCAAAACGGTTTCTTTTTTCGGAATATATTCCTTCCTCTCTGTTTATGATAAAAGAGATAAAGGAGAGGAGAGGACTTATGAAACGAAATTATCTGCTTGTATGCCTGCTGTTGACTTTGTGTCTGACCGCCTGCGCGGTCAAGACGCCGCCGTCCGTGGACGTGGAGACCACCCGTCCGACGACCGCTACCTCACCGACCGTGCCTTCAGCGGAAGGGGTATGGTGCGCTAAGTTGTCGGCCGCTGCGTTGCTGAAACTGGCCAAAGAAGCACCGTCAGCGTTGACGGTACTGGGGGAGGACAACGTCGAAAAACTGTCGCTTGCCGCTACTTTGCTGGGGGAGATGGAGACGGAAGCAACGCTGACCGTGCTTCTTCGCTTGCAAAACGGCAACGCCGAATGGATACTGCCGCACCGCAGTATGGAACAGGCCGCCGATACGGTGCTGAAAGAATACAATCCGCTGTTGGCGGCACTGTTACTGCCGCAGGTCTCCGGTTACCTGCCGCCGGATATCACCGTCCCCGCCGCCTATACGCAGACGGAACGGCAACTTGCATTGACGGTGGGGGACAGCACGTTGACGCTGTCACTGCAGGGAGACGGACTCACGGTCGACCGTCTGACTTCGACGACGTTGGCCGACGCCGATGCCCGCCAACTGGAAGAAACACTCCGTTTGTTGATTTTCTTACGAAATTGTAACGACTAATTAAAAACGGGAATTTGACAAAAGCGGACGTCCTTGTTATAATATTATGGTCGAATAGTATGCGCATTGACTTAATATGATGAGAAGGATGAAGAGGATCGTATGAAATTTCAACGAAAACGAGCGCTGTTGATGCTGATCGATGCCGCCACTGTGGTGACGGTCAGCGTGCTGTTGCAACTTCTGGTATTATACGGACCGGATTCGCTGGTGACCGATTCATCGGCTTTTTCCGGTTTGGCTTGGTTGGCGGTCGCCATCATTACGGTGGCGGTGATCGGTTGCCGTGTGATCACCGGCGTGTATCGCTGTGTGTGGCGATACGTCGGCATTACCAACTACCTGCGGATCGTCATTGCTGACGTGGCGGCGGATGCGGTACTGACGGTGTTTTTTGTCATTGCCCGCTTCGGCCTCGGCTTCACCAGTACCGCGTTGGTCGTGCTGGTATCCTGCCTGCTCTCGCTGATTTCCCGCTTTGCTTATCAGGCGGCGTATGCCCGCTTAAAGATCGCCGAAGATATGCAGGAGACCGATAAAGACAACCGTATCAACATCGCCATCATCGGTGCCGGCAACATCGGCGCGGCATTGGCAGATGAACTGATGCGCAACCCGCAGGCGCACTATCGTCCGCTGTTCTTTGTGGATATTGATCCGGCGAAGGCCGGTCTGCGGCTGTTTGGCCTGCCCATCTACCCCGAGGATGCCGAGATCAACAATCGCATCCGTAACGCCGGCGTGCAGGAGATCGTCATTGCGTTGCCCGATATGACGGGTGAGGAGCGCGAACGCCTGTATAATCAGTACAAGTCCACCGGCTGCAAGGTCAAACTGTACGACTATCCCGTCGGTTCGACTTCCGAAAGCAAGCGTCAACTGCGCGAATTTAACATCGAAGACGTGCTGTTCCGCGATCCGATCGATTTTGACAACAAACAATCGCTGGAATTCTACCGTGATAAAACGGTGTTGGTCACCGGCGGCGGCGGTTCCATCGGCAGTGAACTGTGCCGTCAGATCGCCGCGATGAAGCCAAAGCGACTCGTCATTTTTGACATTTATGAAAATAATGCCTACGATATCCAGCAGGAACTGATCCGTCGCTACGGTACGGAACTGTCGCTGGATGTGCTCATCGGCTCGGTGCGCGACGTGGATCGCTTGGAAGAAGTCTTCGCCGCCTACCGTCCGGACGTCGTTCTCCATGCGGCGGCGCATAAACACGTGCCGCTGATGGAAAAGAGTCCGGCGGAGGTTGTTAAGAATAACGTCCTCGGTACGTACAACACCGCCAATATGGCGGAAAAATACGGCGTTTCGCGCTTCGTTCTTATCTCCACCGATAAGGCGGTCAACCCCACCAACGTGATGGGGGCATCCAAACGCCTTTGCGAAATGATCGTGCAGTGCCGTCAGGACAGCGCGACCCGCTTTGTGGCGGTGCGTTTCGGCAACGTGCTTGGTTCCAACGGCTCGGTCATTCCGCTGTTTAAACGTCAGATCGCCGAGGGCGGTCCCATCACCATCACCGACAAACGCATCATCCGCTACTTTATGACCATTCCGGAAGCCGCCAGTTTGGTGCTGGAGGCCGGTTCGATCGCCAAACGCGGTGAGTTATTTGTGCTGGATATGGGCAAGCCGATACATATCTACGATCTGGCCCGCAATATGATCCGGATGTCCGGTCTGGTGCCGGACGTGGATATCGAGATCAAGGAGATCGGTCTGCGCCCCGGTGAGAAGTTGTACGAAGAGTTGCTCATCCAGAGCGAACAACTGGAAAGAACCGAAAATTCGCTGATCTTTATCGAAAAGGACACCCCGCTTTCCCGTGAACAGGTCGAGGCGAAACTGATGATCCTCGGCAAAGCACTCAAGACCCCGACTCCCGAAAATATCACGGCGGCGATGCACCGTACGGTGGAGACTTTCCACACTCCGGAGGAGGTCAACCGTGTTGCCGCTTCTGCCCGTGAGATGCAGGAAGCGAACGCGTAAAAGTCTAACTCCCGATGTTTATCATCGGGAGTTTTTCCTTGACGCCTTGCCTAAAAAAATCGCCTTTCTGTCAAGTTTTATCTGTCAACTTTTTTGTCGTAAACTATTGAAAACAAGGGGGCACTGTGCTATGATTGGTAGGGGATTCGCCCCAAACGATCAAAGCAGGAGATGTTTTCGATGAAATGGCTGAAAAAAATATTATCGGAGATTTTTATTGACGGGTTGTCCGGTATGGCAACCGGTCTGTTTTCCACCCTCATCGTCGGTACCATCATCAAACAACTCGGCGGATTGATTCCCGATCCGGTCGGCAGTTGGTTGGTGCTGATCGGTTCGATCGCCTCCGCCGCCACCGGCGTCGGCATCGGTGTGGGTGTATCGGTCAAATTAAAATCTTCGCCGTTGGTCGTCGTTTCGGCGGCGGTCGCCGGCTTTGTGGGTGCTTATGCCGGCCAGATCTTAAACGGCGCGGTCGTAAACGGCAGTATCACCACCTTGACCGGTCCCGGCGAACCGATGGGGGCATTCGTTGCCTCGTTGGTCACCGTGTACGTCGGCCGGTTGGTTGCCGGCAAAACGAAGGTGGATATCCTCATTACCCCGCTGGTCACCATTCTGTGCGGTGCGGCGGTCGGCTTGTTGCTTGGCCCGCCCATTTCGGCGTTTATGACCATGCTCGGCTCACTTATCAACGTGGCTACGCAACAGCAACCTTTGCTGATGGGCATCCTCGTTTCGGTGCTGATGGGTATCATCCTGACCCTGCCGATCAGTTCGGCGGCGATCGGCGTCAGTCTGGGACTTTCCGGTTTGGCGGCGGGTGCGGCCACGGTCGGTTGCTGTGCCAATATGGTCGGTTTTGCGGTGGCCAGTTACCGCGAGAATAAACTAAACGGCCTGCTCGCGCAGGGGTTGGGCACCAGTATGTTGCAGATGCCCAATATCGTCCGCCGCCCGATCATCTGGTTGCCGGCGATCGTCAGCAGTGCCATTCTCGGCCCGATCTCGACGATGCTGTTCCAAATGACCAACAATCCGGTCGGCTCGGGTATGGGCTCGGCCGGTCTGGTGGGGCAGATCACCACCTTCCAGACCATGACCGCCGAGGGCGGCGATCCGTGGCTGGTGCTGATCAAACTGATCGTTATCCAATTCCTGCTGCCGGCGGCGCTTTCGCTGCTCTGTTCCGAACTGATGCGGAAGTGGGGATGGATCCGCTTCGGCGATATGAAGTTGGACGTCAACTGAGGAGGAAACAAAATGACCGAACGTAATTTATCCATGCTTTGCGATTTTTATGAATTGTCGATGAGCAACGGTTATTTCCGTAGCGGCATGGCGGATACCGTCACTTATTTCGATCTGTTCTACCGCTCGGTGCCGGATGCGGCCGGTTTCGCCATTGCGGCGGGCTTGGAGCAGGTCATCGAGTATATCAAGGATCTGCACTTTACCGAAGAAGATATCGACTACTTGCGTCGCAAGGGCGGTTTCTGCGAGGAATTTTTGGATTACCTGCGGGATTTCCGCTTTACCGGCGACATCTATGCCGTGCCGGAGGGAACTCCCATTTTCCCCAACGAGCCGATCCTCACCGTCCGTGCGCCGGCTATCGAAGCGCAACTCATCGAGACCTACTTGCTGTTGGCGATCAACCACCAGTCGCTGATCGCCACCAAGGCCAACCGCATTGTCCGTGCGGCGCAGGGTCGTACGGTGCTGGAGTTTGGCTCCCGTCGCGCCCAAGGGGCGGACGGCGCCGTCATCGGCGCCCGTGCGGCGTATATCGGTGGCTGTGACGGCACCGCCTGCGTGTTGACCGACCGGATGTACGACGTGCCTGCCGGCGGTACGATGGCGCATTCGTGGGTGCAGATGTTCGGTGACGAATACACCGCCTTCAAGACCTATTGCGAACTGTATCCGCATAACGCCACCCTGCTGGTGGATACCTACAACACGCTGAAAAGCGGTGTTCCCAATGCGATCCGCGTATTTAAAGAAGTGTTGTTGCCGCAAGGCATCACCAAATGCGCCATCCGCTTGGATTCCGGCGATATCTCCTATCTGTCCAAAAAAGCGCGTCAGATGCTCGATGAGGCGGGTCTGACCGATTGTAAGATCGTCGCTTCCAACTCGCTGGATGAATACCTGATCCGCGACCTGATGATGCAGGGGGCGGAGATCGACACCTTCGGCGTCGGTGAACGGCTCATCACTTCCAAGTCCGCGCCGGTCTTTGGCGGTGTGTACAAGTTGGTGGCGGTGGAGCAAAACGGCGAGATCATTCCGCGTATCAAGGTCAGCGAGAATACCGCCAAGATCACCAACCCGCATTTCAAGCGGCTGTTCCGCCTGTACGATAAGGAGACCGGCAAGGCCATCGCCGACGAACTGTTGCTGTGGGACGAAGCGATCGACCAGTCCGAGCCGCATACCATCTTCGATCCGAATGCCACTTGGAAGAAGAAAACGCTGGAAAACTTTGTGGCAAAGGAACTGCAAGTGCCGGTCTTTATTGCCGGCGAATGCGTGTACGAATCCCCCTCCATCCATGAGATCCGTGCCTACTGTCAGGAACAGTTGGATACGCTGTGGGATGAGGTCAAACGTTTTGAAAACCCGCACAGTTATTACGTTGACCTGTCGCAAAAACTGTGGGACGTCAAACGCGATTTGCTGGATAAAGCCAAGCGCTGATAGCGGAGGAATACCGATGACTTTTGAGCAACGTGCAGAACAATTGCTTTCACAGATGTCTCTGGAAGAAAAAATCAATCAGTTGTGTTCGCAGATGCTGTATTCGGTGGGGGACGGTTACGAAGAAAATCGTGCTCATACCCGACAAAATTTTCGCAATCCCGGACATTTTATGCATTATGAGAAGGACGTGGCCACGCCTTTTGCCGTTGCAGAACGTATCAATCGCGACGTGCAGTTAAGTATGGACGCGCAACCGCACGGTATTCCGCCTATTGAACACGGTGAAGCACTGCACGGTGCGCAATGGGGTATGGCAACCTGTTTTCCGCAACCCATCGGTATGGCTTCCACGTTTGATGAAGAACTGGTCGGTCAGATCGGTGACGCCATCGGCAAGGAATGTGCCGCCGTCGGCGTCCGTCAGGTGCTTTCACCGGTCGTGAATATCGCCCGCGATCCCCGCTGGGGCCGTACCATTGAGACCTTCGGTGAGGACGTGCTGCTCTCCTGCCAAATGGGAGCGGCCATCTGCCGCGGCCTGCAACAAAACGGCGTGATCGCTACCCCTAAACATTATGCCGATAACTACGCCCACGGCGGCCGCGACTCCCACGCCTCGGATACCTCTGAACGCACCCTGCGAGAGGTGTACTTAAAACCCTTTGAAGCGTGTGTCAAGCAAGGCGGCGCGCTGTCGCTGATGGCCGCCTACAACAGTTGGGACGGCATTCCTTGTTCAATGAACAAACACCTGCTTACCGACATTCTGCGGGACGAGTGGAGATTTGACGGCTTTGTGGTATCGGATTACGGCGGGGTCGGCGGTGTCTCCTATGCTCACAGTCTGACCGATGACCCCGAACGATCCTTGGGCTGTTGCCTGCAAGCCGGTCTGGATATCGAACTTCCCGATTCTACGCCGGAACAATTCTATCTGGCATTGGAAAAAGGCTATATGCAGGAAGAGGATATCGACCGCGCGGTCTTGCGGGTATTGACTGCCAAATTCCGTATCGGACTGATGGATGCTCCTCTGGTCGATCCGGCTTTGGCAGGTGAGACGGTGCGCTGTGAAGCGCATAAAGCGCTGGCTTTGAAGGCGGCGCGTCGTTCGATGGTACTGCTCAAAAATGAAGGATTACTGCCGCTTTGCAAGACCAAGATCAAGAAACTGGCTGTGTTTGGTGCCGGTGCGGACGTACTGCCGGTCGGTCAGAATTATTCCGGCCCGTACCGTCGGGATTGGACCGCTCCGGACGGCAAGACGCCGCTTGCCTATCTGCGTGATTATCTGTCACCGGATACGCAGGTCATCTTTGCGGAGGACGACCGCATGGAAGAAGTGGCCGCTCAATGTGACGTTGCCCTTTACTTCACCGCAATGGTGGAAGGGGAAGGAATGGATCGTGCGGATATCCGCTTGCCGAGCGTGATCCAAGCCAAGCAGGAGGATGATCATGCGATCATCGTCGGCAAAAAATCCTTTGAGATCAAGGCCGATCAGGAAGAAAGTATTCGTAAGATGACCGCCGCCAATCCCCATTCGGCGGTGATATTGCTGGGTGGCTCGCCGGTGGATGTCAGTGCATGGGAGGATGGCTGTGCCGCTATTCTGGAAGCATGGTATCCCGGTGAACAAGGTGCCCGCGCGCTGACCGAAATTCTGTTTGGCGAGATCTGTCCCTCCGGAAAATTACCGATCACCTTCCCGCGCAGTGCCGGACAACTGCCTCTGTTTTATGCGGCAAAGCCTTCCGGCCGCGGTTACGGCTACGTGGATAACGACGGCTCGCCGCGATATCCCTTTGGCTACGGTCTGAGTTATACGCAGTTTGCACTCGGTACACCGACCCTGTCCACCGACGGTAACACGTTGACCGTTTCGCTGTCGGTCAAAAACACCGGTGCTTTTGACGGTGCCGAGGTGGTGCTGGTGTATCTGTCCGGACGCCACGGCGAGGTGGTTCTTCCGCGTATGGAACTCAAGGCCTATAAGCGGGTCGAAATTCCGCAAAACGGCGAAGTTTCGCTGTCGCTTTCTTTGCCGTCAGATGCCTTTTGTTACTACGGCCGCACGTTGCAGTACGGTATGCACGACGCCGACTATACGCTTTCGGTCGGCACCTCTTGTAAGGATATCGCCGCCACCGCCGAACTGTCGGTGCGCGAAGGCCGGATCATCATTCCATAAAAAAGATCCCTCGATGCTTGGCATCGAGGGATCTTTCTGTTAGGCTTCTTCGGAGGGGGTCTCTTCTTCCAATTCTTCCAGAATTTCTTCTTCGGCTTCCTTGTGCTTTTTGCGGTCCGCTTTGCGCTCTTCGCGCTCGGCTTTGCGCTCCGCCTTTTCGGCTTTGGCGGCCTGCCGCTTTTCGTACCACTGGATGACGAGGATGACCACCGCGCCGATCAACAGCAGGAGCGAGATGATCAACGGCCACAGCATGTGTGTGCGGAACAGCAGATTCCACAGCGTCGGTGCGCTTTCGGGCGCGAGCGCCGCGGTAATGACCGGATCGTTGACGATCTGCAGTAACGCCACCATACCGCCTACCGAAAACAACAGTAACAAACTGCCGACGGCGGCTAAGATCTTCGCAAACTTTTTCATTTTATTTCCTCCTTATGCCCGAGTTTGGCAAACCATTTGAAGGTCATTGGCCAGATCGCACCGGCAAAGACCACCATCACAAAATACGCAAAGAACCGCGAGATCGGCTCCCACGGGATCAAGCCGAACACCGCATAGCACAGTTCCTTCAGCCCGACCGTCAGTCCGAGACCGAGCACGACCTTGAGCACCTGTGCCCACCAGACCGCCTTGACGTCGTAGCGGACAAACCGCTGATCCAGTTCGTAAACGGCGATCATACCGAGTACGGCGCCCAGCATCTTGTAGGCGTTTTTGAGCCCGCTTTGCAGTTCGGGGGCGGTCTCATTCAGCAACGTGACGGTCATATACACCGTCTGCGCCAGCGAGATGAGCGCCAGTACAGCCAGAAAAATACGCATGCCCTTCGGGTTATGCTGTAACTTCTTGGTCAGCGGATACAAAACGGCGATGAGCGCCACGGCCACCAGATACGAAACACCGACGTCCAACGGCGTATGTACGCCGAGATACATCCGCGACAGCGGCACCAAAATACACAGCGCTATGCTGACTACCCGCAACCACACCTGTTTGTTCCATACCGCCAGCGCACCGAAGGTGCCGACCGAACATTGGGTGTGCCCGCTGGGGAAGGAATAACCGGTCGCCGCTTCACGGGCGCTTTCCACGATGGTAAAGTTCGGATCCTTTACCCACGGTCGGGGAATACGATAGGTCACCTTTAACAGTTGATTGATCTGGGTGCCGAGAAACCCGACAAACAGCATAAAATAACCTTGGTATTTGTCCACGCACCACATCAGAATGACCGCTACCGCCATAAATACCAGTTCGTCACCGCAGTAAGTGATGACCGAGAAAAAGGCGTCCAAAACGGGATTACGGATGCTTTCCAACCAATATAAAAACTCCATCGGCATTCGCCTCCTTTTTTTCCAATATATCACAAAGAAGAAAAATACGCAACATTTTTATGAAGACCCTGCCGAGAAATTCCGAAAAAAGGGTTGACAAACTTATAGAAAAACGGCAAACTGAAGATAGCATTTTCTTGGAAACAGGAGGAACGACTATGGAAAAATATGCGTGGAAAGCCACCGTCTTGGATGGGCAGTTGGAGGAATACTGCCGCCGCCACGATGAGATCTGGCCGGAAATGAAAGCCGTTTTATCGGATGCCGGTATCGTCAACTATACGATCTGGAACGTCGGCAATGAACTGTTTGGTTACTACGAGTGTGCCAAGGGTCTGGAATACGCGGCACGCGTTCAGGCAGAGTCGCCGGTCGTAGCGCGTTGGAACGAGTATATGAAAGACGTGATGTCGATGGAGACCGATCCGGTCACCGGCGCGCAACCGCTGCTGACAAAGGTCTTTTCTTTCGGCGAATAAGGGGGATATAATGGATAAAAAGCGGTTGATAAAAGAGTTTGCCTCGCCGTCGGCTGAATGGCGCGGAAAACCCTTTTGGGCGTGGAACGGAGAGTTGGAAGAAGCGGAACTGCGCCGCCAGATCGGCGTGATGCAGGAGATGGGCTTCGGCGGCTACTTTATGCATTCCCGTAGCGGTCTGATCACCGAATACCTTGGCGAGGAATGGTTCTCCCTGATCAACGCCAGCATCGACGAGGGCGATAAGTTGGGGATGGAATCGTGGCTGTACGATGAGGATCGCTGGCCCTCCGGCAGTGTCGGCGGCATCGTCACCGAAGATCCCGCACTGCGTCAGCGGTCGTTAAAATTAACCGAAATGTCCCCCGAATCGACGTTGCCGGAAGAGCCGCTTTTGGCGCTGTTTATCGCGGACGTGCAGGATATCAACGTCTATGCGTACGAGCCGGTCGCGTCTTTGGAAGAGGCCGCCGTCCGCATCGCCGGTAAGACCGCCGCCGAGACGGTCGGGGGATGGAAGGTACTTGCCTTTACAGAGCATGTGATCGAACCCTCGTCCTTCTATAACGGCAACACCTACATCGACACGATGAACCGTCGCGCTACCGAGCGGTTTCTGCAACTGACCCACGAAAAATACGGGGTATATTGTGGTGAAAAGTTCGGGCATTCTATCAAGGGGATCTTCACCGACGAACCGCACCGCGGCGACGGTATGGGAAACAAGACGGTTTTGGAAGACGGCCGTATCACCTGCTCCATCGGCTGGACGGGGGATCTGTTTGAGCAATTCGAAAAACGCCACGGTTACGATTGTCGCCCGCTGTTGCCGGAACTGTTTTACCGTCCGCACGGAGAAAAGGTCGTCCCGATCAAGCACGATTATTTCGAGACCGCCAACGATCTGTTTTTGGAGCGGTATATGCAACCGGTCAACGATTGGTGTGAGCAACATAACCTCATTTTGACCGGTCACGTACTGCACGAAGATGAGTTGACCAGTCAGGCGGCGGTCAACGGTTCGCTGATGCGCTCGTATTCATTGATGGGCATTCCCGGCGTGGACGTGCTGGGCTCGGAAAATTTCAACTATTGGGTAGCCAAGCAGTTGTCTTCCGCCGCCCGCCAGAGCGGTCAACCGCGTATGCTTTCGGAACTGTACGGTGCGACCGGTTGGGATCTCAATTTTAAGGGCCATAAGCGGATCGGTGATTGGCAGGCGCTGTTTGGGATCAACCTGCGCTGTCCGCATCTTTCGTGGTATACGATGGAAGGGGAGGCCAAACGTGATTACCCCGCCAGCATTTTGCACCAATCGCCGTGGTATCGCTATTATGATCAACTGGAGGCATATTATGCCCGTTTCGGGTTGTTGCTGGCACAAGGCCGCCCCGCTTGCGATCTGTTGGTGATCAATCCGGTGGAAACGACTTGGTCGCAAAGTTATCTCGGTTGGGCGGATTGGTTGCATTGCAACAACGATGACGTGCGAAAATGGGAACAGCATTATTACGATCTGTTCTATATGCTGTGCGGTAACCACCTTGATTTCGATTACGGTGACGAGCGTCAATTGGCGGATTTCGCGGCGGTGGAGACCGATGAAAACGGTGCTTACCTGCGTGTGGGGAAGATGACCTACCGTACGGTGCTGGTCAGCGGTCTGCTCACCGTCCGCGATACCACGCTTTCCTTGCTGAAACGATTTGCCGATGCGGGCGGCAAGGTGATCTTCGCCGGCGATCCGCCGGCTTACGTGGCGGCAATTCGCTCGGACGAGGCCGCCGAATTTGCCAAAACGGTAACGCATATTCCGTTTGATGGGCCCTCGCTGGCGGCGGCGCTCAAACCGTTGACCCCCGATTGCATCGACGTGTTGACCGCTGACGGTCAGCCGGCGACGTCGGTGTATGCACAGATGCGTTGCCTGCCGGACGGCTATGCCTTCGCGTTACTGAATACCTTACCCGATACTCCGCAAACGGTGACCGTCCGCGTATTGGCGGACAAGCCGCTGTTTGCCGAGCGTTGGGATCTCGCAAACGGTGACCGATCATCCTATCCCGCCACCGCCCGTGACGGGGCGGTGGAGTTGACCGTTTCTCTGCCGGCGGCCGGTACCGATGCGTTCGTGCTGACCGATACGGCCGAAACGTTGCCGGTTTTTGTCCCGCAAGGGGAGACGGCCGAACTGCGTCGTTTCACCGGCGATTGGGAATATACCCTCAATACGCCAAACGTCTGCGTGTTGGATTTTGCCCGTTGGCGCTGGCAGGGCGGTGACTGGCAGGAAGAACAGGAGATCCTCCGCACCGATGCGGCCGTTCGCCGTTCGATCGGTATCGAGACCCGTAGCGGCGAGATGTTGCAACCGTGGTTTTCCAAAGGATTCGATCAGCAGGTATACGGTCGGTTGGAATGGGAATTTACCTTCTCGGTGGAGAGAATGCCGGAAGGTCCGCTCTTCCTCGCCGGTGAACGCCCCGAAAATCTGTCCTATTGTGTCAACGGGACCCCGTTGACCGCCGACGGTGACTGGTGGGTGGATATCTGCTTTAAGCGGATGCCGATTCCTGCCAACACGCTGCGCATCGGGGAAAATACCGTTACCGTTACGGCGGATTTTCGCCGTGCCACCAATCTGGAGGCATTGTATCTGGTGGGCGATTTCGGCGTCCGCCTCGACGGTCACCGCTGTGTGTTGACCGCCTTGCCCGAAACGGTAGGCAGTGGCCATCTGGCAGAATACGGTCTGCCGTTTTATACCGATGAGATCACCTATCGCCTGCCGCTCTCTGCGTATGCAGACGTCACGGTGGCGGAAGACGAGCGTATTTGGCTGTCACCGGTTTCTTTTGGCGGTAGTTTGCTGAAGGTCAAGGTTGGGGAGAAGGAGACGTATCTGTGCTGGGATCCGTACGAAGCCGACGTCACCGATGCGGTGAGAAACGGTCTGCCGATCGAGGTGACCGTTGTCGGCACCCGCCGCAACCTGTTTGGCCCGTTGCATCTGTTGCCGCCGGTCGTCCCTGCCCACGGTCCGAATGAATTTTTGACCGTCGGTGACGCTTGGTCGCCAAACCATGCGTTGGTAAACGCCGGCTTGACCGGTGTGGTACTGAAAAGGGAGAAAGCCAAATGAGTTGGACGTATGAATATGCCGACCGCACCGAGCGGTTGGAGGATAAGGAATGGAATCAGATCTGATCGGGGACTCCATCGTTTCCGGCAGGTTGCACGCGATGAATCCGTTGTATCCGTCCGTATACCATAAGCGAGCCAAACTCGCAACGGTTTTTAGAAAGAAAGCGGCGCGATACGGCCTCTGATTGCTCGTCATACGCCAGTATGCGCTCGCAATCATCGTTGTCTCGCTAACCGTTTTCTTTTCAAAAAACTGCTTTGCACCGCCGGTCTTATGGATTTTGGGATGATTTTCGTGTTTTCGAC
>JAFQQM010000038.1 GCA_017410585.1 Clostridia bacterium
GGCTCCCCTTGTCAGGGGAGCTGTCGGCGACAGCCGACTGAGGGGTAGTCTTTCATGTTCTCTCCCTCCGTCTTTTTGCTTCGCACAAATCCACCTCCCTCGTCAGAGGGAGGCATAACATAAAACACTTTCTGCGTCTGCCTTTGATCTCTACGATTTCTGTTCATCGCTAAAGCTCTTTTGAACCACGCGACTATCGCGTGGTTTTTATTTCAAAATAAAGTTGGTGACAAACACCGCCGCACAAGCGACGCAAGCAACGATCGTCAGGTTTTCGGTGAGGAAGGACACGCCGAGAGCGGCGATCAGCGCCGCCACGCCGCCCCAACTCCACGCGCCGTCGCCGCCATAGAAAATGGCCGGAACGGTCATCGCCGCGAGGCAGGCATACGGGACGTAATGTAAAAACGAGCGGATAAAGCGGCTTTTGATCTTCTTGCGGAAGACGGTCAGCGGGATCATACGGATAAGATAGGTGACCGCCGCCATCACCGCGATGTAAAGAAGATAAACTTGCCAACTCATTGTTCCTCCCCTCCTTCCTCACTTTTCGGGAAGCAGAACGCGCCGATGGCGGCCGCCAATACGGTGGAGAGGATGATCGAAAAACCGCTTGAAATCGAGGGAATTCCGAAAAGAGGGGGTAGGTATTTGCAAACACAGGAGAACAACAGCGCCAACGCGACCACCACCAAGACGGGGCGGCTTCGACGGGCAACCGGCACCACGATAGCGATAAACATCCCATACAGTGCCACACCGAGGGCGATCTGCAATGAGGTAGGCAGTAGACCGCAGGCCAGCGCACCGACGGCGGTGCCGGCGGTCCAGCCGAGGATGGGTAACAGTTGCAAGCCCACCATATAGCGGAAAGAAAGGTCGCCGGTCTGCGTCATAGCGACCGCGAAGACTTCGTCGGTATTGGCAAAGGCGATGACCAAGCGTTGCCAACCCTTGATGGAAGGCGAAAGTTTTTGGGTCAGCGACAGACTCATCAGCGCATAGCGCAGGTTGATGATCAGTTGGGTAAGGATCAGTTCCAACACCACGGCCAGCGCCAATCCGCTCGCCGCCGAGATGACCTCCAAACCGGCATACTGACCGGCACTGGTGACGTTCGTGAGGCTCATCAGCACCGCCAGCCACGGCGGAACGCCGTTTTGGAAGGTCAGCACACCGAAACCGAAACTGACCGCAAAATAGCCGATCGCGATAGGGATACCGTCGCGCAGGCCTTTTTTGAAATCGAACATAGGGACCCTTCTTCTTTGCAAAGTGTACCTTACTATATTAGACCTTTTGCCGACAAAAGTAAAGAGTTTTCTAACGAAATACGCGAATTTCGCATAGTTTATAGTGAAGGGCAACCGGACAGCCCCTCTGCCCTATCTCATAGCGAAAGGAGCAAAACCAATGGCACAGTTTACCAACCAAGCCACGCTGACCTACTCCGGTGGAACGGTCACCTCCAACGTGGTAGTCGGTGAGATCACCGAAGTGCTCTCGGTCAATAAAACGGCACTCTCGGACAGTTATACGGTTGGCGGGACGGTCACCTACGTGGTCAATCTGATCAATGACGGTGAGACCACGCTGACCGGTTTGACGCTGACCGATGATCTCGGTGAGTATGCCTTCGGTGCCGAGACGCGTGTCCCGCTCACCTACGTGGACGGCGCGGTGCAGGTATACGCCGATGGGGTCTTACAGCCGACACCGGCCGTGACAGCCGGCTCGCCGCTGATCATCAGCGGCATCAGCGTACCGGCTAACGGCAACGCCACCGTCCTGTATCAAGCGACAGCCAATGCCTTCGCACCGCCGGAAGGCAGCATTGTCAATGAAGTAACGGTCAGCGGCGGTATCTCCCCCATTACCGCTCAAGCGACCGTGACCGCTGACGCCGAACCGCGGCTGTCGATCACCAAGTCGCTGTCGCCGGTACCGGTAGCGGAAAACGGGCAACTGACCTATACCTTCCTCATTCAAAACAGCGGTACGGCCGCCGGAGCGACCGACGGCATCGTGCTGACCGACGTGTTCGACCCGATCCTATCGGATATTACGGTCACCTACGACGGCACCGCGTGGACCGAAGCGGTCAATTACACCTACGACGAGGCAAGCGGTACCTTTACCACGCAACAGGGACAGATCCAAGTGCCGGCGGCAACCTACACGCAAGATCCGGCCACCGGTATCTGGACGGTCACACCCGGTAGCGTCACGCTGGTCGTCACCGGTACGGTATGACCCCCGAAAAGAGAGGCTTTTCGCCTCTCTTTTCGTTTTTGGCACAGGGGTTGATTTTCGGAAACGGGTGTGGTATACTATGGGAGTATTTTATTTTAAAGAAGGTATTTCCATGCTGACCATTCCTGAGGGATACCGTTCACTTCTGGACGTGCGACAAACACAGATCGCCATCAAGAAGGTCAAGGATTTCTTTGAACGGGATCTTGCTATTCAACTGAATCTCACCCGTGTTTCGGCTCCGTTGTTTGTCAGCCGCTCTTCCGGTTTAAACGACACGTTAAACGGGATCGAACGGCCGGTTGCCTTTGATATCAAGGGCTTTGAAGACACCTATGAGGTGGTGCAGTCGCTGGCCAAGTGGAAGCGCGATGCACTGGGGCGGTACGGCTTTAAGCCGGGCGAGGGTCTGTATACCGATATGAGCGCCATCCGCCGTGACGAAGACACCGACAACATCCATTCCATCTACGTGGATCAGTGGGACTGGGAGAAGATCATCCTCAAGGAAGAGCGGACCGAAAAAAAACTCAAGGAAACGGTCAAATGCGTGTATGCGGCGCTCAAGCATACCGAAAACTACGTGGCCGACGAGTACGATTTTATCGAGAAGTTGTTGCCGGAGAAGATCACCTTTATCACTTCGCAGGAACTGGAAGACAAGTATCCCGATCTGACGCCGAAACAGCGGGAATACGAAGCGGCCAAAGAATTCGGCGCCTATTTTCTGATGCAGATCGGCGGTGTGCTGAGATCCGGCAACATCCATGACGGACGCGCCCCCGACTACGATGACTGGACTTTAAACGGCGATCTGATGGTGTATTATCCCGTGCTGGATATTGCACTGGAGTTGTCGTCGATGGGCATCCGCGTAGACGAGGAACGCCTGATGACCCAGTTGATCATCCGCGGTGCGGAAGAGCGCAAGGAACTGGATTTCCAAAAGCGGTTGCTGGAAGGAAAACTCCCCTACACGATGGGCGGCGGTATCGGGCAGTCGCGTATGTGTATGTTCTTCCTGCACAAAGCACACATCGGCGAGGTGCAATCGGCGGTGTGGCCGGAAGAGGTCAAGGCGGCTTGCGCAGAGGCCGGCATTCATCTGTTATGACAAGCATCCCCGCAGGATCTCCTGCGGGGATTTTCCGTTATTTGACAAAAGCGGGAAATTGTGGTATATTAACAAGAAGGGGGTATGAATATGCAAGCAACCGAAAACAGCGTATTAACTGCCAAACAGCACGATTACTGGATAGATAACATCAAGGGAATTTTGATGATCACCGTCGTGGTGGGACATCTGTTGGCACAACCCAGCGCCTTATTTCCTTCTTATCGTTTTTTATACGATCTGATCAACACCTTTCATATGGGCACCTTTATGATTCTGACCGGCTACCTCTCCAAGCGGCGGGTAGATCAGCAGGATTATCTATCGGTCGTCAATAAGAACGTGGTTCCGTTTATCACCTCACAAATTTTGCTTTACTGCTTCGTTTCTGTCTGGCACAGCGGATTCAGCGCGGCCAACGCCACCTATTTCGACAGTCGGACGTTTTCCTTCTTTATCCCGATCTATCAGCTTTGGTATTTATTTGCCATCATTCTCTACGTTCCGATTACCGCCGCATTAAAGCCGCAACGGCACCCGTTGCTGTTTCTGGGCGGAGCTTTGCTGTTGAGTCTGGCCTGCGGATACTTCAAGCAAGTGACCATCTTCAGTCTGACCAAGATTGCCAGTTATTATATCTTCTTCTTGCTCGGTTATTTCTTGCCGAAAAACTGGTTGCAATACATCCGCAATAAGTGGTGGGTCTGTATTCCGGCGGTACTGGTCTGGGTTGGGTACATCTTCTTTATCTCTCATGAAGAATGGTGTGTGTCCTTCCCGAAAATGTTCGGTCTATCACAATCGTATGCGGCAGTCGGACCAATGGCATTCGGCGTGCCGGCCGTGGTGGGACGCGGCTTGTTCTTACTGGGCGTGCCAATCATCGCCTTGGCATTTTATGCACTCTGTCCCCGCAAAAAATCCATCTTCACCAAATTGGGGCAGAACAGTATGTATATCTACGTACTTCACGCTTTATTTATCGTAGCGATCCGTTGCATTAATCAAAAAACGCAGTTCTGTGCCGATTTGAATACCTGGTGGTTGAAACTGGCCTATATCCTTGGCGGCGTCGCTATCGCGTTCCTGCTTTCGACGGATTGGATCAAGAAATTGTTCAAGCCTATTCTGGAACCGAATTTCGATATTACCAATTTAATCGGTTCTCTGTATGAAAAATATCTTGCAAAGAAAAACCAAGGAGGCACCAATGGCTAAGATCGCTTTGATTACCGGCGCGAGTTCCGGTATGGGACGCGAATTTGCATTGCAGTTGGCGGGACGACCGGAGGTTGACGAGATCTGGGCATTGGCCCGCAATCAACAAAAACTGGATGAACTGGCGGCCGAGGTGCAAAAGCCGGTCCGCACCTTCTCGGTGGACGTATCGGACAGCGCACAGGTGGCGGTATTTTTCGAGACGGTGGCGGCGGAAAAGCCGGAGATCGTCTGGTGTATCAACAATGCCGGCTGGGGCAAATTCTGCCGCTGTGACGAGTTATCACCGGAAGAGTCGCTCTCGATGATCGCTACCAACTGCGGCGGCGTAGTCAATATGGCGTTGCGGGCATTGCCGTATATGCCCAAGGGCGCACATATGGTCAATACCGGCTCGGCATCGGCATTCCAGCCGCTTCCCTACGTCGGTCTGTACGGTGCAACAAAAGCGTTTGTACGCAGTTATTCCCGTGCGATGAACAAAGAAGTCCGGCGGCAGGGCGTGACCGTTACTTGTATGTGTCCGTATTGGGTAGGGACAAATTTCTTTGACAACGTTCACGAACATCCCGGCAATGCCGTCGTCACCAAGTATGAGGTGATGTACAAGGCGGAGGACGTGATCAAGACCGCCATCCGCGATGCGGGACGCGGCAAGGATATGTCGGTTCACGGTTGGATCAACAAGTTCCAGCACGTTGCCGCCAAGTTGCTCCCGCAACGGCTGGTGATGTGGGTATTCCTCAAAAAGCAGGGACTGAAATAACAAAAAAAGGAAGGCTTGCCAAGCAAGCCTTCCTTTTTATTTGCGGCAGATAAAATGCTGTACGCCGTTATCCCAACCGTTAAGCAGTTGCGGGATATCGGTCGGGCAGACCGACAGCGACGGCAGGTCAGCCAGCGGCACCCAATGAAAGTTCACGTCAAACGCCTGTCCGTGCTTACGCACCAGCGAGGTGGTCGTCGGCTCGGTGCAGACGTCTTCCGGCAGGGTGACGGCGTAGTAGAAGCCCAACTGGTGACAGGGGGTCAGATCCCACGGATAGAAGGTTTCTCCCACCCATTTGAGGTCGCCCACCGTCACCGGCGCGCCCAGTGCTTCACCCAGTTGACGGGCCAGCGCGACAGCGCCGGTCTCCCCCATTTCTACCAGACCGCCCGGCAAGGTATATTCCATCGCATTGCCGGATTTTTGTAATAAGATCTGACCGTCACGGATACAGATACCGGCTACGCGGTAACAAAACGCTCCGTACGGATGATTAATAAAAACGTTACTCATCTTATTTCTGCATCAGCAGCACCATAACCGCCTTTTGCGCGTGCAAGCGGTTTTCAGCCTCGTCAAAGATCTCGTCAGCGTGCGCTTCCATCACGTCGGCGGTGATCTCCTCGCCGCGGTGAGCCGGCAGGCAATGCATCACCATCGCCTTATCGGCGGCCACCTTCATCACGTCGGCATTGATCTGGTAGCCGGCAAAGATCTTTTGGCGCTCTTTCGCCTCTTCTTCCTGCCCCATCGACGCCCACACGTCGGTATACAGTGCATCGGCATCGGCGGCGGCCTCCAACACGTTGGAGGTACAGAGGAAGCGGCCGGTCTCATCCGCCCATTTTCGGATTTCTGCATCCGGCTGATAACCGTCCGGACAGGCGACCGACACCTTCATACCGGCTTTCAGGCAACCGACGATCAGCGAGTTGGCCATATTGTTGCCGTCACCGATAAAGCACAGTTTGCGGCCGTCCAAGTGGCCCTTATGCTCACGGATGGTCTGCAGGTCAGCCAGCACCTGACAGGGATGGCAATAGTCGGTCAGACCGTTGATGATCGGAATGGAACCGTACTTGGCAAGATCCTCTACTTCCTGCTGAGCGAAGGTGCGGATCATAATACCGTCCAGATAGCGGGAGAGGACGCGGGCGGTATCTTCCACCGGCTCACCGCGGCCGATCTGCAGGTCACGGTTGCTGAGGAACAGCGCCTGACCGCCCAGTTGGTACATACCCGTCTCAAACGAGACGCGGGTGCGGGTAGAGGATTTTTGGAAGATCATCCCGAGCGTCTGACCCGCCAGATGATGGTGGCGGATACCGTGTTTGTTTTCGTATTTCAGTTTATCGGCCAGATCGAGTGTCTCCATAATATCGGCGGTCGACCAGTCACCGAGTTTGAGCAGATGCTTTTGCGTCATTTTGCCAGCACTCCTTTCAAAATTTCCAAGCCTTGTTTCCATTCATTCCAACCGATGTTCAGCGCCGGCAGCAGCCGGACCTTGTTCTTGGCGGTCAACACCAACAGACCCTGCTCCCGACATTCTTTGACCACGTCGGCGGCGGTCTTTTTTGCCGGCAGGATACCGAGCATCAAGCCGCGTCCTGCCAGTTCGGCAACGCCATCCGCGCCGTCAAGCGTTTCGCGGAAATAAGCGGATTTCGCCTCGATCTCTGCAAACAGTTCGTCGGTCAGCCGATCGACGATGCTGTTGGCGGCCGCCGCGCAAACGGGGTTGCCGCCGAAGGTGGAGCCGTGCGTACCCGCCACCAGCGTGCCTTCTGCCTTTTCGCCGATCAGGATCGCACCAAACGGCAAGCCGCCTGCCAGTCCTTTGGCGGTACTCACCACGTCGGGAGTAATACCGTAGTGCTGGAAGGAATAGAGTTTTCCGGTACGGCCGTTGCCGGTCTGTACCTCGTCGATCATCAGCAGTTTATCCTGCTCGGCGCAGGCGGCGGCCACCGCCTGCACGTACGCCGTTTCCAGCACGTTGATGCCACCCTCGCCCTGCACCGTTTCCATCAGGATGGCGCAGACGTTTTCCGCAGAGAGTTTCTGCAACGTGTCCTCCAGATCGTTCGCCTCAGCGTACACGAATCCCTCCGGAAACGGACCGAAATGCGTGTGATAAACATCCTGTCCCGTTGCCGCCAACGTGGTGACCGTGCGGCCGTGGAAACTGTTTTTCAGCGTCACGATGACCGGCGCGGTGTTGCCGCGGTCGGCGGCGTACTTGCGGGCGATCTTGATGGCGCCTTCGTTAGCCTCGGCACCGGAATTGCAGAAAAAGACCTTTCGCATTCCCGTGCGGGTGCAAAGTTTTTCCGCCAACCGCGCACACGGTTCGCTGTAAAACAGGTTGGACGTGTGTTGCACTTTTCCCGCCTGCTCGGTCACCGCCTGCAACCAAGCGGCATCCGCCACACCGAAGGTGTTGGTGGCAATGCCGGTGGCGAAGTCGATATAATCTTGGCCGTTTTCATCGGTGACGATCGAACCGTGACCCGATACCAGCGTCAGCGGAAAACGGTTATAGGTATGTTCGATATACGCATTGTCGCGTTCTACTGTGTTCATAGTTTTTCCCTTATACAAACATCGTGCCGAGACCTTCACTGGTCAGCGTTTCAATGAGAATGGAATGCGGAACGCGACCGTCGATGATAAACACCTTGTTCACGCCGCCGTGGATGGCATCGACACAGCATTGCACCTTCGGCAACATACCGCCGGAGATGATCCCCTGCTCGATGAGCGCCGGTACTTCGTCTACCTTGACCAGCGGAATGAGCGAATCCGGATCGTCCTTATCCCGCAACAGACCGCTGATATCGGTCATCGCGATCATACTCTCCGCCTTGAGGTTGGCGGCGATCGCCGCCGCGGCGGTATCGGCATTGATATTGTACACGTGGCCTTCGTTATCGTAGCCGACGGTGGATACCACCGGAATATAACCGTGTTCCAGCGTATCGCGGATGATATCGGCGTTGACCTCGTCGATCTCGCCGACGTAGCCGAGGCGTTCGTCCTTGGTATGGGCGCGGATGAGGCCGCCGTCCACGCCGGACAGACCGATCGCCTTGCCGCCGATGCTTTCGATCTGCCGCACCAGCGATTTATTCACCTTGCCGGACAGCACCATCTGCACGATGTCGGCGGTCTCCTCGTCGGTGACACGCAAGCCGTCCACAAAGCGGGATTCCTTCCCCACACGGGCGAGCATCTCGGAAATCTCCGGACCGCCGCCATGGACCAGCACCACCTTGACGCCGACCAGCGACAGCAGTACCACGTCACGCATGACCGCGTTTTTCAGTTCTTCGTTGACCATCGCGTTACCGCCGTACTTGACCACGATGATCTTACCGGTATACTGCTGAATATACGGCAGGGCGTGGACCAGCACGCGAGCGCGCTGGGCGTTATTGAGTTTGACGTTTTGAAATTCCATACTGTTTTCTCCTATCAGGTGCGGTAGTCGCCGTTGATCTTGACGTAATCGTAGGTCAGATCACAGCCAAAGGCGGTGGCGGACTCCGTTCCTTCGTTCAAGGTGATATCAATGATAATCTCGTCTTCCAGCAGGATGGTCTTGGCCAGTTGCTCCGAGAAGGGAACGCCGGCACCGTTTTGGCAGACGGTAATACGGCCCTTGCGGGAAGCAAAGGATACGTCGATCTTGGTGACGTCCACCGCCGCGCCGCTGTAACCGATGGCACACAGCACACGACCCCAGTTGGCATCCGCACCGAACATCGCCGCCTTAAGCAGCGACGAGCAGACGACCGCTTTGGCGACCGTCTTGGCGGTCAGCAGGGTGGCCGCGCCGCTGACGCGGCATTCCAGCAGTTTGGTGGCGCCTTCGCCGTCCTTGGCGATGCAACGGCACAGATAGGTGGTGACGGTGGCAAGAGCCTCCGCAAAAGCGGCGAGGTCCTCCCCTTCGCCGGTGATCACGGGGTTGCCGGCGCGGCCGTTGGCCAGCACCGCCACCGTGTCGTTGGTGGAGGTATCGCCGTCCACGCTGACCATATTAAACGAATTCTGCACGTCGCCGCGAAGCAAGCGGTCAAGCAACGACGGCTCAATGGCGGCGTCGGTGGTGATAAACACCAGCATAGTCGCCATATTCGGGTGGATCATACCGCTCCCCTTGGCAATGCCGCCCATCTTGCAGGTCTTGCCGCCGACGGTAAATTCCACCGCGATTTCTTTGAGGCGGGTGTCGGTGGTCATAATACCCTCCGCCGCACGCTGACTGCCGTCAGCCGACAGGTCGGCGACCAGCGCCGCCATCCCGTTTTGGATCGGGGTGATATCCAGCGGTTGGCCGATGACGCCGGTGGATGCCACCACCACGTCGGATGCGGGAATACCGGTGGCCTGCTCGACCAGCGCGCACATCTTCTCTGCCACCTCCATGCCGTCGGCGTTGCAGGTGTTGGCGTTACCGCTGTTGCAGATGATCGCCTGCGCTTGGCCGTCAGCGATATTTTTCTTGGTCACCTCAATGGGTGCGCCCTTCACCAGATTGGTGGTATACACCGCCGCCGCGGCACAGGGAGTGTCACTGAGAATGAGCGCGAGATCGCGCTTGCTTTTATTCTTGCGGACGCCGCAATGCACGCCCGCCGCCGTAAAGCCGATGGGGGCGCAGACGCCGCCGTTGATAGTTTTGATCATGGGTCATTCCTCCACACACAGGCCGGTCGTTTCGTCCAGACCGAGCGCGATATTCATACATTGCACCGCCGCACCGGAGGCGCCTTTCCCGAGGTTATCAAAGCGGGAAGCGACCACCAGACGGTCATCGTTACCGTACACGTAGATCTCCATACCGTCCCAACCGGCGCGATTGTTTGAGCCGAGCATCGGGGCGGTGCATTCCGGCATAACACGGACCAGTTTGCTCCCCGCATAGTGCGAGGCAAACCGTTCGCGCAGTTCGGACACGCTGATACGGCGAGAGAAGAGTTCCACCGGCAACGGCAGGGAGACCACCATACCGCAGGGGTAATCGGCCACGATCGGGCAGAAGACCGGCGGACGGGACAGGCCGGGGATACGTTGCATCTCCGGCAGGTGCTTATGCTGTTGAGTCAGCCCGTACTGACGCGGCGAGGACAGTTCCGCCTCGCGGGTGTCGTCCTCATACTGGGCGATCATCTTTTTACCGCCGCCGCTATAGCCGGTCACCGAGAAGCAGGAGAGCGGCGCATCCGCCGGCAACAGACCGCTTTTGACCAGCGGATACGCCAGCGAGACAAAACCGCCGGCGTGACAGCCCGGCACGGCGATGCGGCGGCTGGTTCGGAGTGCCTCGCGGTGGGCGGCAGACAGTTCCGGAAAGCCGTAATCCCAATCGGGCAAGGTGCGGTGGGCGGTCGACGTGTCGATGACGATGGTGTGATCGTTATCCACCAACGACACCGATTCTCTGGCCGCCGCATCCGGCAGGCACAAAAACGCCACGTCGGCGGCATTGATCGCCTCTTTGCGGGCGGCAGGGTCTTTCCGCTTGTCCTCCGGCAACACGATGACCCGCAGGTCGTCACGCGCCGCAAAGCGTTCAAAAATACGCAGGCCGGTCGTCCCCTCCCGACCGTCGATGAATACGGTTTTCATACGAATGCTCATTCCTTTTGCATATTTATGCGTTATATTGTGTATATTTATACACAACTCGATACAAACTCACGCATACTATTATACTATTATTTAAGGAAAAGTCAACGATGTTTCTGAAAAAATATGCAAATTCTATGCACAATCTTTCTGCCTGCCACCCGTATGGATTTTGTGGAAAATGACAAGCGACGAGGGTTTCCCCTCGCCGCTTGAAATGGGCTGTATGCGATTTTATTCCAGACCGCCGGCCTTGACGTACTCCGCCAAGAAATCGCGGGCGTAGGTCTCTGCCGGATCGTAGGTGTCGATCACCGTCAGGTTGTTATCCGCATAGGTGGAATTGTAGGTATCCACCACGACGTAGTAGGTGGCTTCCGGATCGATGTTTTCGCGCAGGTTTTCACCGTATTCTTCATAATACAACACGTAGCCGCTGTTTTCATAGAAGCGGGTAAGCAGGTCGGCACCCGAAATACTGCAGAGTTGCAGGGCGTTATCGAACGGGAACAGCATCAACAGTTTGGCGTAGTTGACGTCACCGGCGCGCAGGACGTACGGACTGCGGATACTCAAATAGCCGCCGCCCAGCGCGATATCGTACTGCTCGCCCCATTGCTCCATACCGGCCTCGTAGTACAGTTTGGCGACCAGTTCTTTCAGTTCCTGAGAGTCGCGGTCGGCGCTGTTGGTACCGATCACTTCGTACACGAAACCGACCGTGTCGTCGTATTTTTCCATCAGTTCGTCCACGATGGGATCGTCGTTTAAGTGGGCGTAAGTGGAGGGATCGACGATGGAAGCGGTTTGGACCCATTTGCTGTCGTTGGCAATATTGACCGCCATCTCCACGTGGGACAGGCCGCTGTTGTCGCCGCCGCCTTGCAGGTGGAAGACACCTTCGTCATCGGTATAAATATACTGTTGGTGGGTGTGGGCTTCGAACACCAGATCGACGTAACCTTCGGACAGCACGCCGTCATAGTAACTCGCCATATCCTCGTCGGTCAGCGAACCGGTAAAGGAACCGTTAAAGCCGTCGTGCAACGTGTACACAATCACGTCCGCCCCCGCTTCACGCAACCGGTCGGATTCGGCCTTGACCAAGGCGGTCAGTTCGTCACCGACCTTGAAATAGACGTCCTCGACCTTATCCGCCGAGATGGAACTGTAGCAATCGCCGATAGCACCGATGATACCGATCTGCAGGCCTTCGCGTTCGATCAAAACAGACGTGCCGGCGTAGTCGGCCCGTTCATTGGTCGCTACGTCGTAGACGTTGATCGCCAGATACGGGAAATCCGCGATAGCGGCGTTGCTTTCGATGGCTTCTCTGCCCCAGTCGTATTCGTGGTTACCGAGGGTCATCGCATCAAAGGACAGCGAATTCATCCATTCGGTGATGATCGCGCCTTGCGTGAGATTGGATTCGGGACTGCCCTGCCACATATCGCCGCTGGACAGCAGTACCATCGCCTCGTCAGTAGCTTGGGCGTTCTTAAAGTAGGTAGTCATCTCGTCCACGCCGAATTGCTCATCGGTATCCTCAAACTTACCGTGCAGGTCGTTGAGCGCATAGAAGTCGATGATGACCACCACGTAACCGTCGCACAGGTCACAGTAGTTGTCATTGTCGGCATCGACGTGCGTGCAATCCTCATCCAATTCCGGCGGAACAAATTTCTCTACCGCATCCAGCGTACAGCCTTGCGCAAATTCCACCAGACCGGTCTCGCTTTGGTTATCGTAGTTGATGAGGTTACCGGTGACAGTAATGACATCACCGGTGGCCAGCGTTTCCGCGCCATCTCCCTTCAAGCGGTAGCACATAACGGGTTTGTCCGCCTTCCCCTCCACCTCGATGGTGACGGTGATATTCCCGTAGGTGGGGTTATAGGCGGTATTGACCGACAGCACCGTTCCGGTCAGCGTGTAGATGCCCAGTTCGGTGCCTACCATCAAGTCATAGGCGGCATCGACGATCTCCGCATCGGTCGGTCGCTGTGCCGACGAAAGCGCGAACGCCATCGGGAACTGGGTGACACCGCTGCTGGTTTCGGTATAATACGATTTATACGACAGCGAGATCGTAGCATACGTGTTGTAGGTGCCGACCGCAAAGTCGGTGCCGCCGATGTTGGTGCACCAGACATTCAGCGCCGCATCGTACGAGAAGACGGTAGTCGCACCCGAGGTATAGGACAGCGCGTTGGGACCGGTGGTGGCGGTCACGTACTGTTTGACCGAATCTACGTAGGTGTAGATATAATAGCCACCGTCGGTTTTTTCCACATAGAAATCGGGAGCGTGCGGCGAGAACGGGATGGCTTTCAGATAGCGGGCGCTATCCACCGTGTGGGTGACGTACAGCGTATCGGACAGATTCTTCTGATCGACCGACAGTTTATAGGCAAAGCCTTCCAGCGGTGCTGTACCGTCGATGGCATCCACATAACGGGAATACAGTACGATGGTACGCATCAAGTGTTGAAACGGCTCCGAATAGTCCCCTTCGATGACCGTTTTGGCGAAGGACAACACGCTGAAAGCGTAGGTAGCATCCTCCACCGCCAGTTCAAAAACGGTGGACAGGTTGGCGGCATCGATTCCGCTCAGTTCACGGTACCAGCCGACCGAGGCAGCCGTACCGCCCTCCACCTCGCCCTCAAAATAGAGGCGGACGCCGACCGTATCGCGGAGTAACAGAGTGGCACCGAGGTAGTTCTCCAGACCGTTTTCCGCCGTCAGCGACGGCAGGTCAGCCGTATTCACAGCCGCCAGTTCCTCTGCCGTATACGCGCAATCGGCGTTGGCGAGGTCGTCGGTGCGATAATTAAAATACAACTGCGCGGCGGCACCGTAGTTAAGCATGGCTCTGGCAACGTCTTTGTGGTAGCCAAGAAAGTCTCCTGCTATCAAATAGGAAGCATACTCCGCCACCGTATAGGTTTTCGTGTCATGTACCGTCTCGTCACCGTCGCACAAAGTGGCTACGATGGGGGCGGTCATCTGCTTGGCAGACACCTTCACCGTGGCGGTATACGTATCGCCGTCGGCGGTCAGCGGCACGGTGGCAGTCTTGCCGTCGACGTCAAAAGAAACGGTAAGCGTTTCCGGCAGCAGTGCAGAAGGAACCGACAGCACGAACGTAACATCCAATTCATCCCCCAACGTTACATAGGAGCCGACGAAGGATGCGCGTCCGGCATCATCGGCCGCCACCGCAGACAGCGGCAGACAACCAAGTAATAACACCGCGGACAATAGGATAGATAACCATTTTTGACAAGACTTCACGAACAGACACTCCTTTCATTTATAAAACATATAAGCATATCCCCCTCCCCGCGAAAAAACGCAGGGAGAGGGTACTTATATTTTTAACGAATATGATCACCACAAGGCAGAAACGGGCAATGGCGGGCGTTTATTTGCCGGTGTATTTTTGGACGAGTTTGGCGATGATCGCCTGCATCTCTTCCATCTTCTCCTCGTCCTCCTGCACCAGTTTGAACTGGGTGCGGGCGCGAAGGAGGTTATGCTCCGAGTGGGAAATTTTAAAGTAAGTATCGCCGTTTAAGTAATCGGTGAGAAAGCGGATACCGCATTCCAGCGTCATCAGTTTGGCGGAAAACGGCAGTAGTTCGATCTCCAGCGGGGTAAAGGCCGCGCCGGCAGTCTCCAGATAGCCGTCCGCAAATGCCTCAAACAGTTCCAGATCGAGGTGGACTTTGGAGAGATCTTCCTCATCCTCCAAGGCGGTGGAAGCACCGAAGCGGATACTGTCGCCAAAGTCGTACAGCGCCGAACCGGGCATAACCGTGTCAAGATCGACCACACAGACGGCGTTATTATCCGCATCCATCAGCACGTTATTGAGTTTGGTGTCGTTGTGGGTAACGCGAAGCGGGATCTCACCGGCAATGATGCGGTTTTGAATGAGGTAGGTCTCCTTCCGGCGGGCGCGGACAAACGCGATCTCCTCTTGCACGTTGGCGGCGCGGCCGACCAAGTCGCGCGCTACCGCCGCCTCAAAATCCATATAGCGGCTACCGGTATCGTGGAAGTGCGGGATGGTCTCGTTTAAGGTGTAAGCCGGAAAATCCGCCAACTGCGCCTGAAAGCGGCCGAAGCCGCGGGCGGCGTTACGGAAGACGTCGGGACAGTCGACGATGTCGTAGGTCACGCAATCGTCAATAAACGGGTACATCCGCCAATAACTGCCGTAAGCATCCTTGACGTAACGGTGTTCTCCCGTGCGATCGGGCAACATATGCAACGTGCCGCGTTCCGCATCCTTCCCCTCCGCACGCAGTTTGCGGCGGATATGGGCGGTGATATTCTGGATATTTTCCATCAGTTCATCCGGATTGCGGAAGACCGAGGTGTTGATCTGTTGCAACGTGTACTGTTTTTCCTCGCCGCCATCGGTCATCGTGACGATGTAGGTGCGGTTGATATGGCCGCTACCAAACGGCAGAATTTGCTTGATCTTACCTTTGACACGGAAGCGGCATACCACCGATTCCATCTGTTGCTCGAGCAACTGACTCATAGATATCCTCCATTCAAAAGAAGACCCGCAGAGCAGGTCTTCGCACATTATTGGTTTTTGGCGGCGTCCTTGGACTGCTGCCACAGGGTGGGCATTTGTTCTTTCAGGTATGCGCGCAGATTAGCCAGCGCGTGGCGGTTTTGCGGATCGCTGTAGGCGGCTACCACCACGTCATCGCACAGCACCGCCGCCGGCAGGCGGAAGGTACCGTAAGCCGCAGGGGCTTTGACGTTGACCGGAATACCGCGGGATTTGCATTCCACCGAAACGGCAACGTTGACCGACTCGGAATCGGTCGCAGCTACGCAAAGATAGGCATTGGCGCAATCTCCCCTGAAAAACTTACGCGGGATATAGCGGATGCGCTTTTGCTGTTCCAATTCCTGAAGGCGGGGGTTAATGACGGGGCTGATCACCGTGACCTTGGCACCAAACTGCAAGAACATATCCGCGCACAGCGAAGCATAATCGCCACCGCCGATAATGGTGCAATTGTTGTCATTCAGATCCAAAAAAAGCGGGAACCGGACATCCATCGAAAGAGACCCCTTTCCGTGAAAAGTCCGCGGCTTGGTAACACGCCGCTATGGTGTACATTCCATTATATACAAAAATAACCGAAAATGCAAGAAAAATTACCAATTGTTACTATTTGTGATATTTTCCGCCGTGGCTGATCTGCATCGCACGGTAAATTTGCTCGCACAGCATCACCCGTGCGAGTTGGTGCGGGAAGGTCATCGGGGACATCGAGAGGCGGCGGTCGGCACGGGTTTTCACTTCCGGCGACAGACCGTAAGAACTGCCGATGCAAAACACGATATGACTGCTTCCGCTAACGGCGAAGCCCTCCAACTGTTGCGACAGTTCGGGCGAAGAACAGGTCTTGCCTTCAATGCACAAAGCCACCACCGCCGCACCCGACGGGATCTTCGCAAGCATCTGCTTGCCCTCGGCGGACAAAGCCGCCTCAATCTGCGCGGCCGAGGCTTTTTCCGGCAAGCGGGCTTCCTCCAATTCCACAATCTGAAAGCGGCAGAAGGCCGAGAGGCGTTTGGCGTATTCGGCGCAGGCATCCCGCCAATAGGCTTCCTTTAGTTTGCCCACGCACAGTACCGTCACATTCAGCATATCACAATTTCTCCAGATATTCTTGGTATTGCCGCTCGGTGAGCGTATCCAGCACTTCACGCAGGCGGGCCTGCGACAGGTGCTCCGGCAGTTGCAGAAACCGCAACAGCGCACGGCGTTTGGCGGCGCTGTCGGGATGACCGGACAGACCGTCGGCATACAGCCGCTGTGGGGTACACCACCGCTTGCGGGGCGGGGCATCCGATACCACGCCGGCACGAAGCAAGGCTTCCTCCAACGTGGCGGTATCCATCCCCTCTACCCCGAGCAAGCCTTCTTTGGAAGGGGCGGATTTGCGTTTTTCCTTACCGGCGATCGGCGGAATATACGCCTGCCGCACTTCAATATCCGGCAATACACCGATGAGGTGGTTGCGAATGACCGAACCGGCACTGTCGCTGTCGGTCAGGATGACCACTCCGCGGTCTTTTGCGAGACAGCGAAGGAGTTGCAACCGCTCTTTATCTTTGAAAATACCAAAACCGTCGGTGGTAAAGACGGTGGCATCGGTGACCGCCGATAAACGGATCCGGTCGTACTTGCCCTCCACCACGAGGACCGCATCGATAGACAGCATCAGTTGTCCCTCCGCTGTAGTTCACGCATTAGTTCCACCGACACCTGTTCCAGCAGTTGCCACGGCTCGATCGAGGTGGATTTTAAGCGGTCGTTAGCCTGCGACAGCAGGTCAAGGCAACGGCGAATACAGGCGGTAGAGCGGTTTCTCACCGTCTGCAAGGCATGGTCGATGACAAATTCCCGTTTTTCGTAGTGGAAGGTGGTGATCACCCAGCGGGTGGGCAATCCGCCGTCCAACGCCACACGAACGCGATAGTAATCCACAAACGAGCCGGCCAGCACCGACAGCACCTTTGACGGCTCTTCCCGATGAAATTCCAATCCGCGCAGGATGCGGTAGACGCGATCCGCCTGATTAGCGGCGATCGCCTTGGACAGATCAAAAATACGGGATTCCAGACTTTCGGCAGTCAGCGCACGGACCAGATCCGGCGTGATCTCGCCGGTCTCGGTGGCGGCACAGAGTTTTTCGGTCTCGTTGACCAGACGCGCCAGATCGTTACCGACGCGGTCGATCAACACGCGGGCGGTGGCCGGTTCCATCTTGACGTTGCGGCGAGCCGCCATAGCACTCAAAGCACGGGCGTTTTCCCCCTCGGGGCGGGAGTTGATCTCTACCACCATACCGCGTTTGGCGATCAGGTCGCAAAACGCCGTCCATTTCGGCGAGGTGGATTTGTATTTATCGTCCTTGGGAAGAAAATCCGACAGTTTACCGGACAAGCGGAAGATGAGCACGCATTCCGCCGGCGGGTCGGCAAAGAAATCCGACAGGTCCTTTTTCAGCACATCGGGGCTGTAGTAAGCCTTTTCGACGTTCCAGTTCCGCACCACCACCACGCGGCGTTCCGCCATCATCGGCAACGTCTCGGCGGCGGCAAGGATCTCGTTGGATTCGCAAGTTTGTCCATCCAAACGGGTGAGGTTAAAATCACGCATCGGATCGTCCTTCAGCGCTTTTTCCACCAACTGCTCGACATAGCGGGCGGTCAGGTAGGTCTCCTCCCCAAACAGCAGGTAGACCGGAAGCAGTGCCTCGGTCTTGATATGCATTTTCAGCCGTGCTTCGTCGGCACGGGCGGCGGTCTTTTTCGTGGCCAAGGTGCTTCCTCCTTTATCGGTCAATCGTTAACGGTAATATCCCCCGCTCCGCGGGTGTGAAAGACGGCGGCGTTGCCGTCGGGTATGGTGATGGGATAACAGCCCCACGGCAGAGTCGCCGCGTAGCGTTGGCGGTCGGTGGCAGAGCCAAACCACAGCGCCTCATCGGCGGTCAGCCGACCGACCGAATACGGTGCGCGGCGGACGAAACAGATCGCGTCGTTGGCGTACCAAGCGGACGGGAGATCGGAGACGTCCCCACTCGACGGGCAAAGCAACAGTTTGGTCTCCTCCACCGTCAGGCGGACAAAACCGTTTCTGACGGAGACCGTCAGATCCTCGCCGAATTGTACCGTTTCGGTATCCTGCAACCAGTAGGCGTTACGGACGCTGACTTCGGCCAGCAATCGGTCGTACCCCTCCTGTTGCCATTCGGCATAGGCGAAAACCGAATCCACCGTCACGACCGCGTGGTCGGACAGCAAATAACGGGCTTGTTTCCAACTCTTTTCACTGCCGTCAAGCAACAGCGTATGGCGATTATGATGCGTGATCAAGGTGACCACGCTCGTACCGGCGGACAGCGTCCGCACGGTGGTGACGCCGTGCCAGACGGCGGTCTGCAGAAGAGCGGTCACCAGCAAGCAAGCGGCGGCAGACGCGGCCGCTATGCGCAGACCTTTTCCCTTCAACAGCCGATAGCCAAGCAGACAGAGAAGCGGTGCGCCGACCAGCCACAGCAGTTGGTAGGGTTGATGGAAGGAAACCACCGCCCGAATGAAACCGCCGAAAAACTCCGCCAAGGCCAGCAAAGCCGTACACAGCAGGCGTTGCACCCAAGCCAAAGCGAAGCCGATATACCCGCCGACAAGCGGGATATAGGACAGCAACACCGTCACCCAGCCAAGCACCAACACGCCGTTGGACAACCACATCGACAACAGATTGGTCAGCGGCGAGACCAACGAGACGGTACCGAAATACAAAGCCGACAGCGGCACCACCGTCACGGTGGCGGCCAAAGTGACCGCCAGACCCGAAATCAATCCGTTAAACAGCGGATAGCCGCGGGAATCGCGGGTCAGTTTGAACAGTGAGCGCAACCAAGCGGCCAGCGGTTTGGCCAGCAACAGGATGCCAAGGGTGGCACCAAACGACAGTTGCAGGCCGATATCGTAGATACAAAACGGATCGGCAAGCGATAACAGGGTAAATGCCAAACCCATGGAGTTGAGTCCGTCTCCGCGGCGGCGGAACAAGCCGCTGCTCATCACCAGCATCATCATTACGCCGGCACGAACGACCGACGGCGAAAAGCCGATGAGAAGCATAAAGAACAGCAGGCAGAGAATGGTGATAATCGCCGTTAAGCGCGCCGACAAGCGGCGGCGAAGCAACTTGCTGATCGCCAAAGCCAGCAACGACATATGCATACCGGAGACCACCAACAGATGGGCAATACCGGCACGGCGAAAGTGGTTCTCGGTATCTTGCGGGATACCGGAAACGTCTCCGAAGCAGACCGCCGCGGTCAAAGCACCCTCTTCCCCGCCGAGCAGTTCAGTCGCACGGGCGGAGAGATCGGCCCGCAGAGAGAAAAGCCACGCGGTCATCGGCGGCAATCCCTGCGGGGCGGCATCCTCCACCGAGCCGGTGTAGGCCGGCCACGCGTAGAGGTAGATTCCCTTGGCGCGGGAGGACAGCATCAGCAGGCGGCTGTCGGTCTGTTGCTCGATATCGACCAGTTCCAGTTTACCGGTCAGCGTATCACCGACCTGCCATTCGGTATCCGACTGCCAGTATTTCAGTTTGGTGCCGACGGGCAGGTCGCCGTCTACCACCCGCAGTTCATACGAAATGCTGTCGGGCGTGGTGTCCTTCCCATAGACCGTAGCGGTGACCACAGCGGTATCGCCGGCATGTTGCATCACCGGTTGCAACCGCAACCAAGTCTGCAACGAAAAAGAAGTCACTGCCACCGCCGCCGTCATCAGCACGGTCACGGCGGTCAGCCTCCACGACGTGCGCGGGAGACACAGCAACACGCCGAATGCCAGCAGACAAGCGGCGCCAAGCAACAAAGCGGCGGTGAGCGGCAACTGCATACACAGATACAGTGTAACAGCCGCCGTACAGCCGATCACACCAAATACGCGTTTCACTGGTTATACGACTTAATCGGCAAAGAACAACGGCAGTTTTTCGAGGAAGAAGATGTCGGTGCGGTCAGCGGCGTCGCCCTCGGCAAGCACCGCACCGCGGCCGCAGATGATACCGCCGGCCGCAGAGACCAGTTCCTCCACCGCACGCAGGCTCTCACCGGTGGAAATGACGTCGTCGATGATGAGCACGCGTTTGCCGTGCATCTTGGCACCTTCGGTGCCGTCTAAGTACAGGGTCTGCACCTTGTCGGTGGTGATGGATTTCACATCCACCTTGACCAGATCTTTCATATACAGTTTGGGGTACTTACGGGCGATAAAATACGGTTTGCCGCTCTGACGCGCCATTTCGTAGCACAGCGGAATACCTTTCGCCTCGGCGGTGATCAGCATATCGAATTCCGGCGCTTTTTTCAGCAACTCGGTCGCGGTCGCCACCGTCAGTTCCACGTCACCGAACATCACGAACGCACCGATGCTCAAGTGCTCGTTCAGCGGGCACAGCGGCAGGTCGCGTTCCATACCGGCGATGGTCATGGTATATTTCTCAGGCAGATTGGACATAACAGATTCCTCCTTGCAAAATTACAGTTGTTTTTTCTTGGATTCCGCCTTCATACGCAGTTCTTTGGACAGAATGCGCTTACGCAGGCGGATGTTATTCGGGGTGATCTCCACCAGTTCGTCGTCGTTGATGAATTCCAACGATTGTTCCAGCGACAGTTTGACCGGCGGGACCAACCGCAACGCCTCGTCGGAGCCGGCGGCGCGGGTGTTGGTGGCGTGCTTTTTCTTGCAGATGTTGACAACGATATCCTCGCTACGAGGGGTCTCACCGACGATCATACCCTCATATACCGGCACGCCCGGCCCGATAAACATCGCGCCGCGATCTTGCGCGTTGAACAGACCGTAACCGGTGGATTCGCCGGTTTCGGCCACGATCAGCGAACCTTTCTGGCGTTGCGGGATATCCCCCTTATGTTCCTCGTAACCGTCAAACAGGCTGTTCATAATGCCCTTGCCGTTGGTGTCGGTCAAAAACTGCTGGCGATAGCCCATCAAGCCACGGGACGGAATGCGGAATTCCAAATGGGTCATACCGGTGGAGCGGTTGCCCATATTGAGCATCTCCGCTTTACGGGTGCCGAGGCGTTCCATCACCGCACCGACGTATTCCTCCGGCACTTCGATCATCAGCAGTTCCATCGGTTCGAGCAGTTTGCCGTTTTGCTCTTTGAAGATGACACGGGGATTGGATACCGCAAATTCATAACTTTGGCGGCGCATCGTCTCGATCAGGATGGAGAGATGCAATTCGCCGCGGCCGGAGACTTCAAACGCATCGGTGGTGTCGGTCTCTGCCACGCGCATACTGACATTGGTCTCCACCTCTTTGAACAAGCGGTCACGTAGGTTGCGGGAGGTGACGTATTTGCCGTCCTGACCTGCAAAGGGGCTGGTGTTGACCATAAAGGTCATGGTGATGGTCGGCTCGTCAATGCGGACAAACGGCAACGGCTCGACACATTCGGGGTGGCAGGCCGTCTCACCGATGTTTAAATCGGTCAGGCCGCTGACCGAGACCAGATCGCCGACCGTTGCCTCTGCACATTCCACGCGGCCGAGACCTTGGAACTGGTAGAGTTTACCGATGCGCGCCGGCGAGTTGGTACCGTCGGCGTGGCACAGCGTCACCGCCTGCGCGGCGTGGATGGTGCCGCGTTCCACACGGCCGATGCCGATGCGACCGACGTACTCGTCGTAGTCAATATTGGAAAAACGGATCTGCAAAGGCGCATCCGGATCACCGACCGGTGCCGGCACATACTGCAAGATCGCCTCAAACAGCGGTTGCATATTTCCCTCGCGGGCGGCGGGGTCGAGCGAAGCGTAGCCGGCGCGACCGGAGGCATAGATCACCGGAAAATCCAGTTGCTCGTCATCCGCGCCCAGTTCGATGAACAGATCGAAGATCTCGTCGATGACCTCGTTGGGACGGGCGCCGTCACGGTCGATCTTATTGATGACCACCACCGGACGTTTGCCTGCCTCCAGCGCTTTCTTCAGCACAAAGCGGGTCTGGGGCATACAACCCTCAAACGCATCCACCAACAGTAAAACACCGTCTACCATCAGCATAATGCGTTCCACCTCGCCGCCAAAGTCGGCGTGACCGGGCGTATCCACGATATTGATCTTGGTATCGCCGTACATCACGGCGGTATTTTTGGAAAGAATGGTGATACCGCGTTCCCGCTCCAGATCGTTGGAGTCCATCACGCGTTCAGCGACCTGTTCGTTGGCGCGGAAGATACCGCTCTGGCGCAACAACTGATCGACCAGCGTGGTCTTGCCGTGGTCAACGTGAGCGACGATAGCGACGTTACGAAGGTTTTCAATGGTTTTTTGCATAGTGACCCACCCTAAAATTTTGTTTTTAACTAAAATATTTTAGCATACCTTGTCGCCAATCTCAACCCCTATTTTGTTCTTTTTCCTTTATTACCATAATTTTTTTCGATTTTTTTGTAAAAAAAGGGCTACCATTTTCGAGAAAGATGTGGTATAATACTGTTAGAAAAATCCGCCTCAATCCGGAGACGGCTGTTTTCTGTGCCAAGGAGATTTGCCATGAGACCCATTCCTTCCCTTGTTCGCTACCGCACAAGCGGCGTCTGCGAGATCGTGGGAATTGAAGAAAAGAAATTCGGTACGGCCACCCAGCAGTACTACGTACTCAAGCCACTACGCAGTCCTACCTCCACCGTATTCGTGCCGATTGGCAACGAGCAGTTGGAAGGCGCGATGCAACCGCTGTTGACACGGGAACAGATCTTTGCGCTGATGAGGAATATTCCTGTCTGCGCGGCATTGGCGGAAGAAAATCCGCGTGTACGCAAAGAACGGTTCGCCGCTATCATCAGCGGCGGTGAGCACCGCCAGTTGCTGGCGCTCATCTGCGGTGTCCGGCAACAGCGGGAACAGTTACAGCAGGAAGGCAAGAAACTGCGGGTAGCAGACGATGCCGCTATGAAGCGTGCCGAAGCACTGCTAAACGATGAATTTTCGGTGGTATTGGATATCCCGCCCAATCAGGTGGAAGCGTATATCCGGCAACAGCAAAACGCAGAAAAGCGATGAGGAAATTCCTCATCGCTTTTCTTGTTGCAGGTCATAGAAATACAATTCCTCACAGAGGGTGCGAAAGATAGGCGCAGAGCGTTCACCTGAAACGATACTGTTTTCCACCAGCACGATGACGGTATAGCGGGGATCGTCGGCCGGACAGTATCCCGCCATCCAACTCTGCACCACCTGCGAGCCATCCTCATACCAACCGGTCTCGGCGGTGCCGCTCTTACCGGCGGCTGTTCCCCACAGCGGCGCGGCGTTGGCGCTGGTACCGTCGTCGGTCAGCACCAACTCCATCATTCGCCGCAGGGCGGCGGCGGTGGAAGCGGAAAACGCCCGAACAGCCGTGGGGCGGTCGGCCGGCGTGGTTTTTCCGAAGCGGTCGGTCAAGCCGACCAGCAGGCTGGGGGTTTGCCATACGCCGTCGTTGACCACCGCACCAACCAGTGCGGACAGGTGGACCGGCGTCACCAGCAGTTGGCCCTGCCCGAAAGCGAGGTTGGCCAGTTCGGAAGGGGAAGACAGCAATGTAGCCAGCGACGGCAAGACCGCACGGGCGGTCTGCCAGTTATCGCAAAGCGGCAACGCACGCGCTAACCCCAGCGAGACCGCCATCGCGTACAGCCGCGCGGCGCCGACCTGCTGTGCCAGTTGCACGTAATAGGGGTTGCAGGAGTTGGCAAACGCCTCTTCCATCGTCTGCACGCCGTGACCGAGGCGGTTATGACAATGGATGGCGGTATCCCCTACCTGCACCGCACCGTTGCAGGCGAAGGTCTGCGACACAGGAATACCCGCCTCCAAAGCCGCCGCGGTGGTCACGATCTTAAACACCGAGCCAACGTTGTAATCGGTTATCGCGCGGTTGAGCAACGGAGAACCTTCGGCAGACAAGGCGGCAGCGACGTTGTTTTGGTCGAAGTCGGGACGGCTGACAAGGGCGCGGATCTCCCCTGTTTTGGCATCGGCGATCACCACCGCTCCGCGGGTCATCGTGGCGGCGGATTCCGCCAATTGTTGTAACCCGACCTCCAGCGTCAGCGTTACGCCGGCCAAAGCGTTATCTAACGAGGAGAACCTCTCCGGCTGAACGTCAGCGATCGGCTGGCCTAATCCATTCACACGGAAAGACGCACTTTGCTCGCCACTGCAAGCGGTCAGCCAATCATCGAACGCATATTCCACCCCGCTGACGCCGCCGCCGTTAACGTAACCGATGACGTGCGGTGCCAAGGCGTCGGTGCCGTAGCGGAGCGGTGTCTGAAACTGGACGATACCATCGGTCGGCGGTAACCATTCCGCAAAGCGGGCCAGAATCGGACCGCCTTCCCGCAGGCGTTCCAATAGCGGTGCTGACTCAGAGGACGGCAACGACTCCCGCAACGTCCGCATCGCCGCGGCGGTCGGTGCGATGGCGGCACGAATTTCGGAACCGGTATTGGTCAACGGAACTCCCTTGCGATCGTAAATAGTCCCTCGCACGGTCGATACCGTCAGCCGACGGGTGGACTGGTCATCGGATGCTTCCGAAAACAAGCGCCCCTCCGAGGCCAAATACGATACCCGCAACAGACAGACCGACAGCAAAAACGTAAGAGCGACCCCGATAATCAAACTCTTTTTAACCATAATTTACCCCTCTTTTCTCTTATCAGTATGGGCAAAGAGGGATTTTTTTATACAAAAAAGCGCACGCATTCTCAGACAAAAACGCGTGCGCTGTAAAGTTATTTATCTTGTCATTAATCCGCTTTGCGGCGTAGGATCGTGCCGATCGGCAACGGATGCGAAAAAGGCAGTTGTACAGCCATTGTCGGGTGGGGCGCCGCCTCGATGGGCGTCCCCTCGCCATCGGTCATTTCGGTTACTGTTAAGTCAAAAGGCTTGTCACCAGGGATCAACACCGACAGCGTATCCCCCACCAAAAAGCGGTTGCGTTGTTGCAGTTGAAGGCGGCCGTCACGGTAGCCGGTGACCACCGCGGCGATCTGCCACGAACGGATGTAGGTATTGGAGTGGGGATATTGCTCCGGTTCACCGAAATAAAAGCCGGTGCCGTAGGGACGGTGGCTGATGGTATCCAGTTCCGCCGCCAGCCACCGCTCGGGGCGGTAGTCGGAAGCACAGCCGGAAGCGATATAACCGTCCACCGCTTGTCGGTAGGCATTGGTGGTCACCGCCACGTAGTAGGGCGCTTTGGCGCGTCCTTCAATCTTGAAGGAAGAGACGCCCGCCTGCGCCAAGGCGGCGACGTGGTCGATCATATTGAGATCCTTGGCGTTAAAGAAGAAGGTGCCGTTTTCGTCCTGCTCAACGCCGTAGATCGCATCGGGGCGAGTCTCTTCGATGATCCGATACTTCCAGCGGCAGGATTGGGCACATTCGCCGTGGTTGGAGTCGCGTCCGGTCAAATAGGTCGACAGCAGGCAACGACCGGAAAAGCCCATACACATCGCACCGTGTACGAAACATTCCACCTCTAATTCACGGGGGACTTTGGCGCAGATCTCAGCCACTTCCTCCAGAGACAGTTCTCGCGCCAGCACCACGCGCTTGGCACCCATTTCGTACAATACGCGCGCCGATTCGTAGTTGACAACGCCCATCTGGGTAGAGATATGCTGTTCCAGTTTGGGAGCATAGCGGCGAGCCAGCGACATCGCACCGAGATCCGCCAGTATCAGCGCATCCACGCCGATATCCTGCAATGCCGACAGATACTCCGGCAGAGCCGGCAGGTCGCGGTTTCGCGGCAGAATGTTGACGGTGACGTACACCTTGGTGCCGTTTTCGTGTGCCTTTTGCACACCAGCCGCCAGTTCCTCCAAATCGAAGTTGGCGGGTGCCAGCCGCATACCAAACTGCTTTCCCGCCAGATAGACGGCGTCCGCACCGTACAGCAGGGCGGCATCCAACCGTTCGCTGTCCCCGACCGGAGCAAGAATCTCGGGGCGGTTTAGACGGTTAGCCATACAGGATCGCCACCCAATAATCGTGCTCGGACTTGGTGCGGGAGTAGTAAGTCTCGCCCGATTCCATATCCGAAATGAAATAATAGCAACCGGCGACCTCGTCCGAGGTGCTCGGGTAGATGGCCGCATCCAGCGCTTTGAGACCCGGATTGCAGATAGCACCGACCGGCAGGCCGTCGCAAACGTAGGTGTCGTATGCGTCGTGGATATTCTGATCGCTGACGCCGTATTGATCGACGTACATCTGCGTGATATCCGATTGCAGTTTCGGGAAGTTGGCCGGCGATTCCAGACGGTTCCAGAAGACGCGGGAGACCTTACTGATATCCGCGTTGGAGTCGTCCTCCTTCTGAATGACCGATGCCAGCGTCACGATCTGGTCGATGGTCATCCCCTTTGCCTTCACGGCACTGCGCATCGAGGTGGTAAACTTGTTGTCGAAGTTGTCAAGGAAGCGACAAATGGCGCTGTACGGGGCGCTTTCGACAAAGAAATCGTAGGTATCGGGGAACAGATAACCCTCCAATTTGTACAGGCGGTTGGGGTTATCGGGGATGGCTTTGACGAAATCGTAGTCAGCGGAGAAATCGTCGTTTTTAAGCGAGTTGAAGAAATCTTTTTGCGAACAGACGTTATTGGCCTCCAGCAGTTCGGCAATATCCAACAGCGTACTGCCCTCGGGGAAGGTGACGGTGACCGTTTCACGCTCAGCGACCGTCTGCAGGATGGCGATGATATTGTCATAGCCCATATCCGCCGAAACGGTGAACTGACCGGGCTGGTATGTACCGTCGCCGCCGCTCATACGGGAGTACATACGGAAGATGAGTTTTTGCGAAATGACACCGTTTTCCTTCAGAATATCCGCCACCTCGCGGGTATTGGCACCCTCCGGAATGGTGACATCCACCAACGTGGCGTTGGTGGTCAGACCCAGCAGGTCGACCGCCGCCGACACAAACACAAACGACAGCAACGCCGAAGAAAGCAAAACGCCAAGGATCACGCCCAAAGCGGCACCCACCGAATAGCCCTTGCTCTTCTTCTTTTTCTTACGGCTGGGCGGAGGCAGGGGTTTGAGTTCCTCCTCCGGTTCGGTGCGGACAGCGCCACCCAACGGCATCGGTTGCGGGCGAGACTCGACCGGTTCTTCCGCCACCGGCGGTTCGGTCGTTACCGGTCGGGTAGAGGACGGCGGCAGTTCACCGAAATCGTCCAAGTCCAACTGCAATTTAAAACCGGAAACCTTATCCTTTCGGTCGGCCTCCAGTTTACGCGCCAGTTGTTCCTCCTCGGTAGCGGGAGTTTCCGGTGTCGGCTCCGCCTTGGGGGCGTTGCCGGTCAGTTGCTCCAACAAGCGATCAAAGGATTCCTGTTCAGGCACAGCAGATTCCTCCTTCCGTCACAACAAGTGACAGTGAAAAGTCAGTAGGGGTCACGGGGATGCGGTCGCACAGTTGATCGGACAGGCAGACGCCGCAGGATACCCCTGTAAAGTACGGTAAAAAGCGGTCGTAATAACCGCCGCCCCGACCGAGGCGATGACCGAGGCGGTCGTAGCCGAGCGCCGGCACCAAACACAGCGCATCGGCGGTCGGTTGCCAGAGGCGGTCGGGCGAGGTCGGGGGTTCGGCAATGCCGTAGTGACCGCGTTCCCGCTCGGTCAGCGAGGTGATCTCGTAAAAGCGAAGCGTGTGCGTCATCGGGTCACAGACCGGCAAGGCCACCCGATGACCGTCGGCCAAGGCTGTTTGCAACAGCGGGATGATATCCGGCTCGTCGGAAAGCGGCGAAAACGCCAGCAACCAACGGCAGTTTTCATACGCCGGCAGTTGGCGGATACGATCGCACAAAGTCAGCGAAGCGGCCGCCGCAAAGGACGGATCCCGCTTTGCAAGGCGGTGGCGGAGAGACGCGCGAAGCGCCGATTTATCGGTCAACTGCATTGCATACCGCCGCAGACGGCGTCGGCTTTTTCCTTGCCGCACAGCGCCTCGATGAGGGTCGCGCCGAACGCCAGCGCCGCACCGGCACCTTTACCGGTGACGATAGGACCGTCACACACGGCCGGTTCGCCGGTGGCGCCGTCAGCGGTCTCAAAGCCGGGATAGCAGGTGTAGCGCCGGCCATCCAGCAGACCTTTATGCCCCAACACCGACGGAGCGGCACAGATGGCGGCAATCAGCAGGTCGTTATCCGCACAGTAGTCCAACAAACGTTGCACGGTTTCGGATGCTTCCAGATTGGTGGTGCCGGGCAGACCGCCGGGCAACACGATCCCTTCCAGACCGTCGGTGGTGACGGCGGTTTCGGGCAGGTCGGCGCGGACGGTGATACCGTGGGTGCCGGTGGGGGTATCGGTACCGATACCGACCGTTTGCACCGTCACACCGGCGCGACGAAGCATATCAATGGGGGCGATGGCTTCGGTCTCTTCAAAACCATCCGCTAAAAAAACGTAGATCATAGATAAAACCTCATTACAGCCAGCGAGCAAGGCGGGATTTCAGATCCTCGGTGATGGTGTCCATCGGCAGGATCTCGCCGTCTTTGCTGCAAGGGACCATCGTCCAGCCCTGACGGGCGGCGATGAAGCGGGCGATCTCATGGCAACGGTACATAAAACTCTTATCCCGCTCATGCACGTCTTTCTTGGAAGCGTCGCCGTGGTAGCGATTGGAAAGCAGTTTTTCCGACAGTTCCAGCGGCATATCCAAAAACAGCACCTCATCGGGGCGAGGCAGACCAAGGCGGTCGTATTCGTAATCTTCCAGCCACGAAAGGTAATTTTCCCATTCCGATTCCGGCAATTTGGACATCTGGTAGATACCGTTGGCCGTGGTATAACGCGCCGCCAAGATCAGCGAACCGGCGAGGTAGTCCTTCTCCCAAAACTGTTTATAACTGGCGTAGCGGTCGACCGCATAGAAGGAAGAGGCCGCGTAGGCATTGACGTCATCCGGTTTGGAACCGTAGGTGCCCGCCAGATACTCCTTGACCAACGCCGAAGAGGGCTCGGCGTAGTTGGGAAAACTGATGCTGGCAGAGGGATGTCCGCTCTCGGACAAGTAGGCGGTCAGGCGGTCGAACTGCGTGCTTTTGCCGCAACCGTCCAGACCTTCCAAAACGATCAGTTTGCCCATCATTTCCCCTCCCGCAAGCGGTTGTATTTCTCGCGCATGGCGAGCATTTCGCCGCAGGTCATCTTACCTTCAGTGCAACCACCGCTAACGCACGGAGGACCGGCACGGCGGAACAGATCCGGCGCCGCCTCGATGCAACAGGCAAGCATCTTTTCCGCCAGTTCGCGGATCTCCCATTGAGCGCGATTGCAACAGCGATGACGGAAGAAATTGTACAAACTGCGGGCGTTCATAGTCATCATAATTTTGGTGGTGCAGGCGTTGGGAAGCACAAAGCGGGCATCCTCGATCGCCTTCTTTTCCGCTAAGCGGGCGGCGGTCTTTTCGTCCTTACCCTCGGCAAGAAACGCCGCCTTGTGTTTGGCGTAGAGCAGGGCGGTCAGCGATTCATAATGGCGTTGATCCTCCTCCATCGCCTGCCGGTATTCGGCGGCCGCCTCCGGAATCGCCTCGATCTCCGGCGGGGTGACGTATTCAAACGAATTTTCCCGCACGTAGCGCTGGCTCTGTACGCTGTACGAAGCGATGCGGTGGCGGGTGATCTGCGCCAGAAGCGAACGGGAAACACCCTCGATACCGAAGGTGAAGGTGGCGTGCTCGATCGGGCTTTCGTGACCGATCTCCGCCAACATATCCACAAAAGAAGAGACCTTCTCATCCGACATCCCGTCACGCACGTCGGTGATAGACGCAGACGAATAGCAAAGACGCGCCGCCGCCGCAACGGTGCGCTCCGGTGTGGGGGTATGCGCCAATAAAATGACATTCATAGCCGTTTGCTCCTTGCAATTATAATTAACAACATTATAACAATTTTCTTCTCTTTATTCAAGGGGTTTTCGGGGAAACAATGAAATATTCCTGCAAGTCCTCCCATTTTTTCGCGGTCATACCGGGGACGTCTTGCAATTGATAAAGATTTTCGTAGCGACCGATGCGGTCTCGCTTGGCAATAATGGCGGCCGCTAACCCGTCATCCACACCGGGGACGGCGATCAATTCCTCAGCCGTGGCGACGTTAACGTCCAGTTTGGGGCGGGTGGTGACGGTGGCAGAAAGATCGGAGGACGGAAACAGCAAAGGGGCTTGCCACACGGCGGCTACCGTCATCAGCACCAGCAACGCGACCGCCGCCAGCAACAGTAAACGCTGTTTTTGCACCGTTTTCCCCCCCTTGCTTAATACGCGAAAACCGCCCCATTGCAAGCAACAGGGCGGAAATCTCAAAAATAATCGTCCATACTGCCGCCGTTAAACGGAACGAACGGCAACGACGGATCGGTCTCACCGGACAGAGACAGTGTCTCTACCGCCGGCAACGGCAACAACTCCAGATACGGAGACTCGTACGGTCGTTTCATCGGACACCTCTATTAAACGGAACGAACGGCAACTTGACCTCCGACTTGGTCGTGGTGGTCGACTCATCCTCTCCGGTGGTCGTGGTGGTCGATTGGGTGGTGGTCGTCGTGGTCGTGGTGGTGGAGACGTAACTGGTCACCGGAGCGCCGCCGTCGGTGGTGACTGCCTCACCGTCATCGGTGGTGACCGTCACGTGGGCGGTGGAAGCATCCACGCCGGTGCCGGTGGTGTAGCCGAGGGTGGTCGTGGCAATATCGTCCTCATCGGGGACGATGATCTCGGTCTCAAAGTCGCCGTCCATCGTGGTGGTGGTAACGGTGGGCGGGGCATCGGAATGGTCCGGCTCGTCCGGCGTCTTCGCACAACCGACGCACAGGACGGTCAAGAGGAAAAAGCAAACAAGTAACAGGCAAAGCCACACGCGGGTATTACGCATTGGGCGATCCTCCTTAATCATCAAATACTATTCTACAGTTTACTCTATTTGCCGACAAATGTCAAGGGCGGCGGGACATTCTGCCAAAGAAAAAATGCGGGACGAAACGTCCCGCATTTTTGGGAAAATCAATAATTTTCGGCGTGGAGTTCGAAATACGCCTGCGGATGGTTGCAGGTCGGGCAGATCTCCGGTGCCTCGGTGCCGACAACGATGTGACCGCAGTTGCGGCATTCCCACACCTTGACCTCGCTCTTGGCGAAGACGGCGGCGGTCTCAACGTTCTTCAGCAACGCACGGTAGCGCTCCTCATGGTGCTTCTCGACCGCGGCAACCAAGCGGAATTTGGCGGCCAGTTCCGGAAAGCCTTCCTTCTCGGCCGTCTCGGCAAAGCCGGCGTACATATCGGTCCATTCGTAGTTCTCGCCCGCCGCGGCGTCAGCGAGGTTCTCAGCAGTATCACCGATGCCGTTGAGTTCCTTGAACCACAGTTTGGCGTGTTCTTTCTCGTTATCGGCGGTCTTCAAAAACAATGCCGCGATCTGCTCGAAGCCTTCCTTTTTCGCCTTGGACGCGAAATAGGTGTACTTATTGCGAGCCTGCGATTCGCCGGCAAACGCCGCTTCAAGGTTTTTCTCGGTCTGGGTACCTGCATATTTGTTAGCCATAGTTATTTCCTCCCTAAAAAATTGATTGGGTACGGTCTTATCTTACCCATTTTTTCGGATAAAGTCAAGTATTTTGCAACATAAATTCCGCTACACGAATACCGTCGGCGGCCGCCGAAACGATACCGCCGGCATAACCGGCGCCTTCGCCGCAGGGATAGAGACCCGCTACGGCGCTTTCGCACCGTTCGTTACGTAGGATCCGCACCGGCGAAGAACTGCGGGATTCCACGCCGGTCAGCACCGCATCCGGACGGTCAAAGCCACGCAATCTTCCGCCGAGCAACGGCAAGCCGGCGCGAAGCGAACGGCTGACAAACGACGGTAAACAGGCGGTCAGGTCGGTCAGCGTATAACCGGGGCGGTAGGACGGTTCCACCTCACCGAGAGTGGTGGAAGCGCAACCTTGCAAAAAATCCCCCACCAGTTGGACAGGGGCGCGGTAGTCGCCGCCGCCGAGGCGGTAGGCGGCTTCCTCCAATTCCCGTTGTAAAACGATGCCCGCCAACGGATGATCGGAAGGAAAATCCGACGGATCGACCCCGACCAGCAACGCGCTGTTGGAGTTGGCGGCGTCACGGGCAAAGCGGCTCATCCCGTTAACGGTCAGCCGTCCCGTTTCCGAAGAAGCGGCCATCACCTCACCGCCGGGACACATACAAAACGAGTACACACCGCGACCGTCCGGCGGCGTAACGTTTAGTTTATAGGGAGCGGCCCCAAGTGCCGGATGACCGGCGGCCGCGCCGTATTGGCTACGGTCGATCATTTGCCGCGGATGTTCGATACGCACGCCGACCGCAAAGGGCTTTTGGATCATCGGAACACCGCGACGGTGCAACATTTCCACCGTATCGCGGGCAGAATGACCGATGGCGAAGATCGCCTGCGAGCAGGGAAACTCCTCCCCCGTTTCGGTCACCAACGCGGTGAGGCAGCCGTCTTCCGTACGGATATCGGTCACCAGCGTTTCAAAGCGGATCTCCGCGCCAAGCGACAGCAATTCGGCACGAAGATTTTGCATCATTTTGAAAAGGCGGTCGGTACCGGCGTGGGGTTTTGCCTGCCACAGAATATCCTCCGCCTCCCCCATCTCTGCCAGTACTTCCAGCACGTAACGGCAACGGGGGTCGTTGACGCCGGTATTGAGTTTTCCGTCCGAAAACGTGCCGGCGCCGCCTTCACCGAATTGCACGTTGGAACGGGTGTCCAGCACGCCGGTAAGGCGAAAATTTTCCACGTCGGCGCGGCGTTGTTCGACCGATCGGCCACGCTCTAACAACAGCGGGCGGCGACCGGCTTTGGCCAAGATCAACGTAGCAAACAAGCCGGCAGGACCGCTACCGACCACGATGGGGCGGGTCACCGACGGCATCACCGGCGGCAAGGTATACGGGCGTTCGGTCACCGCGCGGATATGGGGAGAGGCCGCACGGCGGACGAGGGTCGTTTCGTCCGCCGCCACCGTCACATCCACCGTGCAGGAAAAATGCACGTTGTCCTTCCGACGGGCGTCCACCGCCTGCCGTACCAAGCGGCAGGAAGTAATCGTTTTGAGCGGACATTTCAGTTTTTTGGCCGCCGCGGCGGGAAGGTCTTCCCGTCGGTAATTAAGCGGCATCGACAGTTCGGATACACGGATCATAGGCGATCGCCTCCCCACGCGCCGACAGCGGCAGAGGCCGACGACCATGCCCATTGCAGGTTGTAGCCACCGCAATCGCCGTCAACGTTGAGCACCTCACCGACCGCGGCGATACGCGGATAGCGGCGGGAAGAGAGAGACCCGTCAAATTCGGTCATGGAGAGACCGCCGGCGGTGACCTGCGCGCCGCCAAAACCCTGCGTGCCGGTCAAGTCGACCGTCCAATGCTTGGCGGCGTTGACCAACCGTTGCAGTTCGGCGTCGGTGAGGGTGCCGGCAAGACGGTCGAAGGGGATACTTTCCGCCATTCGCACCACCGTCTGCCCAATACGGCGTTGGAACAAGCCGGTAAGAAAATCCTCTGCCGGCGTGGCGGACAGATGGTTGCGGCGATCACGCAACAGCGACAGCAACGCCTCGTCATCCCGATCGGGAAGCAGATCCAATTCGGCGGTCATACGGCCGTTTTGACGGCGTTCCCATTCGCCCACCACGCGGGAGATCTGCATCACCGCCGGACCGGAGAGACCGTATTCGGTAAACAGAATTTCCCCCGTCTGCGAAGCAAGCGGTCTGCCATTATGGCGGATCGTAACCGTGCCATCGACGCGCAGGCCCTTGACCGCGCGGATATAGCGGGTGTCGGCGCGCAACTGCACCACCGACGGGAACAGCGGTGTGCGGGTATGGCCAAGGTCGGTAAGCAAGCGATAACCGTCGGCCGAACCTCCGCAAGACGGAGAGGCGGCACCGCCGACCGCCACGATCACACGGGCGGCACGGATATCGCCGGCGGTGGTCTTGACGGTGACACCGCTCGCATCGGGATGCAGGGACAGTGCCGCGCAATCACAACGCAACTCGGCCACCGCCGAAGCGGCGATCCGCAGACAGTCCAGCACGGCGGCCGCCGACGCACACAGCGGATAGATGCGGTCATCCTCACGCACCACCGTTTCTACGCCGACCGAGCGGAAAAACGCCTGCGCGCGTTCCGGCGGAAAGGCGGCAAGCAAGGCGGCAACCGTCGGCTGACCGTCACCGTGATAGTTTCCGACCGATGCACCGCGATGGGAGATGTTGCAGGTACCGTTGCCGGTTGCTAACAGTTTCTTCCCCACACGCGAAGTCTTCTCCAACAGCAAAATGCGGCGTCCCGCGTACTGCCGACCCGCCATCACCGCCGCCGCTAAACCGGCGGCGCCGCCGCCGATGATCAATAAATCCGTTTGCTGCATGGTACGTCACCTCGTTTCTGCTTGCATTTTACCATAATTTCGGGGGCTGTTCAAGACAAAATTCATTTTCCGACAAAAGTTACGGAAAATCGGTTGCGTATTATCTCAAAATATGATATACTACAAATATCTATGTATATAATGCGCGAAAAGGCGCTGACGATGAGAGAGGAAGCGAAGCGATGATCTGGCACAGTGAATCCATTGATAACATCCTCAAAGAACTTGACGTATCCCGCTCCGGCGGTCTGACCGAAGCACAGGCAGAGGCGCGGACAGCACGCTACGGCGCTAACGTCCCACCCATCCAGCGGGTGCATCGGCTGTGGAGTTGCATTAAAGCGGCCTTCCACAATCCCGGTGTCGGGGCGATGTTTGCGGTGGCGATCGGTATTATCGGGGTGTCCGTCTACCGTTCCACCAAAGGTTACCCGACCGATTGGGGCATGACCGCCGTACTCACGGCCGTAGCGGTGATCTACACGGCGGTGACCGCGCTGATCCGGTATATTGCGGAACGGCGGCTGGCACGCGTCTGCGTGCCGGTCAGTTGCAAGGCCAAAGTACTGCGGGACGGCACCTGGTATGCCACCACCGCCGACCGATTGGTACCGGGCGATATCATCAAAGTGCGGGAAGGCGATCTGGTACCGGCGGACTGCCGTATTCTGGACAGTTATTCCCTGCTGTGCGACGAGTCCTCGCTGACCGGTGATACCATTCCGGCCAGCAAAGCGGCCGGCGATACGTTGAGTCATCTGGTACCGCTGAAAAAGCGCACCAATATGCTGTATGCGGGTTGCATGATTGCTCTCGGTTCGGCCGAGGCGGTGGTGGTCGAGACCGCCGGCAACACCGAGCGCAACCGCCACCAAGTGCTGGCGCTGGAAGATCGGCAGTATCTGCCGCATCAGAAGGCACTCAGCCACGTCGGCAAGTCGGTGACATCGGTGGCGACCGTCTTATGTTTGGCCATTCTTGCCATCTCGGTGGTGGCGCAGACCCAATTTGGTGAACTGCAATGGGGCGATATGCTCCTGTCAGCGGCGGCGTTGCTCATTGCCGCCGCGGCCGTGGGACTCGGTGTGCCGTCGCTGGTGGCGCAGACCGCCGCGATCAAGCGATTGAAGCGGCACGGTGTGCAGGTACAGCAGTTACCGGCGCTTGAAAAAGCCGGTCAGGTATCCGCCATCGTGTTGGACAGTTTCTCGGCGTTGACCGACAACAATTTTACCGTCAAAAAGATGTATACCGGTGAAGAGGTGCATTCCGCACCGCAACGCAAGGCCGATCCGGCTGTGACCGCGCTGGTGCAGTTGGCGGTGCTTTGCACCCGTGATCCCGAAGAGGAAGATCCCATCGACAAGGCACTGCTCCGTTATGCGGGGCAGATCGGGATGCACAGTAACAATATGCAGACCGATATGCCGCGATTGGGCGAAATCCCCGCCTACGGCGGTCGCCGCTGTATGACCGCCATTCATCTCATCTCCGGCAAGAACGTCGCTATCTTGCGTGGTGATCCCGCCGAGGTGTTGCCTTGCTGTACCGGCATCGATCTGCCGACCGTGCAAGCGGCGGTGCAGAAGATGGAGACCGAAGGCGAGCGCGTCACCGCGGTGGCTTACCGGTATCTGGATACCGTCTCCCCCAATCCGTTGGCGGATGAGGTTGAGCACGATATGATCTTTGTGGGTCTGCTCGGTTTAGCGGACAAGACCCGCACACGCGCGCAACACGCGTTGTTTGAATGTCTCGATGCGGGCATCCGCACGTTGCTCATCACCGGCGATTCGCTGACCATGGCGACCGCTTCGGCGATGAGTCTCGGACTGATCGAAAAACCGAACGAAGTCATCGACGGACACACGTTGGAGACGATGAGCGACAAGCAGTTGATCGAATTACTGCCGCAGATCACGGTCGTGTCCCGTCCGTCGACGGTGGACCGTGCGCGATTGATCAAGGCACTCAAGGCGGGCGGTGCGACCGTGCTGATGACCGGCGATGACGCCCGCGACGTGGTGGCGATGGCCGAGGCGGATATCAGCGCGGCGATGGGCAACAGCGACGACGTGGCGCGTATCGCCTCGGATATCATCATTCCCGACGGGCGTTTCGAGACGTTGGCGTACGCCATCCGCACCGGACGCGGTGTCATCACCTCTATCCGCAAGGCGGTCGGTTTCCGTATTGCCGCCACGGCGGGTATTCTGCTCACACAATTTCTGGGACTGCTGTTTGGCGGCTGTCTCATTCTCTCCCCTATGCTGTTACTGATCACGGCGATGCTGACCGATCTACTGTTGGTACCGGCGTTGGCGCACGAACGCGCCGAGCGTCGGGAAATGCGTCTTAAGCCGCGGACCGCACACACGGCGGTATTCCATCCGCTGTGGTTACTGCGCGGATTACTGCAGGGTGCCGTTTTGGCGGCCGGTCCGGCCATCGTGTTTGCGGCGGTCGGTGTTCATTCCGGCGATTGGCTGTACACGGCGGTATCGACGGCGGCATTTTCCTTCCTGCTGATGCTGGCGACGCAGGCGTTTACCTTCCGGTATTCTCCGCTCCCGTCGCTGTTTGGCGGATTTAATTTCTTTATCGTGATCGCGATGGGCGCGGTGGCGGCGTTGGCCGGCGGACTGTGCGTCTCGCCGGAGTTAGCGGAACTTTGCGGTATGCCGGCGCTTGGCGAATACTGGGCGGTGGTCGTGTGGGTGCCGGCGCTGTTGCTGGTCGTCACCGAAGTGGTGAAGACCTTCGCCACGCTGGCGTTCGGCGCGCCGAAGGGAAGCAAGAAGGCCGACGAAGCCGAAGCGGAAGCGGAAGTCGAGGCCGTTGCCGAAGACAAGAGCGAGGCAGAAGCCGAGACCGACACGGCCAACGAAGAAGCGGAAAATTGAGGTGACAAGCGATGTTTGCTGCTGTCAATAGTTTGGGTCTGCTCGGCATTGACGGGTTTCCCGTAAAGGTCGAAGCAGATATTTCGCAGGGGTTACCGGCCTTTGACGTGGTCGGTCTGCCGGATACGGCGGTGAGAGAATCCCGCGACCGCGTCCGCGCGGCAATGAAAAATTGCGGTTATACCTATCCGGTCAGCCGCATCACCATCAATATGGCACCTGCCAGCGTCAAGAAAGCGGGGTCGCTTTACGATCTGCCGCTACTCATCGCTATTCTGAAAGCCAGCGGGCAGTTGCAGGCCGAGACCGACCAAACCGCGTTTATTGGCGAACTGTCGTTGCTCGGCGAGGTACGGGCGGTCAGCGGCGTGCTGTCGATGGTGATCGCCGCCCGCGAAAGCGGCATCAAAACCGTATATCTGCCGGCTGAAAACGCCGCCGAAGGCGCGGTGGTAGACGGCATTATCTGCTATCCCGTCGAGACGGTCACGCAACTGGTGGATCATCTGCTGGGGCTTACCGAACTGCGTCCTGCCACCGAGTGGGTCGGAGAGGTAGGACCGGCACCGTTGCCGCCGGATTTTGCAGACGTGATGGGGCAAGGTGTTGCCCGCCACGTGATGGAAATTGCCGCCGTGGGCGGACATAACGTGCTTCTCATCGGCAGCCCAGGTGCCGGCAAGAGTATGCTGGCCAAGCGGTTGCCCGGTATCTTGCCGGATATGACCGCCGAGGAAGCGCTCGAAGCGACCAAGATCCATTCGGTGGCCGGTACGTTGCAAGGCGGCATCGGCTTGTTGCAGGAGAGGCCGTTCCGTTCGCCGCATCATACCGTATCGGTGGCGGGTCTGACCGGCGGCGGCAGTACGCCGCGACCGGGCGAAGTGAGTTTGGCGCATCACGGCGTACTGTTTTTGGATGAGTTGCCGGAGTTTTCGCGGCAGGCAATGGAAAGTCTGCGCCAGCCGTTGGAAGACAGCAAGGTCACCATTTCCCGCGTCAACGCGACCATTACCTATCCTTGCACCTTTATGCTGATCGCGGCGATGAATCCGTGTCCTTGCGGATTTTACGGGCATTCGAGCCATCCCTGCACCTGCTCGCCGCAGGCGGTAAGGCGGTACTTATCCCGCATCTCCGGTCCGCTTCTGGATCGCATCGACCTGCACATTGAGGTGCCGCCGGTGCAGTATGAGGAACTGGCAAGCAAGAAAAAAGCGGAGAGTTCGGCGGAGATCCGCGAACGGGTAAACAAAGCCAGAGAAATTCAGAACAAGCGGTTTGCGGGTACCAACATCACCTGCAACGCGCATATCCCCGACAGCCAACTGAAAACGTGGTGTCCGGTTACGGAAGCGGGCGAACAACTCCTGCGGGACGTGTTTGACAAGTTGGGGCTGTCGGCGCGTGCGTACAACCGCATTTTGAAGGTGGCACGGACGATTGCGGATATGGACGGCGCCAAGCAGATCGACCTGCCGCATATTGCGGAGGCGGTGCAGTATCGCTCCCTCGACCGCAAATATTGGGGCGAATAATTGCTATAGAGAAAGGCGATGCCATATTTTGCATCGCCTTTTGTTTCTGCGGTTTGTCCTTTCGGATACGGGCGGGCGTTTTTTGACAGAAAAACGCCCAATTACTGTTGACATTATTAAGGAATAGAATTATAATAAAATCTATATAAAGGTTATTTTCCATTTATAGGGAGGGCTTGTCTATGCGTAAAATTCTGTCCGTTATCGTTGCGCTGACGATGCTGGTCTGCCTGCTACCATCGGTGGCGTTTCCTGCTACCGCTTTGACGGAAGGTTATTATACTTACACAGTTAGTGATGGTCAAGCCACTATTACGGACGTGAACACGTCTATCTCCGGCGCCATTACCATCCCTGCCACCTTAGGCGGATATCCCGTCACCAGTATTGGGAATATGGCTTTCGTCTTGCGCCGTGACCTAACAAGCATTACCATCCCGGACAGCGTCACCAACATTGGAAAGAGTGCTTTCTACGGTTGCACCGGTTTGACCAGTATCATGGTCGATGAAAATAATGCTGTTTACCACAGCGAAAACAATTGTTTGATTCAAACGGCGAATAAGATTTTAGTTGCGGGTTGTAAAACCAGCGTGATTCCTGATGA
>JAFQQM010000039.1 GCA_017410585.1 Clostridia bacterium
AGCCGACTGAGGGGTAGTCTTTCGTTTTCTCTCCCTCCGTCTTTTTGCTTCGCAAAAATCCACCTCCCTCGTCAGAGGGAGGCATAACATAAAACACTTTCTGCGTCTGCCTTTGATCTCTACGATTTCTGTTCATTGCTAAAGCTCTTTTGAACCACGCGACTATCGCGTGGTTTTCGTTTACAAGAAAGCCGGCAAGGGATTTCCCTTGCCGGCTGTTGTTATAAATTCGATTGCAATTCCGCGACGGTGGAACAGATGGTGGTAGCGCCCGCCGCCAGCAGGTGTTCACGGGAGCGAAAGCCCCAATCCACGCTGATGCAGGGCATACCGGCATTAGCGGCGGTGAGGATATCCACGTCCGAATCACCGACGTATACGCAGTCGGCGGCGGAGAGGCCGAGTAAAGTCAATGCCCTTTCCACCGTGTCGGGTGCCGGTTTACGGCGAAGTCCTTCACATTCCCCGACGACCGCACCGATCAAATTCCCAAAATGTGCCCCACAAAGGGCTTTGGCGGCAAAATCGATCTTGTTGGAGACCACACCGACCGGAATTCCCTCGGATCTCAGCCACGCAAGCAGGTCGAGGATACCCTCGTAGGGCTTGGTGCGGACGTTCATATGCTCGGCGTAGTCGACACGAAAATCCGCCAAACACGCCGCCACCGTCTGCTCATCGGTACCGGCAGGCACCGCACGAGCAATCAACTTGCCGATGCCGTTGCCGACAAACGAGCGCACCTCGTCCTCGGTGCGAAGCGGAAAGCCGTGTTTGGCCAAAGCGGCGTTGACCGCATCCGCCAGATCGCCGAGCGTATCCAACAGCGTGCCGTCCAAATCAAATAAAATTCCTTGATATTTCATATCAGTTCTCCCAAGTAGCAAACGTATCGGGGACTTCCCCAAACAACACCGTCTGCGCCACCATCACCGTACCGGTCAAGGTAAGGGTCTGGTAGCGGCCGGCGTAAATGAGCAACATATCCTGATCCACGGTAAGCGACAGCGTATAGCAGGTCTGGTTGATGCCTGCCGGCGTGATACCGTCCTCCAGCCGGATGGCGATGATGCCGTTGGCGGTCAGGCGGAAGGTAAGCGACGGGCCGCGATGGGCGGAAAACACGCCGCCGAATATCGAGCCGATCGGCACCGAAAACGACATACTGTCAAGGGAACTCAGTTCCTCGGTCAGCCGGAGATTGAGTTCGGTCTGTAGGCGGTTTAGCATAGCGGTATCGGACGTCACCGCGGTGAGGTGGCCGTTTTGGTCGGTCTGTATAGAAACCAAGTCGGTACCGGTGATGCCGGTCTCCTCCATCACGTCCGCCACGATACCGTACACCGTCTGCTGATAAAACGCCTGCGAACGGTGAACGCCGATGGCGGACAGCATCGGCACCAGCCAGCATTCCGACAGTGCCGTGACCGCCACGGCCAAGACCAGCAACACCGCCAACACGCCACGCAGGCGACTCCGTCTTTGCATCGCCATCCCCCCTCCCTACAGAGTATGCAGAGAGGAACAGGTCGGGGATGAAAAAAAAGAGATGTCTTGCGACATCTCTTTTTCATTTTGCTTATTCAGCGGCTTCCTCGGCGGTCTCCTCGGCCACTTCCTCAGCGGCTTCTTCGGCAACCGGAGCAACCTCTTCCTCCGGCAACAGCGCACGGATGGACAGGCTGATACGCTTCTTGTCGTAGTCCACGCCGGTGATCTTGGCATCGACCTGCTGGCCGGCCTTCAGTTCATCCTGCGGTTTCTCGACGCGGTGGTTGGCGATCTGCGAGATGTGGATCAGACCGTCCACGCCCGGGATGATCTGCGCAAACGCACCGAAGGTGGTCATGCTGACGATCTTGACGTTGACCGTCTGGTCAATGGCGTAATCACGCTTGAAGATCTCCCACGGATTCTCGTCCGCCTTGCGATAGGACAGCGAGATCTTTTTCTTTTCAACATCCAGATCCTTGACGGTGACTTCCACCGACTGGCCGATCGCCAGCACGTCGGACGGATGCTTCACGCGGTTCCAGGACAGTTCGGAGATGTGAACCATACCGTCCACGCCACCGATATCGACAAACGCGCCGTACGAGGTCATCGACTTGACCACGCCGGTGTAGGTCTGGCCAACTTCCGCCTGAGCCCAGAAAGCCTCTTCCTTCTCTTTGCGCTCCTCGCGAGCAACCGCACGGACCGAGCCGACAGCGCGGCGGCGGGCGGTGTTGACTTCGATAACGCGGAAGCGGACGGTGGTGCCCTTCAGCGAAGACAGATCGTCCAGACGATAGACCGATGCCTGCGACGCCGGCACAAAGACGCGGACGCCGTTGCACACGACCAGCACGCCGCCCTTGATCACTTCGGCGACGGTGCCTTCCAAAATCTCGCCCGACTCGGAAGCGGCGACGATGTTATCCCAGCCCTTGAGCGCATCCACGCGCTTCTTGGACAGCATGATGGTGCCTTCCTGATCGTTGGTGCGCATAATGAGCAGATTCAACTCATCACCGATCTTCACGACGTCGGCGGGGTTGACGTTCGGGTCGGCGCTCAGTTCAGCAACCGGAATGTAGCCGGTCTGCTTACGGCCGATGACTTCCACCTGTACCTCGTTCGGTGCGATCGCAACGACGATGCCGTTTACTCTTTCATCTGTATTTAAGCTCTTCAAGGACTCCTCGAGTGCCTCGGCAAAGCTCATTTCTTCGACCGGTTTTTCCGGAGCCGTCTGCTCCGTTTTGGAAACCTCCGTTTCCAGGACTTCGTTGTTTACCATTTCGGACATTGTGATGTGTACCTCCTTTATAATATCGGCGGGCGTAGATGCTCCGGCGGTCAAGCCGACCTCCTGCACACCGACAAACCACTCCGGTCTCAACTCCGCGGCGGTCTCCACCAGATAGGTGGGACAGCACGCCTCGCAGATACTGCGCAGTTTTTCGGTGTTAGAACTTTGTCGCCCTCCGACTATCACCATAACTTGGTGAGACTGTGCCAACGACACGGCCTCTTCCTGCCTTTTGGCAGTCGCATTACATATTGTATCAAATAATTTGAGATTTGTATAGTGTTTTTTTGAAATTTCTTCGCAATTTCTCCAAATTTTTATATTGAATGTGGTCTGTGCGACCATAGCAATGGGCTTTTTGACCAATTCCGGATGGTTTTCGGCCAACTTGACCAGTTCTTCCGGAGTGGAAAATACGTACGATTCCCCGCAAACGTGGCCGCGAATGCCGATCACCTCGGGATGGGACGGGTCTCCGGCGATGAAAATGACCTCACCTTGTTCCGACCGTTCCGAAACGATACGATGGATTTTGGAAACGAAAGGGCAGGTGGCATCCACCAACTCGGCTTCGCACTCACGGGCGCGGCGGTAGGTTTCCTCCCCCACACCGTGAGAGCGGATGACCAAACAGTAGCCCTCCGGCACCTCTTCCGGCGAAGAAACGATTCGCACACCACGGCGTTCCATATCCGCCACCACTTGCGGGTTGTGGATGATGGGGCCAAGCGTACACACCTGTTTCCCTTCGGCAAGCAACGCGTTGACGGTATCCACCGCTTTGCTCACGCCGAAGCAAAAACCGGCGGTCGAAGCCAAAGTTACACGCATTCGTTTTCCTCCATCAACTGCGCGATGCGTTCCATCAGCAGGCGGGTGCCGCGACGGATATCGGGGCGATCCCCATCCAGACACAGTTCGGACGGCTGGATCGGTTTACCGAACACGATGGTGGAACGGCAAAACAGGCGCAGTTTGCGATTTTTGGTCTTACGCAGGATACAGCAAGGGACGATCGGCGCGCCGGTGCGGGCAACGATCATCGACACGCCCGCTTTACCGCGGGCGAGATTGCCGTCTTTAGAACGGGTGCCTTCCGGAAAAATGCCCATCATATGCCCGTCTTGCACCAAGCGGATGGCATGCACCACCGCATCCTTATCGCTGGATTGGCGGTCGACCGTAAAGACGCCCATGATCTTCCCCAGCAACCAGCGGAACAAGCCGATCTTAAACAGTTCCTTCTTCGCCATAAAATAGATATGACGCGGTTGGGAGACCAGCAAGTGGATCGGATCCATATTGGAGATATGATTGCACACCAGAACGGCGCCGCCTTCGGCAGGAACGTTTTCCTTGCCGACCGTGCGATACGGCCACAGACAGCAAACGATCACGCGGGCAATGCTTTTGATTGCTTCTCTCGCACTCATCCGAGACGCTCCTTGATCAAATTCTTCATCAGTTCCACCGACTGTTCCAACGTGTTGCCGGTGGTATCCACCATCACCGCATCCTCCGCCGGTTTCAGCGGCGCCGCCGCGCGGTGGGAATCGTTATAATCGCGCTGTATCATATCCGCCAGCACGTCCTCGAAACGGACCTCCATCCCCTTGGCCGTCATTTCGTCGTAACGGCGGCGAGCGCGATCCTCCGCTGAGGCGGACAAAAAGATCTTGACCTGCGCGTGCGGCAACACCACCGTGCCGATATCACGGCCGTCCATAATAACGTTGTGGGTAGCGGCGATATCCTGTTGCAGATGGAACAGGAATTGGCGCACCGGCGGGTAGGCGGAGACGGCCGAAGCGGCCATCGACGCTTCCGGCGTACGGATACAGCCGCTGACATCCTCGTCGTTGAGCAACACCTTTTGGGTGCCGTCTTCATAGGCGAGACCCACGCGGATGGAAGGCAGCATCGCCACCACCGCATCCGCATCGGTCGGGTCAATGCCGGCGGTCAGCGCGGCGTAGCCAACGGTGCGATACAGCGCACCGGTGTCGACGTAGATATACTGCATTTCGGCGGCCAGCCGCTTGGCGATGGTGCTTTTGCCGGCACCGGCCGGACCGTCGATCGCAATGGCGATGGTCTTGGTCTCCATAATCAACATCCTCCTAAAACTCCGCGTCCGGCGGCAACGCCGGTCGCAAAAGCAATTTGCAGATTGAAACCGCCGGTATAGGCGTCAACATCCAACACCTCGCCGGCAAAATACAGGCCGTCACATTTTTTCGATGCCATCGTTTTGGCGTCGATCTCCTTAACACAGACGCCGCCGGAGGTGATCACCGCCTCTTCAAACGGGCGGAATCCGGCGATGCGGATGGGCAGGCATTTGAGAAGCGATACCAGTCTCTTGCGCTGTTCCTGCGTCACCGTGTGGCACTTGATACGGGGGGAGACCCCCGCCTTGCGCAAAAACGGCTGTACCAGCGAATGCGGCAATAAATGAGTAAACGCGTTACCGAGGTCGCTGTTTTTATAGGTGGCAAAATCCCGTTGCAGGCGAGCATCCAACTGCTCAGCCGTCAGCGCCGGTTTCATATCCAACCGCAGTTCGTAGCGACCGCGAGCCATTTCTTTTAAGTGGGCGCTGACCGTTAAGATCATCGGACCGGACACGCCGAAATGGGTAAACATCATCTCGCCGAAGTCCTTGGCGATCACCTTGCCGGTGGCGTTATCCACGCATTGCAAAGCACAGTTTTTAAGGGATACGCCCATCGCCGCGGCACACAACGGATCATCCGATTCCAGCGCCACCAACGACGGGCGGGGCGGAATGACCGTATGACCGGCTTGTTCGGCAAGGATGTAGCCATCACCGGTGGAACCGGTGGTGGGATAGGAGCAACCGCCGGTGCAGACGATGACCGCGAAAGCATCCAATTCGGTGCCATCCTGCAAGCAGACACCGGTGCAGACGCCTTCTTCGATGCGAAGGGAACTGACCCGTCCCTGCATAAAGCGGACACCGGCGTTTTTGGCGTGACGCACCAAGGCATCGACGATATCCACCGCCTTATCCGACACCGGAAACACGCGGTTGCCGCGTTCCGTCTTGAGCGGTACCCCCTCCGACTCCAGCAACGCCATCGTATCCTGAGGCGACCACTGGTTCATCGCGCTGTACAAAAAGCGCCCATTGGTGGGGGTATTGGCTATGATCCCCTCGGGGGTGGTATTATTGGTGAGATTGCAACGCCCCTTGCCGGTGATCATCACCTTGCGGGCGGGGCGGAGATTGCGTTCCAGCAGCAGCACCGAGGCGCCGGCTTTAGCGGCTTCCGCCGCCGCCAGCAGACCGGCGGCACCGGCACCGACGACGATGACCGGAAATTGTGACATAGCCGCGTCCTTTCTCCTTCTGACGGTATCCAAACCAATGGTCGGCGGCATATCGTCAAAGGGAAAACCATATATCCCGCCATTATAATTGTATTATACTCTTTTTCCTACGGCTTTTCAAGAGTAAAAGCAAAATTATCGGACGGTCAGGCGACCGTCCGACAGAGAAATTATTTCGGATCTTCGGGAGAATCAGGCAACGCCTGATACACGCCGTAGCGCGACCAGATGCTTTCCAACGTTTCCAGCGATTCGCGGTTTTCCTCGATGCGTTTGAGCGAGACCGCCACGATCAGCGCGTTAAGAATGGATAACGGTGCCACCAGCGAATCCACCACCGTTGCCAGATCGCTGTGCGCCAACAGCAGGTGATCGGCGTAGTCGGCGATCGGGGACAGTTGGCTGTCGGTAATGGCGATGACCTTCGCGTTACGCGAGCGCGCAAAATCCAGCGTGGTGACCGCTTTAGAGGAATAGCGGGGGAAACTTAAACCGAGGATGACGTCCTGTTCCCCGATATCCACCATTTCTTCAAAGATCTCCGCCGCCGAGCCGATGGTGATGAGGTGGGTGTTTTGCATCAGCAGTTTGAGATAATAGTGAGCAAAACCGGCCAGCGCACGGCAACTGCCGTTGCCGAAAATATAGACTCGGCGGGCCGAGACGATATCCGCCACCGCCGCATTAAAGGTTTCTTTGGGCAGGGCATCCAACGTCTGACGAAGGTTGTTGATATCCGAAACGAGGATGTTATCCAGCACCTCGTCGTCGGTCATCCGCTCTCGGGTAAGTTCGATGCGTTTTAAAGTGGTCAACCGGCTACGGACCAATTCCTGCACCGCCTTTTGCAGTTCGGGATAGCCCTCAAAACCGATCTCTGCCGCAAAGCGCACCACCGTCGATTCGCTGACCCCGACCGCTTCGCCCAACTGGAAGGCGGTCATGTAGGCGGCTTCGTCATACCGCTCGGTAATAAAGCGGGCGATCGCGCGCTGTCCCTTGGAAAAATCCGCTCGATGCTCCGCAATACGCATCAACAGATTGGTTTTCATCGTTCCTCTCCCCTGTTCCTCTTCCTACTTGAATATCCGGCGCATCGACCGTTGCAACCGCACGCAGTAAAATCGGATAACGACGTTGATCGCCCGATCGTACAGCGGCAACAGTAGGTTACCGACCAACAAAAAGACCAACGGCACCGATACGCCAAACAGCACAAACGCATCCGACGGCAACCCGCTCATCAGTTGAAGCAACAGATAGGTCGCCACCATCGCCACATTAAAAATACCGAATTTCAGCAACCAGCCGAGCGGTCGATTCAAGCGATCCGCATAGCATTTAACGACCGGATAATAGCCAAAAAACAGCACGAATAACAGTTTCGGTTCCCATAAAGGAGCCAGCAACAGCGTCAACACCGCCGAAGCGGCGTACACCGCCCAACCCGCTTTAGGCCCTACTTCCAAAATGACCGGCAGTAACAGCAAGCCGGCGATCACCGGTACAGCGTACTCGGTTGCCGGAATAGCCGACAGCAACATACAGCCTGCCGCCAATGCCGCCGATAAGCCGCACAGGGCGACCTTTCCTGCATATTTCATCCTCACACCTCAGCGGCAACACATATTACACAGACAGTTGGCCGCCAGCATACTGCAACAGCAATCGCACATTCCGTCGTCGCTACCGCCGGCATAGCCGCGCTGACCGCTCATCCGACTGAGTTGAGCGCGGTATTCGCTGTTGTACGGGTCCATATTGCAGGCCTGCTGTACGTGGCGGTAAGCCTCGTCCAACCAACCCTTGCGATAAAGGCAAAGGCCCTTAAGATAGTACCACTCGGCATCCCGCACGGCGGCAGGAACACCGTCGAGCAGGGTCTCCGCTTCGATATAGCGATTACTGGCCAAATACCGACGGACGTCCGCAAAGCGGCCGGAGCCGCCACCCGTTCCCGTGTAACCGCCGTAGCCACCCGACTGACCGCCGCCGGCAGAGGAACCGCCGCGGCGTTCCTTCACGATGGTGTCGTACGCCTCATTGATCTCCTGCATCTTCTCCTGCGCGAGATCGGACAACGGGTTATCGGTGTATTTATCGGGATGGTATTTTCGCGCCAGATTACGGTAGGCGGTTTTTATCTCATCGTCCGTGGCACTGCGCGAAACGCCCAGTATTTCATACGGATCTTTCATGGCTTTCACGTACCTTTCTTTCGGGATGGGTGACCGACCGTTGCAACGCCACACAGCCGTTTTCCAAAATATTACGCAACAGACGGTCGAAGCGACGGACCGGCAACAGGTCGTAAGCGCGAACACATTCGTTCAAACTGCCGCACAGCGACTGTTCTGCGCGTTCGCGCAAGGTTTCCAGAGCGGCGGCATCTTCCCCCATAAGGAAGGGATTGTAGTTGCCGGTTTTCCGATCCTTTTCGAGGTCATCGGCCGCGTCCATCAGATAGATCCAACGACCGAGGCAATACCCCAACCGTTGCAAGATCCGGCGTTGGCTGTCATCCGATGCCAGCATTTCCAGCGCCGCCGCCGTCATACGGGCGGTGGCATCCGCCGCACGGTCGGTCGAGGGGCTTTTCTCCTGCTCACATGCCGCTTGTGAGGCGAGGCATTCGTCGATGAGCGCTGCCATCTCCGGCAGGCGATCTGCCGCTTGACGGCGAGCCGGACGCAACCATTTGGATAAGAGCCACGCCGCCCAACGTTTCGGGCCGCGGCCGTCGGCCACCGTATCCAACAACTGACCGTAGGACAGTAACAGCGACAGGTCGGCGACCGTATCCAACGTTTCGGTATCCGAACAGCAGCTCCGCTTGGCAAACGGGTTATACGGACAGCGGCCTTGACAGAAGGTGACCGGCTGTTTTGCCAGCGCCATCCGCAGTGCCGCCACGAAGGTCATATCGTAACTCAGTAGTAACCGCGCGGCGTGACCGTACCGTTTGCCGGTGCGGCGGCACAGCGTGCAGTAAATGCCGCGGTATTCCTCGTATTCACGGAAGGTCAAGTCCTCCTTCCGAATGCGTACGTAGCCAAGCATGGCGTTTCTCCCTTATGATTTCTTAACCCCATTATAGTGGATAAAACGCGGCAGGGTATGAAAAAACTGTAAATTTACTTGACAAGATACAGTTTGGTGGCGTCCGCTTTAGCGACCGTTTCCTGCACCGACACGATCTCCACCGTGATATCGCGGTTGCCGAGTTGCACCGTCACCTCGTCCCCTACCTTGACCTCGTACGAGGCACGGGCGGGTTTGCCGTTGACGATGACGCGACCGGCATCGCAGGCTTCGTTGGCCACGGTACGCCGTTTGATCAGGCGCGAGACCTTTAGGTATTTATCCAAACGCATACGGCTGTCTCCTTAAAATAGTATACAATATTAGTATTATACTCTCGCCCCTTTTATTTTGCAAGACAAAAAGTGGCAAATTGCAAAAACGGCCGCCGGAAGCCCCCGATCCAACAGAAAAAGCATCCCGATCATACGTTCAGGATGCTTTTGGGGTTATCAGTCGTTATCGCGGGAGCATTTTTCCGCATCGATGGCCAGTACCAACATCAGCGCCGACAAGGCATCGGCAGGGTTTTGCACCTCAATGGAGTAGGTATCGGTCCAGTTGAAGATCTCTTTGCTGACGGTGGCGACCGTTTCGCCGTTGCGGCCAAGCACGGTATATTCCCATTCCAGCCAATCGCCCTCTACCTGCCAGCCGTTGCAATCGATGTTATAGCGCGGACGGAAGAAGGTAAACTCACGGGAGATACAGCCGAGGTACTGCTCACCGAGATACATCTCGAACTTCGGCATCCACGTGAAGATCCGTTGTTTGACCGTTCCCAACTCGTTACCGAGCGGATCGAAGATCTTGAAACAATGCCCCCAAGCCAGTTTGCCCTTGACGACGTACACCGTTTCGCCCGCTTCGTTAAAGATATCGTAACTGTCCAGCCACGAAAACAGACGTTGTTTAAATAAGAGTTTCACAGCCCTCTCCCCTTTCGGTTTTATTGTAGCATATCGGTCAGACGATTGCAACGGTTTTTCCGCTTTCCGCATCCAACAGCGTGGTGGAATTGTCCGGCAGATCGCACTCCGCCGTGTGTCCGTTTTTCAAGAAAATACGGCGGTGGCCACCTTTGGTAACCGTCAGCATCAGCAGGTCGTTGCCGGCCACAGCGACATCGCCGGCTTGGGAGTAGAGGTGTACGCCCGCTTCGCGGAAAACGCGGCGAAAAACTTCGGCAGCGTCCAACGGAAACGGCAGATACCAGACCGTGTGATCGGCATGGCGGCGTACCGCCATCCCCACCTCGCCGGTCTCGGTAGTACCGAGCGGCGTTGCCTGCGCATCTGCCACCGCAAACAGCGGTTGTTGGTAGGCTTCAGTGGAATAGACGTTACCCCCAACGGTCAGTTTTACCGCCGCCTCGGCGGTCTTTAAGCCGATACCGACCGTTTGGGATGCACGGGTCAGCGACAGTGTGTTGCCGTCGGAGTAACCGGCCACCGAAACAAACACCAAATGACGGCCATCGCTCTTGACCCGCTCTTCGATAAAGCGTCGGATCGTCTCATCCATCACGTAAGTGCAGACGAAGATCATACAACGGTAGCGGTCGAGGTCGGCTTTCGGCAGATCCTGCAGGTACAGATAATCCACGGTCGCGCCGGTGTGGCCGATGCCGTTTAACAGCAAATACTCACTGCAGATTCGATTGTAAGGGTGTTCGGGAACGGCATACAGCATCTCGGTATCGTATACCATTGCCACGTCCGCCTGCGGACGATACGGCTGTTCACTCACGCGCGCCGCCAATCGTTGCAGACCGGCGATCTCCGCCATCCAGACAGGATGGTCCCACCAACCGGTCTTCTCGAAAATAGAACCGCCGGGGACCAGTCGATGGTCGTAGTACCAATTGCCCGCTCCGCGCAAAACGGCATCCAGAATATTCCGACGGAAAATGGCGATGCTCTCCTCCCGACGGTCATCCGTGCCGCCAACCTGCTCGGCCGAGCCGATCGGCGCCTGATCCATTTCGGTCAGCCACAGTTTACCGTGCAAGCGGGCCGATTCCAGCAAACCGCGAGGCAAAGGCATACCGGTGATAGGCCGGTTATTCATATAGGCGTGCGGAGCGGCAAGATAGTCGATATCCTCACACGCATACAACCGTTGAATTTCCAAATGGCCGCCACTATAGTGAGGCGTTGCCACGTTAAAGTAGTAGCCGTAAAACGCACCAACCAAGAGCGATCGATCCCAATTTTCCTTAATGATACGGGCAAAATAGGCGATCGTTTCCGGCACCAGTTGCTGGTGAAATTTCAGCGAATCCAGCACCGAACGGCTTTGCTGCGGATCACGAAAATTCCCACAATGGCTTTCCAGCCGCTGTTCGGGTGATGCCAAATCGGCCGTACCCAGAGTTACCGCCGGGTCATTCCAAGCCTTACGCAAAGCGGCGGTCGTGCCGTATTTTTCCTTTAAAAACCGGCGGAAACCGGCGAGAGCGGGAAGGCTGTAATCCGGCGCGTGATGAAAGGCAAAATGGTGCCATTCGCCATATACGCCATAGGCGGGTTGAATGCCGATGACCGCGTCGCCGGTCGGGATCCGGCACAGTTCACAACACAACTTTTTGAGCAGACGGCCTGCCTGCTTTCTCCATTTTTCCGAAGCCATCGACACCCGCAAGTGCGGTTCCAGATCATCGGCGATCAAACGAACGTAGTCCCCGCCGTCAATGGCCTCGGCCGTGCCGTAGACCACACATTCCGACGGATGCTCCTTCACCCACCAATACGGCGGATTGAGGTGTAGGCGCACGATCACCTTCGCTTGCGGCGAAGCCGATACCGCCCCGTTGATCTCACGGAGGATCGGCTGTATATCGAAATGCCCGCCACGCTTCCATCCGAGATGAAGCGAGGTATCCACCTGTACGATATCCACCCCCGCCGCCGCAAACTGCGCAATATTTTTCTGTGCCTGCGGCGTGTAACTGCGGGAAGCGGGAATGTCACTTAATCCGTAGATCAACGGAGCCGTACGTTCTCCATCTACGTACAGGCGCACCGCGCCATCCTCCCATCGGGTATAGGCAGTGTGCTTCATTTCTTTCCCCCTTTCTGCCATGCCTGTACCGCAGCAGGAATCCGCCAATCATAAAGTTCCAACTGCCGTTTGGCTACGGCAGCATCGTTGCCGGTCAATTCGGAAACAATACCAATCATTCGACCACGCAATTTTTGATTGGTGGGGCGCAAATTGATCATCAGATTTTCATAAACCTTGCCGGTTTTGACCATAGCCACGGTAGATAGCATATTCAACACCATTTTTTGAGCGTTGCCCGCTTTCATCCGTGTCGAACCGGCAATCACCTCCGCACCGGTTGGCGTAAACACCGTCACCTCTGCCAGCCGACTTAAAGAGCAATCGGCATTGCAAACCAAGGCGACCGCATGGCAGCCGCACGAGCGAGCTGCGGTCAGTGCACCGACCACAAACGGGGCGTTACCGGAGGCAGAAATCCCCACGACCGTATCCGTTTTACCCGGCTGCAGTGCCAGCAAAGCGAGTTCTCCCGCCTGCTCGTTATCCTCGCAGCCTTCAACGGCATGGAACACGGCTTCTTGACCACCGGCCATCACCGCACAAACCGTTTCCGGCGGCACACCGAAAGTGGGCGGACACTCGGCAGCATCACATACGGCCAGACGGCCGGAGGTGCCGGCACCAACATAGATCAATCTTCCGCCGGCAGCGACAGATGCCGCCGCCAGTTCACAAGCCTGTTCAATCGCCGGTAAAGCCGATTGCACTGTCTCCACCGAACGGTAGTTTTCCTCTTGTATCATCCGCAACATATCGGCCGTCGAGGCACGATCGATGAATCGGGTTAACGGATTTCTGCTTTCTGTCGTCATGGGAACACCTCTTTTGTGTAACTCTCCGCAAAGCGGGTGGAAAAATCAGGCGACAACGCACCGGCAGTCAGCACCGCCGCCTTACATGCACCGTAAACAGGCGGCAATTCCGACAGCAGCACCTTCATATTCAACGGCAGGAGCGGGCTCAGCCAACGCTCAACCATACGCGAATCGTGCAGCACACCGCCGCCCAACAGCACCGTCTTTTCGACATCAAACTGTTTGTCTGCCTGCAGGATCCGACCGGCAAACCCCTCCATATTTTTGCGTATGATCTGTTCTGCCACCGGATCACCGCTTTCGCATTCCGCGAAAACCAGCTTAGCGAATGAAGCGATCAGGCGTTTACCGCCCTCGTAAACCGTATGCAATCGATCCGGAAGCGTTCCGCCGAGTTGTTTCTCGATTGCTGTCTTCAACGAAGTCGTTTCCCCACAGCCATCGTATACGGCCAACACGGCAGTCAGCGCATCACGGCCGATATCATAACCGCTGCCGCTACCGTCTAAGAGATAGCCCCAACCGCCAATACGGTGACGCTGTTTGCGATCCTTAGCAAAAACAACCGATCCGGTCCCACAGATCGCCGCGATACAAGGGGTGTCCGCCCGATCGAAATGACAAAGAATCACATTGTCGATATCCGAACAAACAGAAATCCTTACCGACGGATAGTACGCTTCCAACCGTTGCTGCAGCAACAGACGGTTATGATCAAGGCCGCAGCCGGCGATCCCCGCCGAAATAGCGGCTACACCGCCAAAACCTGCGGTCAGGTCTGCCAGCGCCTTCAGCAATCGATCTACGCAGACCTCGATATCGTGGTCGTTGGGATTGGTGCCCGCTTGTATCAAGGAACGGAGGACCTGACCTTCCCCATTACACAGCACATAAGCCGTTTTGGTGCCACCACCGTCAATACCAATATACAGCGGCTGCACAACCTCCGTCGACAACAAGCCATCGGTAGACACCCCCAAAACCTCAGCCAGTCGGCACAGATTAGGAATGTCCGGTACCGCCATTCCCATTTCCCATTTGGAAATTGTCTGCGGGGTCACATACAGTTTCTCTGCCAGCATAGCCTGTGTCCACCGCTTTTGCAGACGGTATTGCCGCACACGGCGGCTGAGATTTTCCGCTTTTAACATCGTATCACCTCGGTCTCAATATATCACGCCACCGTTGAAAACACAAGCAACCATAAAGCGAAAATTCGCATAATATCAACCGCCGGTTGTAAATTGTAAAATAAGAATACCCCTGCCGATCCGGCAGGGGTAAACGTCTTTTTTCTTATTTCGCAACAGCGTTCTTGAACGCCTGACCAGCCTTGAAAGCCGGAACGGTGGTAGCAGCGATCTCGATCTTCTCGCCGGTGCGCGGGTTCTGGCCAACGCGGCCCTCACGCTTGCGGCTCTCGAAGGTACCGAAGCCAACCAGAGTCACCTTATCGCCGGCAGCAACAGCGCCCACGACGGAATCCAGAACAGCGTTGACAGCCTTCTCGGCGTCCTTCTTGGTGAGACCGGCCTTGGCGGCGACGGCTTCGATGAGTTCAGTCTTTTTCATGTGTATATTCCTCCATAAATTTTATTCATCAGCGGACAAAGCCGCATGACTGCATATTATTTGCCGGTCTGTTCCCATTCCTTAAAACGGGCGATAAACGCGTCCGTCTCGTCGGTCAAGGCTTGCTCGGCATCCCATTTGTTCAAGCGGGCAACCGCCGAAGCGGCCAACAACAGACGTCCCACTGCCTGTTCCCCGTTTTCACCGGTCAATCCCTCGCGGGCGGCATCCAGTTCTGCCAAAGCGGCGGCAACGTCGGCATGATCGTAACCGACGCGGGCGGCGCGGTTTTGCACCTTTTCGGAACGCATCAGCGCCGGCAACGCACGCGGGACGCTATCGAGCAGGTGAGACTGCTTTTTGTCGCCGGCGGTCTGCCGTTTGACCGCATCCCACGTCTTGAGCGCTTGGGCGGGATCGGCGGCGGTCAACTCGCCGAACACGTGCGGGTGGCGGGTCAGCATTTTGCGGCAGACGCCGTCCGCCACGTCCTCAAACGAGAAGGTGGAACGCTCTGCCTCCATCTGTGAATGGAAAGCCACCTGCAGTAACACGTCGCCGAGTTCCTCTTTGAGGTGGGCGGTGTCCTGCTGGTTGATCGCTTCGATCGCCTCGTACGCTTCCTCCAGCATATTGGAGCGGATGGACTCGTGCGTTTGCACCTTATCCCACGGGCAACCCTCCGGCGAGCGGAGAATAGCCACGATCTTGACCAGATCGTCTACAGTATATCTTTCTTTTTCGGGATACGGTACGGGCATAGGATTTCCTCCACAATTTACACAATTTATTATAGACCTGTCAAGCAAAAAATGCAAGGGTTTTTTTGGATTTATTCGACGATTTTCCTACTTTTTTCGAGATTTTTCCTTAATTTTTGCACTTTTTGTAAAGTTTTTTACTTGCTTTGGCATTTTCGGCAACGGATTTTCTTTCGGCACCACGATCTCGCCGGCGGCAAACGCCTTGGCAAAACCGACCGAGGACAGCGAAAATTCCCGTCCGCGAAGGTATTCCAACTCCTCGGCAGGGGTTTGGAAGTCAAAGACAAGGCGATAAGAACACAGCGCCTGATGGCTGAAGCCGGTGCCTTTGTTGATGGCGTTGGTACCGTATTTCCCGTCCCCCAACAACGGATGACCGATCGAGGCGAGGTGGGCGCGGATCTGGTGGGTGCGACCGGTCAGCAGGTGGATCTCTAAAAGCGACAGACCGTCGTGCTGTTCCAGTACCTTGTAGGCGGTGGCGATGGTACGGGAAGCGTCTCCCTCCCGTCGGTCGGAGATGTACACACGGTTTTGGTCGCTGTTTTTCTCCAGATAACCGGTCAGCGTATCTTGCTGTTTGGGCATCGTACCGTGCACCAAACAGAGGTAATATTTCTGTATCTCGCGGCTCTTGAGCCGGTCGTTGAGGATACGTAGCGCAGCGGCGTTTTTGGCGGCGATGACGATGCCCTCGGTGTTGCGGTCGATGCGATTGACCAGCGCCGGCGTGAAACTGTTTTCCTCGTCGGGGCGGTATTCCCCTTTTTCGTACAGATACCGCTGGACGCGGAAAATGAGGGTATCCCCGAATTCCCGATCGTCGGGATGCACCAGCAGACCGACCGGTTTATTGAGCAAGAGAAGATTTTCGTCCTCGTAGACGATATCCAGTTTGCGGGAGGCGGTGAGAAATTCATACACCGGTTTGGACACAGTCAGCGCGTCATCCGGCAGGTACAGCGTGACCACGTCTCCCTCCGCCACACGGGTGGATATCTCGCACCGTTTGCCGTTTAATTTGATATCCTTTTTGCGGATGGCACGGTACATCAGCGATTGCGGCAGGTCACGGAACGTCTTGGTCAAAAACTTATCCATTCGCTGTCCCGCATCGTTTTTTCCGACGGTCACCTGCTTCATTTTCCCACCTCCTTTGCAGTTACCTTGCAGTAATTAGTGATATTATACTACAAAATCTTTCGGAATGCAAATTGCTTTTTATAAATGGGTATGATATAATAAAATGTAATTGTTTTAGTTTGAGGTGAGTGCCTTGGAAAAGAACCTACATAGCGGCCACCGTCAGCGTATGAAGCAGGATTTCCTGCGGTACGGGGAGAGCCGTTTTAACGAGCATCAGTTAGTGGAACTGTTGCTGTATTTTGCCATTCCGCAGGGAGATACCAACGATCTGGCGCATCGGCTCATCGAACGCTTCGGCAGTGTTCACGGGCTGTTGCAGGCGGACTATGAGCAACTGACCCAGATCAAAGGTGTGGGGTCTCATGCCGCTACACTCATTCAACTGTGCGGCGAATTGGTGACGCGGTATGGGTTGACCGAGCGACCGGTCGGCATCTTGCTCAACGATACCGACGATATCGGCGCGTTTCTGTTACCGCGTTTTTGGCGGTGCAACCGCGAAAAATTTCTGATGGTATCCTTAAACAACCGCCACGAGGTGATCAACGTCACCCAGATCTCCTCCGGCACGCAAAACACCACCGCCGTCAACAACAAACTCATTCTCCGCCAAGCGGTGGTAGACGATGCGTCGGAGATCGTTCTGGCGCACAATCATCCGGCCGGATTCCCGCTCCCCTCCCGCGAGGACGTGGACGCGACCTTGCAACTGCACAGAGAACTGATCAAGGTAGACATTCGTCTGCGGGATCATCTGGTCATTTCCGATACCGATTTTATCTCGATGAAGGATACGCCCTCGCTGGCGATGATCTTTGACTGACCGATAACAACCGCAAGGAGGTGGTTGACTGTGGACAAATTTGAACTGGTATCCGATTTTCGTCCGACCGGCGATCAGCCGGAGGCGATCCGTCGATTGGTGGAAGGCATCCGGCGCGGTGACCGCGAACAGACCCTGATGGGCGTGACCGGCTCGGGCAAGACCTTTACGATGGCCAACGTCATTGCCGAAGTCAACCGCCCGACCCTCATTTTAGAGCCGAACAAGACGCTGGCGGCACAACTTTGTTCCGAGATGCGGGCGTTTTTCCCCAACAATGCGGTGGAATATTTTGTTTCCTACTACGATTATTATCAGCCGGAAGCGTACGTAGCCACCACCGATACCTATATTGAAAAAGATTCGTCTATCAACGACGAGATCGATAAACTCCGTCACTCCGCCACCTCGGCGTTGTCCGAGCGGCGGGACGTTATCATCGTGGCGAGTGTTTCCTGCATCTACAACCTCGGTGATCCCATCGACTACCGCAATATGATCTTATCGCTTCGGCCGGGGATGGAGAGATCCCCCGAATCGGTGATGGAGAAACTGGTGCAACTCCAATATGAGCGCAACGATTTCAGTTTTACCCGCAACAAATTCCGTGTGCGTGGGGACGTGATGGAGATCTATCCGTCCTACACCCACGACGTTGCCTACCGCGTGGAGTTTTTCGGTGACGAGATCGACCGGTTAAGCGAGATCAATCCGCTGACCGGCGAGGTCAAAAACACCGTCAACCACGTAGCCGTCTATCCCGCCTCCCACTATATCATCCCGCCCGAAAAGATGGCGGGGGCGGTGGAAAATATCCGGCGGGAACTGGCCGAGCGCATCCGCTATTTCACCGAAGAAGGCAAACTGCTGGAAGCCCAGCGCATCGAACAGCGCACCCGCTACGATATGGAGATGCTGACCGAGATCGGGATGTGCAAGGGCATCGAAAACTATTCGTCGGTGTTATCCGGTCGAAAGGCGGGTGAGCCGCCGTTTACGCTGTTGGATTACTTCCCCGACGATTTCCTGCTGATGGTGGACGAATCCCACGTGACCCTGCCGCAGGTGCGCGGTATGCATAACGGCGACCGCGGACGCAAGCAGAGTCTGGTGGATTTCGGATTCCGACTTCCCAGCGCTTACGACAACCGCCCGCTCACCTTTGAGGAATTTTATTCGCATATCCGGCAGGCGGTATTTGTCAGCGCCACGCCAGGGCCGTTTGAACGGGAAAACAGCCAACAGATCGTCGAGCAGGTCATCCGACCCACCGGTCTGTTGGATCCCGAGATCACCGTCAAGCCGGTGGAGGGGCAGATCGACGATCTGATGGAAGAAATCCGCCTGCGTACCGCACGCAACGAGCGCGTGCTGGTGACCACCCTGACCAAAAAGATGGCGGAAGATCTCACCACCTTTTTTTCGGATGCGGGCATCCGTGTGCGGTATATGCACCACGACGTATCCACGATGGACCGCATGGAGATCATCCGCGATCTGCGCCTCGGTGAGTTCGACGTGTTAGTCGGCATCAACCTGCTCCGCGAAGGTCTCGACCTGCCGGAAGTATCGTTGGTAGCGATACTGGACGCCGATAAAGAGGGGTTTCTCCGCAGTACGTCGGCACTCATTCAGACCATCGGCCGCGCCGCGCGTAACGCCCACGGCGAGGTCATTATGTATGCTGATTTCGTCACCCCGTCGATGGAGGTGGCTATCCGCGAGACCGAGCGCCGCCGCGGTATTCAGCAGGCGTATAACGAAGCAAACGGCATCGTGCCGACCACCATCACCAAAGACGTGCGGGATATCATCGAAATTTCCGGCACGTCCAAGGAGAACAAGAAGGTCACCAAAACGCAGTTTGACCGTATGACCAAGCAGGAGCGACTGCAACTCATTGCCGAATTGACCAAGGAAATGAAAAACGCCGCCAAACTGTTGGAATTCGAACACGCCGCCTATCTGCGCGACCGTATCAAGCAACTACAGGAGTAAGTTATGGCCAAGAAGATCGTCATCCGCGGTGCGCGGATGCATAACCTCAAAAATATCGACGTCGAACTGCCGCGTGACAAACTCATTGTGTTTACCGGTCTGTCCGGCTCGGGCAAGTCATCGCTGGCGTTTGATACTATTTACGCCGAGGGACAGCGGCGGTACGTGGAAAGTCTGTCTTCCTACGCCCGTATGTTTTTAGGGCAGATGGACAAGCCGGACGTGGACCTCATCGAGGGCCTCTCCCCCGCTATCTCCATCGACCAGAAGACCACCTCGCAAAATCCCCGCTCGACGGTGGGGACCGTGACCGAGATCTACGACTATCTGCGTCTGTTATACGCCCGCATCGGCGTACCGCATTGTCCGGTCTGCGGACGGGAGATCAAACAGCAGACCGCCGACGAGATCGTTGACCGGATCTTACAGTTGCCGGAAGGCACCCGCATTCAACTGCTGTCGCCGCTCGCGCGCGGGCGCAAAGGCGAGTTTGTCAAGGAACTGGATGCGGCGCGAAAGGACGGTTATGTCCGAGTGCGCATCGACGGTGAACTGCGGGAACTCTCCGAAGAGATCAAATTGGAGAAAAACAAAAAGCACACCGTGGAGATCGTGGTCGACCGATTGGTCATCAAAGACGGCATCCGCCGGCGGTTGGCGGATTCGGTAGAGACCGCTACCACCCTGTCGGGCGGGTTGCTGGCGGTGGACGTCGTCGGGGACAAGGAACTGTATTTCTCGCAGAATTATGCCTGTCCGGAACACGGCGCGACCATCGAAGAACTCAGCCCCCGTATGTTCTCCTTCAACAGTCCGTTCGGTGCGTGTCCCAAGTGCACCGGTCTGGGCGTGTTCAAGTCGTTGGATATCGATCTGATCTTCAAGGATAAGAATCTCTCGATCCGCGAGGGCGGCATCCGCACGGCCGGCTGGGATTATATGGGCGGCGGCGCCATTCAACAAATGTATTTCGATGCGGTGGCGGAGTATATCGGTTTTTCGCTGGATACCCCCATCAAAGACCTGCCGAAAAAAGCCATCGACACGCTGTTATACGGTACCGGTGACGTCAAGATCCGAATGAAGCATCACAAAGGCATCGGTGAATATATGGCGGCGTTTGAGGGCATCGCCAACAACCTTGAGCGGCGATACAGGGAGACCACCAGCAACTGGATGCGGGAAGAACTGGACACCTATATGCGGGAGATTCCCTGCCCCGATTGCCACGGTACCCGTTTAAAGCCGGAAGTGCTGGCGGTGACGGTCGGCGGTTTGAACATCGAGCAGTTGACCAACCGTTCCATCACCGAAACGCTGGAGTTTTTCGATGCGTTTGAGCCGACCATGAGCGAACGTGAACATCTCATCGGTGACCGTGTCATCAAGGAGATCCGCGCACGGCTCGGTTTCTTAACCAGCGTCGGTCTGGAGTATCTGACCCTCTCCCGTGCGGCCGGTACGCTGTCGGGCGGCGAGAGTCAGCGCATTCGTCTGGCAACCCAGATCGGCTCGTATCTGACCGGCGTATTGTATATTCTCGATGAGCCGAGCATCGGCTTGCATCAGCGGGATAACGACAAGTTGCTGGATACGCTGAAACAACTGCGCGATCTGGGCAACACGCTGGTGGTGGTGGAACACGATGAGGATACCATGCGTGCCGCCGATTGGCTGGTGGACGTTGGTCCCGGTGCGGGCATACACGGCGGTGAGATCGTGTACTCCGGTCCGGTCAAGGGGATTGAGAACTGCAAAAATTCCATCACCGGTCTGTATCTGTCCGGCAAAAAGCGCATTCCGCTGCCGACCCAGCGGCGAGAAGGCAACGGCCATTGGCTGACCATCCGCGGGGCATCGGAAAATAACCTGCAACACATCGACGCATCCTTTAAGTTGGGGGCGTTTAATGCGGTGACCGGCGTTTCCGGCTCCGGCAAATCTTCGCTGATCAACGAAATTCTGTATAAATCGCTGGCGGCTAAACTCAATCGGGCGCGCACCTTCCCCGGCAAGCACGACCGCATCGACGGGGTGGAGTTTTTGGACAAGGTCATCGACATTGACCAGTCTCCCATCGGGCGGACGCCCCGTTCCAATCCCGCCACCTACACCGGTGTATTCAACGATATCCGCGAGTTGTTCGCACAGACGCAAGATGCCAAGCAACGCGGTTACAGCGCCGGCCGCTTTTCCTTCAACGTTCGTGGCGGACGCTGTGAAGCGTGCCAAGGCGATGGCATTTTGCGTATCGAAATGAACTTCCTGCCGGACGTGTACGTCCCCTGCGAGGTGTGCAAAGGTCAGCGATACAACCGCGAGACGCTGGAAGTGCGGTACAAGGGTAAAAACATCTACGACATTTTGGAGATGACGGTGGAAGAAGCGTTGCATTTCTTCGCCGATCTGCCCCGCATCAAGCGCAAGTTGCAAACGCTGTACGACGTCGGTCTCGGCTATATCAAGGTCGGACAACCCGCCACCACCCTGTCGGGTGGTGAGGCACAACGCGTTAAATTGGCCACTGAGTTATCCAAGCGTCCCACCGGCAAGACGGTGTATATTCTGGACGAGCCGACCACCGGTCTGCATACCGACGACGTCCGCCAGTTGATTGCCGTACTGCAGACGTTGGTGGACAGCGGCAACACGGTCATTGTGATCGAACACAACCTCGACGTTATCAAAACGGCCGATCATCTCATCGATCTCGGTCCTGAGGGCGGTAACCGCGGCGGCACCGTCGTGGCGACCGGCACCCCCGAAGAGGTCGCGCAAGTGGAAGGCTCGTATACCGGCCAGTATCTGCGGCCGTTGTTGGAGGGGCGTTATGAGTGAGATCGTCATGCGTCCCATCGCGCGCATCCGCACCGATTTCCCCGATAAATTCGGTATTCCGCGACAAAGCGGGTTGGTGGAGGAACTCAAGGGCGCGGTGGTGTTTGAGCCGACCTATCGCAATGCCGATGCCTTGCGTGGGTTGGAAGGGTTTTCCCATATCTGGCTCATCTGGCAATTTTCGGAAGCGGTACGGGAGGGGTGGTCCCCGACCGTCCGACCGCCGCGATTGGGCGGTAACACCCGTATGGGGGTGTTTGCGACCCGTTCGCCGTTTCGCCCCAACGCCATCGGGTTATCGTCGGTCAAGTTGGAGGAGATCCGTGAGACCGAGGACGGCACCGTACTGATCGTGTCGGGAGCAGACTTGATGGACGGTACCCCCATTTTGGATATCAAGCCGTATCTCCCCTACACCGACAGCCATCCCGACGCGACCGGCGGTTTTGCCGAGCCGGTGCGGGCGTATGCGTTGCAGGTGTGTTGTGACGAAGGGTTGACCGCCGCGATGACGGAGGCCGAGCGGCAGGCGCTTTTCGGCGTGCTGGCGCACGATCCGCGTCCATCCTATCAAGACGATCCGACGCGGGTGTACGGACTTCGCTTTGCTAAATGGGAAGTCAAATTCAGCGTATCCGGCGATACACTGACCGTACAGAGCATAGAATGAAAAAATCCCCCCGCATAGCGGGGGGGATTTCATTTTCGGGCATAGCCCTATTGGCCTGCCAGCCACGCACCGGTTGCCGGCCACCCATAAATGGGTTGTCAGTCTTTGCCGGCTCCCCTTGTCAGGGGAGCTGTCGGCGGTAGCCGACTGAGGGGTAGTCTTTCGTTTTCTCTCCCTCCGTCTTTTTGCTTCGCAAAAATCCACCTCCCTCGTCAGAGGGAGGCATAACATAAAACACTTTCTGCGTCTGCCTTTGATCTCTGCAATTTCTGTTCATCGCTAAAGCGCTTTTGAACCACGCGACTATCGCGTGGTTTTTGTTTCGGTTTTAGAAAAGACCGCTGATCTTGCCGTTCTCGTCTACGTCGATATTGACCGCGGCGGGGACTTTCGGCAGACCGGGCATGGTCATAATGGCACCGGTCAGCGCCACAACGAAGCCGGCACCGGCCGACAGTTTCACCTGACGCACCGTCACCTCAAAGCCGGTCGGCGCACCGAGTTTGGTCTGGTCATCGGTCAGGCTGTACTGCGTTTTGGCAACACACACCGGCAGGTTGCCGTAACCGAGTGCTTCCAACTCCGCCGCCTGCTTGGCCGCCTCGGCGGTCATCACCACGCGGTCACCGCCGTACACCTTCCGCACGATGGCATTGAGTTTGTCCTCGATACTGCCTTCCAGTTCGTAGGCGTGACGGAAATCGTTCTCGAGGTCGCACAGACGCACCACCTCTTCGGCAAGCGCCAGACCGCCTTCGCCGCCCTTGGCCCATACCTGCGACAACACCGATCTCACACCGCGTTCGGCGCAGGCATCCGCCACCGCCTGCACTTCTTCCGGCGTATCGGACGGAAATTCGTTGATAGCGACCACGCAGGGCAGACCGTACACGTCCTGAATGTTGCTGACGTGCTTCATCAGGTTAGGCAGACCCTTTTTAAGTGCCTCCACGTTCGGGTTGTTGAGGTCGGCTTTGGCAACGCCGCCGTTGTATTTAAGCGCACGGACGGTGGCAACGATCACCACCGCATCCGGTTTCAAACCGGCCATACGGCATTTGATATCGAGAAATTTTTCCGCACCGAGGTCGGCACCGAAGCCCGCTTCGGTAACCGTGTAATCGCTCAGTTTGAGCGCCATACGGGTGGCGGTCACCGAGTTGCAACCGTGAGCGATATTCGCAAACGGACCGCCGTGGACGATCGCCGGCGTATGCTCCAGCGACTGCACCAAATTCGGTTTGAGCGCATCCTTGAGAAGCGCCGCCATCGCACCGTGTGCTTTCAGTTCACCCGCCGTGACCGGTTTTTGCTCGCTGGGTTTGCCGTAGGTATAGCCGATGACGATACGGGACAGGCGCTCTTTGAGGTCGTTGATGTCGCTGGCCAAGCACAGCACCGCCATAATCTCGCTGGCTACGGTGATATCGTAGCCGTCCTCACGCGGAACGCCGTTGACCCGACCGCCGAGACCGTCGGTGACGTAGCGCAACTGGCGGTCGTTCATATCCACGCAACGTTTCCAAGTGATCTTGCGCGGGTCGATGTTCAACTCGTTGCCTTGGAAGATGTGGTTATCGATCATCGCCGCCAGCAGGTTGTTCGCCGCACCGATGGCGTGGAAATCGCCGGTGAAATGCAGATTGATATCTTCCATCGGAACGACCTGCGACCAACCGCCGCCGGCCGCACCGCCCTTGACACCGAATACCGGACCGAGCGACGGTTCACGCAACGCCATCACCGTCTTTTTCCCGAGACGGGTCAAGGCATCCGCCAAACCGATGGTGGTGGTCGTCTTGCCCTCGCCGGCCGGCGTCGGGTTGATGGCGGTCACCAAAATGAGTTTGCCGTCCTTGGCGTTCGTATCGCGCAACAACGAATAGTCGATCTTCGCCTTATACTTCCCGTACGGCTCAAGATACTTCTCATCAATACCGGCGGCGGCAGCCACCTCCAAAATGGGGCTCATCTCACAGGACTGGGCGATCTCGATATCGGTCTTCATAGCAAATCCACCTTTCATTTATTAAACAGAAAGGGCAGCATCGGCGCGATCGATCACGCTTGATGCTGCCCAGACGGTCGGCTTCAAACGGTACCCGACTACCTTGTGGTGCTCCACAAATTCCGTCAGCAGGTCGGGACCTTTCAACTTTTCTCCATCATAACACAGCAAACAGCAAATGTCAAGACGGGAAAATTTAATAATAATTCAGTAGCGGTAACGGGTCGATCTTTTGTCCGTAGTAGGTGATCTCCAGATGCATACCCGGGCCGGTGGTACGTCCGGTCTCACCGACGTAAGCAATCAACTGACCCTGCGCCACCTTTTCGCCCACGCTGACGACGACGGTCGAACAATGGGTATAGCGGGAAACGTAACCGTTGCCGTGGTCGACCAGCACCCAATGGCCCCAACCGCCGCCGTAGCCGGAGTAGTTGGCGTCAATGACGGTGCCGCCGTCCATCGCAATGATCTCGGCACCGTAGATGCCGTGTTGATAGATATCGATACCATAGTGGAATTCCACCGGATCGGTACGCCAACCCCACGGAGAGGTCACGCGATAGAATCCGACGACCGGCCAGATGAACTTGCCGGTGGACTGTCCGGGGATACCGGAGCCACCGCCCAGCACCATTGCGCCCTCGGCGTATACCTGCGTGACCGGTTCTTTCGTCTTGACCGAAGACAGCACGTTGCGGGAGATCTCCTCCCCATCCACCGTCACGATCTCATAGGTGGTGTCGATCTCCCCTTCTTCGCCCTCGATCTTGATATAATCGTGACCAAGCACGCGGTTGTAATCCTTGACCGTAATACTGTCAAACGGCGTGTAGGTGGTGACCACCTCCGTACGCAAGGATTGGATATGCAAATAAGCGTACGACGGTTTGACGACCACTTCGGTGCCGACCGGCAACGTCTTATCTTCCAGCAATTGATCGGTCAGACCGCGGTTGTAATCCAGCAACTGCACGCGGCTGAGTCCGTTTTCACGCGCCAACGAGGAGAGGGTCTCGCCCGCCGCCGAGACGGTAACCGTCTGCTGGGTCAGGGTCTTATCGGTCAGCAGTTCGTGCATCCGCTCTTTGGTCAGCAGTGAGACCGACGGATACAGACCGGGCAGGATCTCCACCTGTTCCAGAAAGCGAATGGTCTCTTTTTTGGCGGCCTTGGAACTGGCATCGGACAAAATGCTGTCCAGTAACGCCTGTACTTCCTTTTCGGTCTCCAGCGCACCGACCAGCGTGCCTTCCACGTACAGACCCGCCATCTCGGTCACCTCGTCGCCGTAGGACTCCAAGATTGCATTGCACACTTCGCTTTTATTCAGCAACAGATCGGACGGCACCGCCGCAATGGTCATCTCCGGACCGTCGGCGGTAAATTCGCTGTCGATCGGGGCAACACGGTTTTTCGCCATTTCCAGTCCCTGCTCAAACACCACTTCGTCCGAGACGTAACCGATGTTAGCGCCTTGATAGGTGACGTACAGCGCGTAGTCGGCGCCTGTCCAACGGGCGATGACCGCCAACATCACCACGAACGCCGCCACCGGCGCTACGTAATTAAACACGGTGGTAACGTATCGACGGTAGGTCCAAGCCGTACGGAAAGGATACAGCATACGCCGCAACACCGCCCGCTGGCGGTCATCGGTCTGCAGGCGTTCGATGGTCTCCCGCTCCGCCGCCATTTTCTTTTGGCATTTGCGGTGGTAGGCACGGAAATTCTCAATACGGCGTTCCATCACCGCCCGCCAAACGGCACGGAAGAAACGCGCAAGCGGCATCCATACGCCGCTATATAACCGGCGGCAGATCAGCCGGAAATAGCGGGTCGTCTGGATACCGATATAATAGCAGAGCGGATAGGAGAAGCGAAACACAGCCGCCCACACGGCAGCAAGTTTCTGCTGAATATTCGGTTTTTCGGTCATTTTCGGTTCCTGCGGCTCCATTTCGGTTCCCTCCCTTCAAGCCATAATCGCTATTAGTATACCATATCTTTTAGGAAAATGCAACCCTCACGCGTGCGGGTAGGTCAGGCGGGCCGTTGTCCAATCGGACAGCACCGCGCTCATACGCGCCGCCTCTGCCTTGGCAGAGGGCAGATCGTGTTCCCGATAGTTGCCGCATTCCACCGCCGTACTGCCGGGGATGACCCCCTCGAAATCGACAATAAAGCGAAGCGTTTCCCCCACCAGTTCCACCACCGTCTGCGGCGCCAGATTGCGAACGAGGAAATAAAAGCCGGTGCGGCACCCCATCGGTCCAAAGTAGATGATCTGCTCGGCATAGGCGGAATTGCGCACGTAGGTGGCGAACAGATGCTCGATGGTGTGCATGGTCGCATTCGGCAGAAACGGCGGCGTGTTGGGGCGAATAAACCGCAGGTCGTAGGTGGTGATATCACCGTCCACACGGGAGGTATACAGACCTTCGGTCAGCAGGTCGTGGTCGATCTCAAAACTGGCAATGCGTTTCATCGAAGCATCACTCTCTTTCTCAGGATTTTTCTATTATAGCACAAAGGCGCAAAACACGCAAGTCGCGTTTGCAAAACAGAGGGAACCGTGATATAATTAAAGTCAAATTAAAGTTATTATCGTATGGTGGTACCATAACGGAGGTGACACGGAATGCGGTTACTGGTGGCAGAAGACGAGCGCTCGTTATCCAAGGCGATCGTGGCCATTCTGGAAAAAAATCATTATGCGGTCGATGCGGTGTATGACGGCGCCGAGGCGCTGGATTATATCACGGTCGGGCAGTACGATGCGGTGATCATGGATATTATGATGCCCAAGATGGACGGCATTGCCGTGCTACAGGCGGTGAGACGGCAAGGAAACGCCGTGCCGATCATTTTACTGACCGCCAAGTCGGAGATCGACGACAAGGTGTTGGGATTGGACAGCAGAGCCAACGATTACATCACCAAGCCGTTTGCGGTCAAGGAGTTGCTGGCACGGTTGCGGGTGGTCACCCGTTCGACCGAAGCCAACGATTCGGTTCTGCGCTTCGGCAACGTAACGCTCGACCGCGCCAGTTTTGAGTTGACCGGACCGAGTGGGCGGTTCCGGCTGGCAAACAAGGAATTTCAGATGATGGAGATGCTGATGCAGCGGCCTTCCCGTTTAATCTCCAGCGAGCATTTTTTAGAGCGCGTATGGGGGTATGACAGCGACGCCGAATTGAACGTCGTTTGGGTGTATATCTCCTATCTGCGCAAGAAATTGGCCGCGATCGGCGCCAATATTACGCTGCGTGCGCAACGCAACGCCGGCTATTCGTTGGAGGAGAGCGTATGATCCGCCTATTACGACGCAGACTCATCGGCGTGTCGATGCTGTCGCTGTTTGCGGTGTTAGCGATCATCGTCACCGCCGTCAACGTCATCAACTATCAACGGGTTGCCCAAGAGGCGAACGGCGTGTTGGCGGTGTTGGCAGAGGGTGACGGACGTTTTCCCGCCAAGCCGATGGGCGACCGCGGTCCGAATAAGCGTCCGCAATTGTCCCCAGAGATGCCGTATGAATCGCGCTTTTTCACCGTGCTGTTGCATAGCGATGGGACGGTGCTTTCCAGTGAACTGTCCCACATTGCCGCTGTCGACGAGCAAACGGCAACACAGATGGCAACCGCGGTGGTCGGCGACACACACAACAGCGGTTACCACGGCAATTACCGGTATACGGTCGTTGACCGCGCCGACGGCACGCTGGTCATCTTTTTGGATTGTACCCGCTCGCTTTCGCATTTCCGCGATTTTCTGTGGATCAGTTGTCTGATCGCAATCATCGGCCTGGCAGCGGTGTTTTTGCTCATCTGGTTGCTGTCGGGACGGATCGTCAAGCCGTTACTGCAGGCGCACGAAAAGCAGCGGCAATTTATCACCGATGCCGGTCACGAGATCAAAACCCCCATCACCATCATTGATGCGGATGCCGAACTGCTGGAAATGGAACTTGGGGAAAACGAATGGCTGCAGGATATCCGTCAGCAGGTCAAGCGATTGGGAGATCTGACCGGCGATCTCATCTTCCTTTCGCGGATGGATGAGGAACAGAAAAAACTGCAGGCCATTGATTTTCCGCTGTCAGATACGGTGAGCGAGACCGCCGGTTCCTTCCAAGCCCCCGCCAAACGGGAGGACAAAACGCTGACCCTCGCGGTCGAACCAATGCTAACGCTGTGCGGCGACGAAAAGAGCATTCGTCAGTTGGTCAGTATCCTGATGGACAATGCCGTCAAGTATACCGACGAGGGTGGCGAGATTCATCTCTCCCTCCGACGGCAGGGCAAGACGGCGATACTGACCGTCAGCAATACCTGCCGCGGCATGGACGAGGCGGATATCAGCAAACTGTTTGATCGGTTTTACCGCACCGACCGTTCACGCAATTCGGCAACCGGCGGCTACGGCATCGGGCTGTCCATCGCCAAAGCGGTAGTCAACGCGCACAAGGGCAAAATTATTGCCGCCAAGGACGGCGACCGGCTGGTGCTGACCGCCACCCTGCCGCTCACACAATAAACAAAAAGGCTATCCGATCCACTCGGATAGCCTTTTTTACGTTAAAACCGACCGCCGGGGCGAAAGCCGCCGCCCATCATTCCGCCGGGGCCGCCGCCCATCATTCCGCCGGCATTGTAGAGCGTCGAAGTCATCTCCACCGTCAGCAGAGCCGTGCCGCCGGACAGCGTGCCGTTGTCGGCAAAGCCGTTGGCATCGGCGGCGGATGCCGTGCCGCCGGCATACAACGTATAGTTCTCCCCCACTTGAATCGACGGAGCGGTGACCACCGCCGATTGGTAGGCTTTGGGGGGTATAAACGAAGCGATCACCGTGCCGTTGGCATCGCATACCGCAAAGAGGGTTTCGGCGGCTTGCGCGGAGAAGTTACACAGCATCGCCCCTTGATTTTCGGCAGAACTGAAGCCCTGTGCCATACCGGATGTGCCGAGAGCAACCAGTATTCCGCCGGTGACCGAGGCAGAACGGCCGTAGTCAAACGCGCCGTTGCCGTTATTGGTCGGGCCACTCACCAGCGTGACGCCGCCACTGACCGACACCGAGCCATTGGAGTCGATACCGTCGCCTAAGGCATCCACCAGCAGATAGCCGCCGCTGATGTAAATCTCGCCGACACCATTGTCAAAGCCACCCATACCGGGGCGTCCGCCCATCCCCGAACGGTCGTTTCCGCCGGCGGCATTCAAGCCGTCGTCCGAAGCGGTGACCGACAACTCTCCGCCGGAAATGACGATGCGGGAGGCTTCCAGCCCTTCATAACTCTTGCTCACCGTCAGGTTGCCGCCGGTGATGGAAAGGTCATTATCCGCGTGGACACCGTCATCGCCGCTGGCAAGCCGCAACGTGCCGCCGCTGATCGTGACGGTGTTGTTGGAATGAAGACAATCGTCCTGCGAATCAACGGTGTAGAGGCCGCCGGCAATCTGAATATCCGAACCGGCCTTGAGACCCTTATAGGATTCCTCCGACGAGTACAGATAGCCGCCGCTACCGCTGCCCGCCTTGACGGTCAGCGTGACGTTATCCGCTTTGAGCACCGTTTCCGCCTGTATGCCGTCGTTACCGGCGGTGACGTTTAGCACACCGCCCTCGAGGTAAACGTAGCCGCGGGTGGCATCCTCGGTGTTATCCGAGCGAATACCGTCGCTACCGGCGTTGACCGTCACGGTCGCCCCGCCGATCTTGACGCAATCCTTGCCGTTTAAGCCAACATTGGCGGCGGTGACGGTCAGCGTCCCTGAAGCGATGACGAGATCATCCTTAGACACGATACCGTGCTTGGTATTGCCCACCAGCGTCAGGTTGCCACTGCCGTTGACGGTGAGATCCGCACGGCTGAAAATCGCACCGTCGACGTTGGTGTTGCCATCGGTGTAGGTATAGCCGCTACCGTCGGCAAGGCGGTTGGTCGTGCCCTCCTTCAGGGTGAGAAACACCTTATCGGCGGAACGGATATAGATGGCGGGACCGGTGCTGTTTTCCAGCGTGACGTTGTCCAGCACCAACTGGATTTTGTCATTTTCACCCGCATCGATCAGGATCATCTTATCGGTCAGTTTGCCGGTCAGCACATACGTACCGGCGGCGGTGAAGGTGGTCTGCACCGCCGTTTCAAGGTCGACCGAGGTCACCTTATCGTCGTATTCACCGTTTTCGTCGCGGTCGGAGAAAGTGAAATCCATATCCGAGGTATCCTCGGTACGGATGTCGGTGGGAACGGAGCCGGTAGTCGTGGTAGTGCCAAAGCCGTCATCAGCAGGGGTAGCGGTACAAGCGGAGCCAAACAGCATCGCCGTCACCGTCAAAAACAACAGTAGCCGTTTCACAGCGCCTCACATCCTTCCGCGCCTTCCGTGATCTGAATTTCCAGATTGCCGTTGCGGCAACGCAGATCGTCAATAAACGCCTGCAGATCGTTTGGATCCTTCAGACGAATTTGGTAGGTCAACTTATAGAGACTACCCATATTGGTGGTCTTGGTGCGGACAAGGCGATGCTTGCGCGTATACTGCGCAAACAACTCGTCAAACGCTCCCGCAAACCGCAAGGATTCCGGCACGGTGATGATCAGTTCCATCGTGCGATCCTCCCCCATCGGCAGGTGAGCCAGCGCGACCGTGACCGCTCCGAGCAACAGCGAAAACAACAGGGCGATGCCGACGTAACCGGCGGCACACGCCAAACCGGCGGTCATGGACAAAAAGATGGCGGCGATATCCTTGGCTTTACCGGGGACCGAGCGGAAGCGAATGAGCGAAAACGCCCCCATCACCGCCACGCCGGTGCCGACGTTGCCGTTGACCATTGTGATGACCGTCTGCACGATCATCGGCAACAACACGAGCGAAATCAGAAAACTCTTGGTCACGTGAGAACGGTAGGCAGTACACAGCGCGGCGATCACGCCGCAAAGCAAAGCGACCGCCATGCCGATGAGGTAGGTGGTTACGGTCACCGTGCCGGTGTGGATAGATTCAAACAACGCGTTCATAGGGTGTCTCCTTATGTAATAAATGATGTTGATAACAGTGGGCGTATTTGGAAAACGAGGTGGGATAAATGCCGTGTTCATCCAGCAGATGCGACAGCCACAGCGGCATCGCGCCGGCGGTCTTGATCTCCATCAGCACCGCATCGGCAGGCAGAATGGCCGTACCGTCGGTGCCCTCCGCCAGATCAAGCACCGCTGTGCGGTAGCGAATACCGGTATCGAAGGTGATGCGCAGGTCGGTATCCTGCTTACCGTAGTAGGCATCCCGCTCGTAACAAAGCAACATCGACGGTCGCGGGTGGCGATAAAACACCATCGCGTAGTCGATCTCCCGCATAATCTGCGAGTTGACCGGCTTGGTGCCGTCGGTCAAGTACCGTTTCGCCTCCGCCAGCGTCATCCGCTCACGGCGTTTGTAGACCACGCCTTTGTATTTTTTCTTGATCTCCAAAAAGACGCGTTCCTTCGCGGTCGGAGTGCCGTAACTGCGCAACCGCAGTTTCTCCTTGTAGGTATGCGCCTCCATGGATTGGCGGATCAGACGGTAGTCCGGCGTGTCCAGATACAGACTGCAAATGGTGCTTCTGCCGTGTGGATCGGGGGTCAACCGTTTTGCCATACAGGACAGAAGTTGCTCTTTTTGCGCCAAGGTCAGCCGGTATTTTTTCTCATACCGTTTAAATATACACAGGTCCTTCACCGGCTCACCTCCGTTTCCTTACAAATAGGGTTCTATTTCCTCCAACAATCCGACGCCGTCCGGCGTGTAGGCGGGAAGTTGCAAGATATCGTGTCCCGGATAACAATTCCCTTCGATAAGCAACACGTCGTTTTCCCGAACGCAGACGTCCCAACCGACGTAGCCGACCTCCGGCACCAGCGCCGCCGCCTCAGCACAAACGGAAAGCACCTCTTCCCAGTGCGGAACGGTAAAACCAACAAGCGGCGTACCGGTCATCGGGTGGGTCTCGTAGACGATCCCGTCCTTGTCGGCGGCCGGCATCAGAATACGCCCCGTATGAACGCCCAGTTTAGCGGCGATGCCGCCGCTATTGAGGTTATCCACCACGTTACCGCCGTTGCCGATACGCAAAAACGCAAAAAGAGGGGTACATTGTTGGTTATGATAGAGTGTCATCACACGGACGGTATTGACCGCGTGCGGGTAGAGTGCCGCCATAACGGGATGCTGAACGACAATTTCCTCCAGCAACCCGTTTTCCAACCGTTTCAGTTTGGAAAATAAGTGGCGCACGTTTTCACCGCAGGAAATCTTACGGATGCCCTTGCCGCAGGTGCCGGCCAGCGGTTTGTAAAGGATTTCTTCTTTACCGTTACGAAGCAGTTGCAGATCGATCATCGTCATCTCATCCACCGTCGTCCACGCCCGCCGGATATACGGCGCGAAACGACGGTTGAATTCCGCCTTGTTATCAAACAGTTTCCATGCCGACGGATCGTTGTATTTCTTGACCAAGCGGTTGTTGATCCCCCGCGTGATATAGGTCTTGCGGAGGGTGCTCGGCTTGCCGCAAAAATCAAACAGAGCGTAGTCCATCGGACCGGCGCCGTAGCGCAGAGAACACCACAGCATATCGGCAATGACAAGGCATTGGGCTTTCCCGTGCTTTTCGGAAACACGCTTGACCTCTCGAAGACAGCGGGACGGATCAAAACCACGGACAGCCTTGATAAGAAAGGAAATTCCCATAATGTCCTCCCCTTTTCTGGATTTCCTTATTTATCATACCCCGTTCACTTTAATTCAAAATAAAAAAATCCGTCAGGCGACAATGCCCGACGGATTTTTCCCGTTTATGACGTTTATTTTTTTGCTAACGCGGCGATCATCGTCAGCGCCACCTGCGTTGCTTGCGTCTGCAAGGTGGAATCAGCGCGTTCCTCGCAGGTCAAGTTGATATCGATGACGTAGCCCTCCGCATAGCAGATCAGAGAACAAAACGGCGACGGTTGCGTGTAGTCGCTGGCCCAGTAGGCCGCATCCCCCACACTCTCGACCTCCACAAAGGTCTCCGCCCAGCGGTAGTTATCCAACATGGAGTCGTAGTGATCGCGGGTGCGTTTCATCATATTGATCTTAAGGCTGACCGGCTTTTCGCCAACGCCCGTCTGTGAGATAGAATCCAACTGCGTGCTGTTTTCGTTGATCATCGGCTCACACATTTCGGCATCCAACAGTTGAGACAACAGTTCACGCGGGAGCATATTTTTCAAAGAGACGTCCACAAGCGAGGGCTCGATATACGGCGTGGTTGTCGTGGTGGTATTGCCGGTATCCTTCGGCGGTTTCGCCACGCAAGCGACCGCCGACAGCAGTAAAACGGCACAAAGCAACAATAAACTAAAGCGTTTCATAGGCTTTCTCCTTTATCCTTTATATATAATAGTATACCATAAGCGGACCGAACTCGCAATGGGTTTTTGAAAGAAAATTTGCGGATGGCGGATCTTGCCGGAAAAGAAAAATCCGCAACGGAGATTCCGTTGCGGATCTTGTTTCGGGTCTACTCGATCAGCCCATCATCTTGGCGATCTCGGCAGCGAAATCGTCCTGACGCTTCTCGATGCCTTCGCCGCGCTCATAGCGGATGAAGGACTTGATGGCCAATTCGCCACCGGCCGCTTTCGCGGCTTCAGCAACGTACTGCGCCACGGTCTGGTCGCCGTTCTTGATGAACTCCTGATTGACCAGACAGTTCAGCTCGTAGAACTTGCGGATACGGCCGTCGACCATCTTCTCCTTGACCATATCCGGCTTGCTCGCCATCTTCGGATCGTTGGCGATCTGAGCCAGCAGGACCTCACGCTCATGCTCGATGACCGAAGCCGGCACCGAAGCCTCGTCGAGGTATTCCGGATTCATAGAAGCGATCTGCATCGCCACGTCCTTACCGACGGTGTTCAGCACGTCGGCGGAAACGGTGGAGTCAAACTCGACCAGCACGCCGATACGGCCGTTGTCGTGCAGGTAGGTCACGCAGGTGCCTTCCACGCGCGCAAAGCGGCGGACAGACTGGTTCTCGCCGATGGCCAGAACGTTGGCCTGCAGAGCCTCAGCGACGGTGCCTTCGCCCATCTTGCAATCCTGCAGAGCCTCGACCGAAGCCGGATTCTCCGCAGCCACGATGGCGGCCACGCCCTTAACGAAGTTCTGGAAACGCTCGTTCTTCGCAACGAAATCGGTCTCGGAGTTGACTTCCACGATAACGCCGACCTTCTCGTCAGCCATCGCATAGACCATACCCTCGGCAGCCACGCGGCCGGCCTTCTTCGCTTGAGCGGCAAGACCCTTCTCGCGCAACACGTCGATGGCCTTCTCCATATCGCCGTCGGCGGCCTTCAGCGCATCGGCGCAAGCCTTCATACCGACACCGGTACGCTCACGGAGCGTCATAACATCTTTCGAAGTGAAATTCATAGTTTTGTACCTCCTATACGTGTCAGGCTACCGATTATTCGGCAGCGGCTTCCTCGGCAGCGGCTTCCGCTTCGCCGCCGTCTTCGCCCTGACGACCCTCGATGATGGCGCTGGCCATCGCACCGGCGATCAGTTTGACCGCGCGGATAGCGTCGTCGTTACCCGGAATGACGTAATCGGCATCGTCCGGATCGCAGTTGGTATCGACGATGGCGACCACCGGAATGCCCAGTTTCTTCGCCTCAGCGACAGCGATCTTTTCCTTGCGCGGATCGACAACGAACAGCGCGCCCGGGAGTTTCTTCATCTCTTTGATACCGCCCATAAACTTCTCCAACTTGGCGATCTCGTTTTCGAGCTGAGCGACTTCCTTCTTCGGCAGCAGATCGAAGGTGCCGTCTTCCTTCATCGCATTGAGCTGATGCAGGCGGGCAATACGACCGCGGATGGTGCGGAAGTTGGTCAGCATACCGCCGAGCCAGCGGGCGTTGACATAGTAGGCGCCGGCACGCTCCGCCTCTTCACGGACGGAATCCTGCGCCTGCTTCTTGGTGCCGACGAACAGCACCGTCTCACCGTTAGCGGACAGATCGCGAATGAACATATACGCTTCTTCCAGCTTCTTCACGGTCTTCTGCAGGTCAATGATATAAATACCATTGCGCTCGGTGAAGATGTACGGGGCCATCTTCGGGTTCCAGCGGCGAGTCTGGTGGCCAAAGTGGACACCGGCTTCAAGCAACTGTTTCATGGATACTACGGACATAATTCTTTTCCTCCTTGGTTTTTCCTCCACGCACTCTCAACCGCAACCACCGACAACCGCCGGCACCGGATGCGTACGACGCGCGTGTGAGTTTTTTGCCTATCTATTATATATAATATATTTTAGAAAATCAAGTCTTTTTTCAAAAAAAATCCATTTATTTTTCAGCGCCGCAAAAACCCCGCCATTATGCGGTTTTTCCGGCCGTGCGGAGGAAGATGCGGATGATTGACCAACACCGTTTCGTCACCGATCACCTCGATCTCACGCCACGGGATGATGATATCCTCCTCACGGCCGAGCAGACCGAGGCAACGGGGGCGGCCGTACACCACCAGCGCACATAGTTGCGCCGAGCAGGTATCGATCTCCACATCATCCACACATCCCAGACGGTTGCCGGTGGAAATATCGATCACCTCTTTTTCGCGCAGATCGGTCATACGGCACAGCATAACATCCTCTCCTTTCCCCTCCAATCTATGAGACAAATTGAAAAAATATGTGAAATTCCTTGACAAAGTAGGAAAAAATGTTTATACTATTGAATGTAGTTTTCAAAACCACATCAACTCGTTTAGTGTCGAAGGAGGAAGAAAAATGGCTTATCGGATCACAACCGAGACCACCTGCGATATGCCGGTGTCTTTTTATATGCAAAACCGCATCCACGCTTTCGGACTTTCCTATCGCTTAGCGGACGGGCGCGAATTTGCCGAAGGGACGGCGGAAAGTCTGCCGATCGGGGAATTTTACAATTATCTGCGGGAAGGCGGTATGGCCTCGACTGCACAATTAAATGCGTTTCAGTTTGTCGAAGCCGTCGAACCGATGCTCGCCGCTGGCGAGGACGTACTGCATCTCGGTTTTTCCGGAGGATTGAGCGGTACGGTCAATTCCTGCCGTCAGGGGGCGGCCGAGTTGGCGGAGAAATATCCCGACCGCAAGATCATCGTGGTGGACAGCCTATGCGCGTCGATGGGCGAAGGTCTGTTGCTCACCTATGCGTTGCGCAATCAGCAAGCGGGGATGAGTATTGAGGACAACGCCGCTTGGTTGGAAGAGAACAAACTCCATCTGGCGCACTGGTTTACGGTGGACGATCTGATGTTCCTGCATCGCGGCGGACGCGTTTCTAAAACTTCGGCGGTGTTGGGCGGTCTCATCGGTATCAAGCCGATCTTGCACGTGGACGACGAGGGGCATCTGGTGATGGTCAGCAAAAAACGGGGACGCAAAGCGTCGATCGAGGAACTGGCCGCTCGCCTTAAGGAATCGATCAAAGGGGATATCACGCAACCGATCTATATCAGCCACGGCGATTGTGCCGCGGATGCCGAAATGCTGGCCGATATTCTGAAAGCGGCAGGTGCGACCGATATCACCATCCACACCATCGGCACGGTCATCGGCAGTCATTCCGGTCCGGGCACGCTGGCCCTCTTCTTCTTGGCGGACAAGCGTTGACAAAACGGCGACGATATTATAAAATAAAGGGGTCGACAACCGTCGACCCCTATCTTATTAAGTGAGGATCGTTTATGAAACACGATATCTGCAGTATTCCGATCAGCGAAGTCTTTGAGCCGAAAGACGGTTGCCCCATCTGCCGTTTGCGGGATATGTTGGAAAAGAAGATGGTGGAATACATCACCGGCGCCGCTATGATGGAGCCGGACGTCCGCATTGAGACCAACAAAAAGGGCTTTTGTCTGAATCATTATAATCGGATGCTGGGGTTGCACAAGCATCTCAGCGTGGCATTGACGATGCAGAGCCGATTGGAGGAATTAGACCGTCAAGTGTTTGGCACCGGTCTGTTGGCCAAAGATCCCGCCAAGCAGGGGCGCAGTGCGACCGCGGCACTTTCCACCTGTTTCGTATGTGACGAGGTGAACACCAACCTTTACCGGATGCTGGAGAATACCTGCCATCTGTGGAGCCGCGAGCGGGAATTCCGTCAGTTATTTGAGCAACAACCGGATCTCTGTCTCCCCCACTTTGCGTTGCTTGCGGAAGCGGCGGGCAAGTCGCTTCCGAAGAAGGAACGCACCGAATTCATCAAGGTGGCATCCGGCATCAGCCGCCGCAGTCTGGACGCGCTACGAGCCGATATCGACCACTTTACGCGGATGTACGACTACCGTTCCGGCAAGGGCGAAAACGATTGGGGCACCGCCAAGGATTCCCCCGAGCGGGTGGTGAGATATCTTTCCTCTCGCGCGCCCGAAAAAGCTTAACGATTTGTAAAGTACATTCAACGGATTGTTTAGAGAAAAAAAGAATTTTTCAACCGAAAAGCGGTTTGCAAGGCAGAAAAAGGGTTGATTCGGTGCGATTTTTCCACACTTTCAACGAAAGTTTCAACATTGTTATCAAAAAAATCTCTCTACAATTTGTAATAACCTCTTGACAAGAAAATCGGTTTTTACTGCATAATCCCCCCCGTTTGTTGCCCATAATGGCATTGAACGGAGGGGGATTTTTTTATGCTGAAAGGGGTCAATCATCAGATGATTGAGGTCAGTCGACCGGACGATCCGTATTTCGAAAAAGCGCTGTTGGTGGTGCGTCCCGGGGCGGACCCCGGAGATGAGGTGTTGCATTCCCACGCCGCCAAAGCGTTGCTACAGACCGGCGTTTACAGCGGGTTGCGGCGGAGGCGATGGCGGTATCGGCTGACGCAGTTGGCTTGGTTGCTGGCGGGCGGCGGATTTGGGTTGCTGTTGGGGTTGGCGATCAAATAAAAAAGAGGTCTGTGCGAATCCTTCGCACAGACCTCTTTTTATTACGCAAACAGTTTGACGATATCGCTGAAGGTGACCAACAACATCAAGCCGAGCAACAGTACCATCCCGACAACGTGTACCATCCCCTCAAATTTAGCGGGGACTTTGCGGCGTGTGACCGCCTCGATCAGCAAAAACAGCAGGCGGCCGCCGTCCAACGCCGGCAACGGCAACAGATTGAATACGCCGACGTTGACCGTGATGAGCACCACCAGCATCAGCAAAGAATATAACCCGTCCAGATTGCCTTGCTCAGCGTCGTTGACCGCGCCCTCGACCGCATCACCGATCACTCCGACCGTGCCGACCGGACCGGAAAGGTCGTTGAGTTTATATTGTCCCGTCACAATACCGCCGAGACTGCGCCATACCAAAGCACCGTAGGATACCTCCAACTTGGCGGCGCGTTTAACGGTGGTCCAGACGGTCTTTTTCTCGCCGACCACCTTAAATTCGTATTTCAGATAACTGCCGTGTTCGTCCTCTCCGTACGGGAAGGTCACACCGGTCAGTTCCACTTTTTTCTGCTTGCCGTCCGATTCGCGGCGGACAGTGAGATCGAAGACACCGTCATCGTCCGTCTGCATCAGGTACATGAGATCAAAGTCGGAGAATATAGGAGCGCCGTCCACCGCCACGATGGTATCCCCCGGACGCAGACCGGTCTTGTAGGAAGAGGCATCCTCCGCCAACTGCGCGATCTGGGTGGTGCTGTACAAGGCGTAATCCATACCGGAGTCTTTGCGGATGCAGACCGACAGTGCCGTCACCAGCACTGCAAAACCGAGCACGAAATTCATCACGGCACCCGCTACCACCACCAGCAGGCGTTTCCACACCTTTTGCTTGGAAAAAGCACGGGGGTCGTTACTGTCCTCGTCCTCCCCTTCCATCGCGCAGTAACCGCCGATGGGAAACAGACGGAGAGAATACTTGGTCTCCCCTTTGCCAAACTGCAACAGTTTGGGACCCATACCGAGGGCAAATTCGTTAACGCGGATACCGCAACGTTTGGCTACGAAGAAATGTCCCCATTCGTGGATGAGCACAATAATACCAAACAGCAGTACCGCCACAATGATCGAAAGGATATCCATATCACGCCTCCGCCAGTTCCAACAGCAACGCACGGCTCTCGCGGTCCGCTTCCAGCACCGCCTCGGCCGAAGTTGCCTCGCCCCACGGCTGTTCCATAATACGGGATACCAGCGGTGTGATGGACGCAAACGGCAGTTTACCTGCCGCAAACAACGCCACCGCTTGCTCGTTGGCACCGTTGACCGCCGCCGGATACAGACCGCCGCGTTTGATGGCGGCACGGCACAGTTCGATAGCCGGGAAGGTCTCGTGATCGGGAGCAAAGAAGGTGAGTTTCCCCGCCTCCGCCAGCGACAGCGGCTTGACCGGCGACGGATAGCGGTCGGGATAGGTCAACGCATACTGGATGGGAATGCGCATATCCGGCACACCCAGTTGCGCGATGACCGAGTTATCGGCGTATTCCACCAACGAATGCACAATACTCTCTCGGTGGATGACCACGTCGATGGCATCCGGCTCCATATCAAACAGCCACTTGGCCTCGATCAGTTCCAGACCCTTGTTCATCATCGTCGCAGAGTCGACCGTAATCTTGAGACCCATACTCCAGTTGGGATGCGCCAGCGCTTGTTCCAGCGTAACCGCCTCCAGATCCGCTTTGGTCTTACCAAAGAACGGGCCGCCGGAGCAGGTGAGAATGAGTTTTTGCGGTTTACCCTGCGGCGGACGCCCCTGCAGACACTGGAAGATCGCCGAATGCTCGCTGTCCACCGGCAAAAGCCGGACGCCTTTTTCAGCGCAAGCGGCGGTCACCACCGCACCGCCGGCCACCAACGTTTCCTTGTTAGCCAGCGCCACGTCGTGTCCCGCCTCGATGGCGGCCAACGTCGGCAGAAAGCCCGCCACACCCATAATGGAGTTGAGGGTAACGTCTGCCTCCGGAATTGCCGCCACCTCACACAGACCGTCCGGTCCGGCGGTCACTTTGGTCGGCAGGTCGGCAATCCGCACCTTGAGGTCAGCGGCGGCGCGTTCGTCCGCCATAGCCACCAAGGAGGGGCGCCATTGGCGGATCTGCTGTTCAAACGGTTCCACACGGGAACCGGCCGCCATCGCCGCAACGGTATAATTCAGTTTTTCGGCCACGTCCAGCGCCTGCAGACCGATGGAACCGGTGGCGCCAAGCAGAGAGATCGTTTTCGACATACGTATTACCTCAATTTGAAAGAAGGGCAAACCGTTGGGTTTGCCCTATGATTTCAGTATTTACTTAAAAAGCGGGATATAATCCAAAATCAGTGCCACCATCGGCAACGCAAAGAAAAAACTGTCAAAGCGGTCGAGAATACCGCCGTGACCGGGGAAGATGTTGCCGAAGTCCTTGATGCCGTGCTGGCGTTTGATGACCGATGCAAACAGGTCACCGAATACCGACAGCACACTGCCGATCAAGGCGGTGCCGGCAAGCAACCAGTAACTATAGGAATACACGTGCACGTCGGCGTGCAGTTGATATACATACAGCGTACCGGTGATGAGCAACGGCGAAAACACCAAGCCGCCGATGAGACCTTCCACCGTCTTCTTGGGGCTGACCTTCGGGCAAAGTTTGTGCTTGCCGAAAAACACACCGGTGAAATAGGCACCGATATCCGACAGCCACGGGATAAACAACGCCACGACGATCAGATAGCGGCCGTGTTGCAACGTGGCAACGGAGGCCAACGGATCGACGCCGTCAAGGCGCAGTTTGGCAACACAGGTAAAGACCACCGCGATAAGCACCGTCATCATCACGGTGTAGCCGGTGGTTTCGATGCGGACCTTCTCATGCGAAATGACCTGCATCACCGCCATAGCAATGATATACGCCAGCACCGCCAAAACGGTCAGCGTCAACCCATATTTGTATTGCAACAGCAGAAACGGTGCCGCCGCGGCAACCAACATAGAGGCGATCAATTGACCGTTATGGTTACCGATGCCGGTGGCTTTGACCGCCTCCCACACCGCAATGGCGGCTACCACCGCCGTCGCCGCTACCGTCACGATCGGCGGAAGCAACAATACCACAGCCAACACCAACGCAGCGATCACGCCGGTGATGATGCGCGTTTTCATTGTCAGACACCTCCGAAGCGGCGATTACGCCGTGCGTACTCCGAAAAAGCCTCCTCCAGATCTTTTTCGGTAAAATCCGGCCAAAGCACATCCATAAATACGTACTCGGCATACGCGCTCTGCCAGATCAGATAGTTGGACAAACGGAATTCCCCGCTCGGACGGAGAATGAGATCCACCTCCGGCTGACCGGCGGTGTACAGGCGGGATTCCACCGCCTCGGCGGTGACCGCCTCGGCCAAAACACCATCCGCCACAAGGGTGCGCACGGCGTGGACGATCTCGTCACGACCGCCGTAGTTGACGGCGATATTGAGGGTCATACCGGTCTTTTCCGCCGTTGCCTCCTCCGCCTCCGCCATCAACGCCTGAATATCCTCGGCGAGCATTGAGCGGTCACCGATAAAGCGGGTGCGAATATTTTCGTGCTTAAAATCGCTGAGCGATTCTTTCAGGTAATCCCGCAGTAGGTTCATAATGGAATCTACCTCCGCCTGCGGACGTTTCCAGTTTTCGGTGGAAAACGCGTAGACGGTCAGCACCTCGATCCCGCGGCGGTCGCAATACTTGGCGATGGTACGAAATACCTTGGCGCCGGTAACGTGGCCGGCGGTACGCGGCAAGCCGCGTTTCTTCGCCCAACGGCCGTTGCCGTCCATAATGATACCGACGTGACGGGGTAAAAATTCCTGCGGGACCTGCTGTTTGTCCTTCTTACCAAACAACTGCATATCCTTATCAGAACTCCATAATTTCTTTTTCTTTGCGAACCGCGTGACCGTCGATCTCCTTGCAGTACTTGTCGGTCAGATCCTGCAGTTTCTTTTCCGCATTCTTCTGGTCGTCCTCGGTGATCTCGCTGTTCTTCTTCATAGCCTTGATCTTATCGATGCCATCACGGCGGATGGAGCGGATCGCCACCTTGGCTTCCTCGGCGTACTTGTAGATATTCTTGCCGATCTCCTTACGGCGCTCCTCGGTCAGAGGCGGGAACACCAGACGGATAACGGTGCCGTCGTTTTGCGGGTTGATGCCCAGATCGGAGACCATAATGGCCTTGGCGATCTCTTTGAGCAACGTCTTATCGTACGGTTGCACGATCAGCAGACGCGGCTCCGGCGTGGAGACGTTGGCCAACTGGTTGATGGGCGTCGGTACTCCATAGTATTCCACCGACAGGTGATCCAGAACACCCGCCGACGCACGACCGGCGCGGATGCCGGTGTATTCGGAAAGCAGATTGGCAACGGTCTTGCCCATTTTCTCTTCGACGTAATTAAAAACGGTTTGCATAAAACGATTCCTCCTTAATTCTTCACCACGGTGCCGATCGGTTCACCGGCCACAGCGCGGACAATGTTTTCGGGATCTTCCAGATTAAACACCAACAGCGGCATACCGTTGTCACGGCACAGGGACGCCGCGGTGGAATCCATCACCTGCAGTTGGCTATTCAGCACCTCGCTGTAGGTCAGCACGTCATACTTTTTGGCATCGGGATTTTTCTTGGGGTCGCAGTCGTAAACGCCATCGACCATCGAGGCTTTAAAGATGATATCCGCCTCGATCTCCAACGCACGCAACGCCGCGGCGGTGTCGGTGGAGAAGAAGGGGTTACCGGTGCCGCAACCGAAGATGACGACGCGGCCTTTTTCCAGATGGAGAACGGCACGGTTGCGGATGTACGGTTCGGCGATCTCATGCATATTGATAGCGGTCTGCACGCGCACGTCGCAACCAAGTTGCTCTAAAGCATCGCAAAGCCCGAGCGCATTGATGGTGGTGGCCAGCATGCCCATATGGTCGGCGCGGGTACGATCCATCTTACCGCTGGAGCGACCACGCCAGAAGTTGCCGCCGCCGACGACGATCGCGATCTCCGCACCGGCATCGACACAGGTCTTGATGTGTTCGCAGATGGAGAGCACCGTATCGAAATCCAGACCGGTCTTGTTGGGGCCGGCCATCGCTTCGCCGCTGAGTTTGAGTAATACGCGCTTGTAATGAGGTACCATCTTTTCAAATCCTCCTATTATCGCATAATGCACTTTGTCTTATTCTACACTATTTTACGCATTCTGTAAAGAGGACATTTCCTGAAAAAAGGGAAAAATTTCAGAATTAAAAAAAACTTTATCATTTCACGAATTACACCTTGCATTTCCTTCGAAAAGGTGATATAATGACTATGAATTTAGATAAAGGAGGCGGCGAATGATGCTGGACAAAACAATGACTTTCTCTCTGGGAGACGACAAGGAACGCGAAATGAAGTTAGTGCTGACGACCGTTTACGATGCACTCCGCGAGAAAGGCTATAATCCCATCAACCAGATCGTCGGTTATCTCCTGTCGGAAGACCCGACTTACATCACCACCCACAACAATGCACGCACCCTCATCCGCAAGATCGACCGTGACGAATTGCTCCGTGCGCTGGTGAAGTCCTACCTCAACAACTGAGTATGATCAATCAAAAAGTTCCCGATTCCGAAGAATCGGGAACTTTTTTTGTTTACCTATACCATAAGAGAACCGAACCCCGCATCGCCGCCGGTATGTCTTTTGGGCGCTTTTCCCGTTTTCTCCTTTGAAAGGCGCCAGCCTATCGGCAGTCGAAAACACGAAAATCATCCCAAAATCCATAAGACCGGCGGTGCA
>JAFQQM010000040.1 GCA_017410585.1 Clostridia bacterium
TGACGACGATGACGATGATGACGACGAATAATTTGTCATAATCGCCCCCTCCGCTGCATAAGAAATAGTAGATTTCCGAAACGGCGGTGGTTTTGATGAGAACAACGGTTGACAAAACGAATTGGCGGTACACGGTCGGTGTGCCGGTGCTGATCGGTACCGGTATCGGTGCTGTTTGTTGTCTGCTTTTGCTGCTGTTGATGGCGGCGATCCTGACTTCGCTTGACCACCCGCTTGAGGCGGTACGGCCGATGGCGTTGGTCTCCGGAGGGATTGGAAGCCTGCTTGGCGGTCTGTTTGCCGGAATGTTCGGGCGTTCCCGCGGTTTGTTGCTGGGGGCGTTGACCGGTGTGGCGTTGGTGGCGTTGCTGTTGCTTGTCGGCGCGGCAATGTTGCCGTCCGTTCCGTTCGGACAGCAGTTGGCCAAGGCTTTGTTAATGGTCGTTTGTTCTCTCATCGGCGGTGTGCTGGGTGTCAACCTTCGCCGCCGCTAAAGTCAGAAACCAGAAAACAGCCGGCGTGGACTTTCCGCTGTCGGCTGTTTTTAGTTCTATTTACACCGCCATCCGCATACCTTGTGACGTGAGGTGATGCGGATATGAAACGGACAGGCCTGCGGCTGTTCGGCAAACGAACGGCGCTGTTTTTTCGTCTGCAATGGCGGATGCTTTTGTACTTATTGCTCTTACTGGGCGGCTTTACGGTCGGTTGCTTGCTGTTTTTTGAGCAACCGGCGGCGTGGACAGCGCGGCTGTCCCCGTGGCTGACCGACGCAGGGGAGACCCCGTGGCTGTCGATCGCCGCTAACGCCTGCCTGCTTCGCTGGCTACTGCTGGCGATCTTGCTGGCGGCGTCGGTGTCGGTGTACGGCTTACCGGTGATCGTGTTGCTGTCGGTCGTTTACGGCGGCTGGCTGGGGTTGTCACAATGCTTTTGGTATGCCGGCGGTGCCGCCGGTATGCTGACCGCCCTGTTGCGCGGTTTGTTGCCGGCAACGGTGCAGATCCCGACACTGCTTGCCGCGTCCTCTGAAGCAACTCGTATGACCGCCGCCTTGGCGGGACAACTGTTGCCGGGTGCCGCTCATACCGGACTTTGGCCGCTTTGGCGCGGCTGTATGCTCCGCTTTTTGCTGTGCTTCGGCCTGTCCACTCTCTCGGCGTTGTTGGAAACGGCGGTGCGGGTGTGGATGTAACAATCAAAGGAATGGAAAAGAGGTAGACCTTTATGGGACTTTTCAGCCAGTGGCAGAATCGCTACAATCGCCCCGGACCGGGTATTGATAAAAACGCACCGGAGAAGAAAGCGTTCGTGGTCTTTTTCGAGATCCTCGGTCGTAAATTCTGGAAACTGTGTCTGGCCAATCTGCTGTACGTAGTGACCTGTTTGCCGATACTTACCCGCGGCGTGGCGGATGTCGGTCTGGCCACCATCACCCGCAGTTACGCCCGCGAGAAGCATGCGTTTATCGCCTCGGACTTTGGGGACTCCGTTAAGAAAAACTGGAAGCAGGCCCTTCCCATCGGTATCATCAATTTGGTGCTGACGGCAGTCATCGTGTTTGCGGTTTTTATGTACTATAACGCCGCCCCGTCCAATACGATGGCGTTTATCGGCTTGGCGCTGACTATGAGCGTATACGTCATCTTTACGGTGATGAAATACTACGTGCCGTTTCTGACCATCACTTTCAAGTATAATTTGCGTCAGATCTACCGCAACGCCCTGCTGTTGGTCGGTGCCGGCTGGAAAGCGAATCTGGTCGTTTCGTTGATCCTGCTCGCCTGCTACGGCCTGATGGGATTGTTGCTGTTTCTCCCCAACGGTCTCGGTATCGCCTTTATCTTCGTGATCTACCTGTTTGTTTTCCCTGCCTTCCGATCGCTGCTCATTCAGTTTGCGATCTTCCCGACCATCCGTCGCCTGATCATTGATCCGTATTATGCCCAGCATCCCGACGAGGATAAGGACAAGCGCCGTGATCTGGGATTGGAGGTTGAGGAAAGCGAGGAGGAAAAGGCGGAGAAGGAAGAGGCCATCTTCGTCGACCGCGGCCGTACCAAGCCGGAAAAAGAGAAGGACGCCGATGCGGAAAAACGCACCATCCCGCGCCAGTATACCGAGGCGGAGATGCGCCGTTTGGAAAATAAACGCCGTGCCGCCTCCGCAAAGGATGACGACGACGATACCATTTAACTGCAAAAAACAAAAAACGCTTGGAGTGTTGCTCCAAGCGTTTTCTTTTTATTCTGCCGCCGGCAGGGCGGAAGCCCACGCGTATAACGCCGACAGATCGCCGTGTACGTAATCGTCGAGCGACCGCTCTTGGCGGTTGAGCAGATGATCGGTCAACAACCACCCTTCGATACCGGCGGCTTTGGCGGCTTCCATATCTTCTTCTACGTCGTTGCCCACCATCACGCAGTCGGACGGTTGCAACCTGCAGATTTCCAAAATTTCGGTATAATAGGCGGGATTCGGCTTGCAATAATGCGAATTGTCAAAATGGGTGATCCATTCGAAATCCGTCGGTTCCAATCCGGCCCAACGAAGCCGCCGCCGTTGTGCTTCTTCGGGGAAGAAGGGGTTGGTCGCCACCACCAGCCGATACCCTTTTTGCTTCAGCAAACGGATGATCTCGGCCGTCAGCGGCCGTGGCGTCACCTCTTCGCCGATGCGGTCGTAGGTGGAGGTATACCATAAGAGAACCGAACCCCGCATCGCCGCCGGTATGTCTTTTGGGCGCTTTTCCCGTTTTCTCCTTTGAAAGGCGCCAGCCTATCGGCAGTCGAAAACACGAAAATCATCCCAAAATCCATAAGACCGGCGGTGCA
>JAFQQM010000041.1 GCA_017410585.1 Clostridia bacterium
CTAGAGGGAGGGGGACCGCCGTTAGGCGGTGGAGGGATAATCGCCCTTTGGGCGATCTGTCGCAAAGCGACAGTATCCCCCAGTCAGCCTGCGGCTGGCCTTGTACGGGCGACGGTAGACGTGGGTCTGGACATAAAAAAAGACCTCCCACGGGAGGTCTTTTTAAGAGAAATCGTGATTACTCGGCGAAGCCGGATTCCACCTTGGCAACCAGACTGTCGACCGCTTCCTGCTCGTCAGCGCCGTCCGCCATGATGCGGATGGTCACACCGCCGAGGATGCCCAGCGACAGCACGCCCAGAAGGCTCTTGGCGTTGACACGGCGCTCGTCCTTTTCCACCCAGATGGTGGACTTGAACTCGTTGGCGGTCTGAATGAAGAAAGTGGCAGGACGAGAATGCAGACCGACCTGATTCTGAACGGTTACTTCTTTAACATACATAATGACGATCTCCTTTTCTCAAAAGCAATCGAATGGTGGCATCCCACGCGGGGCGATGCCGACGGAATTGTTATTACTATTATATCACATTTCAAAATCTCGTCAATTCATTTTTTCTCCGAAATTCGCCAAATTGGTGAATTTCGGCAAGATGCGCGATTTTCGGCAAAAACGAAATCGGCGATTTGTTAAAATTCACAATAATTTTTTGAGATTTTGGGCAATTATCCGATAGTCTCGGTATCCGCCTGCTCGGACAAGATCTCCGCCACGCGTTCCTTTTCCGCCGGAGTCAGTTCGGCCGAGACCAACATATCGGGACGGCGGCGGGCGGTGCGTTCCACCGCCTGTGCGCGCCGCCATTTTTGGATGTTGGCGTGGTGGCCGGAAAGCAGGATCTCCGGCACTTCGCGCCCTTCCCATACGGCGGGGCGGGTGTACTGCGGATACTCCAGCAGACCGCTGAAATGGCTCTCATCGGTGAAGCATTCGTCCGCCGACAACACGCCGGGGACCAAACGCGCCACACAATCGATGAGGGTCAGCGCCGGCAGTTCACCGCCGGTCAGCACGTAGTCCCCCACCGAGATCTCCTCATCCACCAGCGCTTCGATCACCCGCTCGTCCACCCCTTCGTAATGCCCGCAAAGAACACAAATGTTGTCCATTTTGGACAGTTCCAACGCCCGTTTTTGGGTCAGCGTCTTGCCTTGCGGGGTCATATAGATGAGGTGTGGGCGGGTGCCGGTCTGTTCGCACACCGCGCGGAAACAATCGGCGATCGGTTGCGGAAACAGCACCATCCCGAGACCGCCGCCGTAAGGGTAATCGTCCACCTGACATTGGCGGTTTAAGGTATAATCGCGGATCTGGTGGCAACAGACCTCGATATCCCCTCTGGCGCGGGCGCGTCCGACAATGCTCTCGGACATCACGCGGTCGCACATTTCGGGGAACAGGGTCATCAAATCAATTCTCATAGTCAATCCTCAAATAAACCCGCCATCGGGGTAATTCGCACGTAACCTTTTTCGGGGCAGACCTCCCGCACGATAGGCGGGATGACCGGAATCAGCACCTCCGGCTTGTCCTCACGGGTCATCCGGTAGATGTCGTTGGCACCGGTGTTGAACACGTCCGCGACAGTACCGTACACTTCGTCGGTCTCGTAGTCCTTGACGGTCAGACCGATCAGATCGCTGATAAAATGCGCGCCCTTGGGCAGTTTGAGATCGCCGCGGCGATGGGTTAGCGTCTTACCGCGCAGTTCTTCGGCGGCGGGAATATCGGTCACACCCGCCAATCCCAACAGCACCATATTTTTATGCGGACGGGCGGAGGTCACCTTGACCTCCGTTTTGCCACCGTCCAAGTACAGCCGCTTGAGGGTGCAAAACTGTTGCGGTGTGTCGCACCAGCATTCCACCCGCATCTCGCCGCGGACGCCGTGCGTCCCGACGATGCGGCCCACTTCCAAATACTGTTTCAAAGCCATAACTTACCCCTTGATGATGGCGGTAGCCTCGTCTTTCAGTACCACGGCCAGCGCCTCGGCCTCCGCCTTGGTCTTACCGGTGGCGGTGATATACGCCTTCACTTTCGGCTCGGTGCCGGACGGACGGAAGATGACGCCGGCGCCGTCCTCCAAGTCAAAGGACAGCACGTTGGAACTCGGCAGATCGATGACCGTGCGGGTACCGTCGGCGGCCTCCGAGAAGGACTCGCGGTAGTCGGTAAACAAAACCACCTTTTTGCCACCGAACGCAACCGGACGGTCGGCACGCAGGCGCTCCATCAGCGCCGCCATATCCTTCATACCCTGCTCGCCGGCGAAGCCGACGTTGACCACCTGATGGCAGTAGTATCCGTAGGTCTCGTATAGGTCGTTTAACACGTCCAGCAGGCTCTTGCCCTGCAGTTTGTAATACGCCGCCATCTCGCAGATGAGCATCGACGCGACCACCGCATCCTTATCGCGGGCGTGGCCGCCCTTGAGATAGCCGTAACTTTCCTCAAAACCAAGCATAAACCGCTCGGGATGCCCTTCCTGCTCCAGCAGGAAGATCTGCTCACCGACGTACTTGAAACCGGTCAGCACCAACCGCATCTCACAGCCGTTGCCCTTGGCGACCGCCGAAGCAAGACGGGAAGACACCACCGTGGTGACCGCCACCGGATCAGCCGGCAGTTCACCGCGTTCACGGAGTGCCACCAGAATATAATTGAGCAACAGACAGCCGACCTCGTTGCCGGTCATCAGCACCCATTCGCCGGCGGCGTTCTTGACCGCAATACCCACGCGGTCGCAATCGGGGTCGGTCGCCAGCAGAATATCGGCGTCGACGGTGGCGGAGAGTTTCCGTGCCAGATCGAACGCTTCCTTAAACTCGGGGTTGGGGTAATGCACCGTCGGGAAATCGCCGTTGGGGGCTTCCTGCTCCGGCACCACCACCGCGTGGATACCGATGCGGTCGAGGATGGCGCGCACCGGCTTGTTGCCCGCACCGTGGAGCGGCGAATAGATGACGGTCAGGCCGGCATCGCGGGCCGCTTCGGGGAACACCTGCTGTTTTTGGATGACGTCTAAGAACTTATCGACGAAGGACAGCGGCACCATCTCGATCTGACCCGCCGCCACAGCGGCATCAAAATCGGTGGTCTTGGCACCGCCCAGTACGTCCAGTTTGCGGATGCAGGCGGTCACCGCGTTGGCGGCATCGTCGGTCATCTGGCAACCGTCCGGACCGTAGCACTTGTAGCCGTTGTACTCGGCGGGGTTGTGGCTGGCGGTGACCATAATACCGGCGGAACAGCCGAGTTCGCGCACCGCAAAAGACAGCACCGGCACCGGTTGCAGTTCGGTCATCAGCGAGACCTTGACACCGTTGGCGGCCAACGTGCAGGCGGCCGCCTTGGCGAAGACATCCGACTTGTTGCGGGAGTCGTAGGCGATCACCACCGAGGGCGAGTCCTCGGACGCGGTGAGGTAATCCGCCAAGCCTTGGGTGGCAAGGCAGACGGTGTAAGTATTCATTCGGTTGGTACCGGCGCCCAGCACGCCGCGGAGACCCGCCGTGCCAAACGACAGATCGCAATAGAAGCGATCGTTGATCGCCTCCTCGTCGGCGGCGATCGCCTGCAGTTCGGCGGCCAATTCCGCATCGGTGACGTAGCCGCACCAACGGTCATATTCCTTACGAACTTCGGGTTTCAACATGATAATATCCCCCTTTAATTCGGCTCAAAGCCATATTCAGTTCTATTATATAGGAAAGTGAGAAAAAAATCAATGCGTTTTTCACTTGACTGAAAGGAAAACCACTTGTATCGGTTTTCCGACTTTCCGGCAGTAATCAATCGTATACGCCGTTCCTTTGGAGACTCCGTCCCAAAACGCCAGTACTTGGTCGGCAGAGTCCACGATCTGCTCGTTTCTCTTTAAAGGCGCACCGCGACCGTAACGGGCATAATCCGGCAAAAACTCCCGTAACGGAACACCGTGCTGTCGGGCATATTCTGCCACACAGTGATCGACCCCCTTGGCACCACCCGATACCAGTTCGGTCGTTTCGGGCGGCAGGTAGGCTTGCATAGCCACTTCGCGGATCGTCCGCGAACCGATAACCGCTATTTTCATATTCCCTCCGTAGATGCATTTTAGATATATTTTGTGTTTATTTGACCCATTATAACACAAGATGCATCTAAAATAAATACATAACGAACACAAAGTGAGGGATTTTTATGGCTATCAAGAGTTTGTCTATTCGCATTGAGGAGACGATGTTGCACAAATTGCACGTGGTTGCCGACTACGAAGGTCGCAGTGCAAACAGCGAGATTTTGGTGTTGATCCGCGACGCCATCGAGCAGTACGAAGCCAAAAACGGAAAGATCGAGATCAAATAAAAAAGAAAGACCTTGTCGAGAGACAAGGTCTTTTTGTTGGTCTGCGTGGCGTTATAGTATTCAGCATAAATACTAACTATTAATCAAGGCGAAGCCTTGTATATCATCAAAACGTAAGTTTTGCATATCATCAGTGGCAAAGCCACTGTATCTCATCAAGCCGATAGAGGTATACACACCTACGGTGTGATGATATACGCCGCATAAATGCGGCAATGATATACACGCTATCGCGTGATGATATGCCAAGCCTATCGGCTTGAATAAAAAATCCGCCGACAAAGTCGACGGATTTTTGGTGCGCATATTCTTAAAGACTTGGTAAAAAGTTAAGCGCCCTCGATGGTTTTTGCAATCAAATAACAGTACATTCCTCATTTATAAGGTACAATTATTGTTCTTTCGTTCCTTTTCCTGCTTTGCTTTTACGGTGTTGATAGAGGATATCAAGATGCGCTTAACCTCTGTGCATTGCTCCAATAGCGATTTCTCATTATAATATCCACTTTCCAAAAGCAGTTCTATCCAGTACTCACTTTCAGAACATTCTTTAAGAGCAATCTGCAACTTTGCTACAAAATCGGCCAGACCGTGAGCATAAAATGCCTCGCGGATATTCGCACCAATGCTGGTTCCTGAACGCAGGAATTGATTTATAAGTGCACTTTCGCATTTTACTGCTCTTAATTCTTTGCAAACTTTGATTACTTCAAGCGCAAAAGCTTTTGACTTTATCATTAAAGGACTTTCTTTCATTACTTTCACCCCGTGCAATCATTATACTGCCATCAAGTAAAAAGGGCAAGGCAAAGCCTTGCAAAAAATACTTCTTCACTATTCACTATTACTTATTACTTCCAAAAATCCTGAATGTGTTTTTAGTGAAAAGTGAAGAGTGAAAAGGTAAAAAGTAAAAATCCTGAACGTTTTCACATTCAGGATTTTTGGTCCGAGTGGCGGGACTTGAACCCACGGCCTCTTGACCCCCAGTCAAGCGCGCTACCAACTGCGCCACACCCGGATACAACCGCTATTCTACCACATCGGACGGTGGAATGCAAGCGGTATTTTGAACTTTTTTAGGATTTTTTCGGAAACAGCCTCCGTTTGATCTTACTGCCGGTCGACCAGAACCATTCCCGAAACCGCACCAAGCGGCGGCGCACCGGCGAGATCGCCACGCTCACCCGCGCATACGCACGCAAAAACCGGCTCTCCGGCGGGATCCATTTCTCCCCGCGATAGAAACCGTCCATATACCCGATGACCCATTCCTTCGGGATCCGTTCCACCACCGAGCAGTTATCCCCGACGATGAGGTAATGATCCTCCATCACGCGGATGACACGGTGAAGCACGTATTTATCCGATTGCGGCGGGCGATACAACGCCACGTCCCCGCGGGAGAGTTCCCCCTTGACCGCGCGGATGACCACCGATTCGCGGCGGTTACGCAGTAACGGCCACATACTCCGCCCCACCGTGGTGGACATATATTCCCCGTGGGTGAGCAGTTCCTGCTCCAAACCGTGATCAATCATCGAGCATGCCTTCGTCGCGGACGGTCTTGACGAAATTCGCCACGTCCCGCTCAGCGATATCCTGCGGGACGTCGTATTCGCCAAGCAGTGCTTCGACCAGTTTTTGCTCGGTCATATCCCCTTCGGCCAGTTTATCCCACAAAAACGCGCCGGTCTCATTCAGACGAATGATGCCGGAAAACTGCTTGGATGCCTCGCCGACAGCGACGATGACCTCCTGCGTGCCGAGTTTACGGCGCATAAAACCGGATTTCGTTTTCATATTCTTTACTCCTTATTATCGAACGTCGCCGTCCGGATACACGGCACGGCTACCGCCCACGAATTTCGGGCGGGTGCGGGCGCAGACCAAATTGGCCTCCCCCACCGACCTGACCGAGGTACGAACCGGCACCGCCACCGCACGCAGGTGCATTCCGATGAGCGTATCACCGATGTCTATCCCGAGTTCGGCTTTGACCGCTTCGACCACCACCGGCTCAGTAAAATGCGACCAGCACGCCACCGACCAACTGCCGCCGGCATGCGGTTGCGGCAGGACGTTGACGATCTCGTAGCCGCGTTGTTTGGCTACGGCGCGTTCCACCACGACACAGCGGTTTAAATGCTCACAGCATTGCGCGGCAAGCGACAGGCCGTGACGGGCGGCGACGGCAGACAAGCCCTCGTATACCGCTTCAGCGGCTTCGGCGCTGCTGCCGTGACCGATGACAGCGCCCACGATCTCACTGCTCGAACAGCCGACGATCAGCAGGTCGCCTTGTTCCGGTTTGGCGGCGGCGATCAGTTCCTCTGCCGCCTGCGAGACGGCGGCGATAATGTTGTTCCGTTCCACGGTATCACCTCGTTTCCAATACAGTAGTATATCACACAATTTTGATAAATGCAACTGTTAAAAAGGAAGTGGGTTTCTTGACAGTTCCCTCGGTTTGGGCTATAATTTCCACAACGCGCAAGGGAGGTGAGGCTATGGAAGAAAAACGGCTGGATTTCGGGCAGACGGCCGGTGCGTTTACGGTCGTTCCGGTCAAGGAAACGGTGATCGAAAAGGCGATGGACGGCGACCAAAAAGCGTTTGAGGCCGTGTTTATGGGGACTTATCGCTACGTATACGCCACCGCCCGCCAATATCTCAAAAATGATCAGGACATCTACGACGCCATTCAGGATACCTATTTAAAGGTATATAAGTCTCTCCCCCGTCTGCAATCCGCTTCTTCCTTTTATCCGTGGCTTCACCGCATCTGCGAAAACTGCGCTAAAGATATTTTGGCTCAGGCCGGCCCACCGACTGTTTCGTTGGACGGCGAGGTAGAGGTGGTCGCCGCCGACCGCACCGAAGCCGCCACCGTGGCGACCGACGTTGCCGAGGTCTTAAAGCAACTGCCGCCGGAGCAGGCGGAATTGCTGGTGCGGGTATATTACGACAAACTGCGTGTGGCGGAGATCGCCCGACTGCAGGGAGTGCCGGTGACCACCGTACACAACCGCTTACGTGCCGCCAAGCGCCGTCTCAGAGAATTGCTGAAAATTCGCGGTATCGACAAACCGGTCTACGGCGGCGATCTCATCGCGCTCCTTTCGACCGCCATTCGCAACGCCATCGGCACCGAACTGTTGAGTATGGCGATCGCGGAGGAAATTCTGCACAAGGTGACCGGCAGTCACAACCGGCGAGGGGCGGCGGTGGTGTCGCATTTCGCCCGCAAGCAACGCTCCCACGCCGCCTTGCGTATTGCCTCGCTGCTGATGACCGCTTGCGCGTTGCTGACCGCAACGGGGATCTTGGTGTTCAATCTGGTGACCGGCGGTTTCCGACAGCCGGAGACGCCGACGGCCGCGCCGCCTTCTACCACCGTCTCAACCGTCACGACAACGACAACGACAACGACAACCGATCTCCCTGTCCCGGCAGGCCACCGGGTCATAATCTCCCGCCGCCGCCCGGGCGGTCATGTCCTCGCCGAACTGCAGGGTCAGCTTCAGTTCCCGCCGGGGGCTGGTTTTTCCCGCCACCGCATTTTCCTGCACCCGGCCCAGCAAATGCTCTCCCTCGGCGCCGCACCGGCGGAGAAGGGTCTCTCCCGGCCCTGCGGGATCCTGTATCAGGGCGTTCAGCAGCCAGCGGGCGGTGATGATGCCGTGGGGCGCCGCCAGCGCCGCCGCCTGCTCAATGACGGCTGCCCCCTGAACCGTCAGGGAGGACGGCCCCTCCCCCACAGCCGTCCCCGGTTCCAGCTGTTCTTCGGCCAGACGGGCCAGGCGTCCGTCCTCTTCGTGCAGGGCGCCCAAAAGCAGATGCTCCGGGCCGATGGCCCCGTGGCCCAGCCGTTTCGCCGCCTGATAGGCCCACACCAGCGCCCGCTGTCCGCTCTGCGAAAACCGCTGCTCCATCAGCTTTTCACCTGGGGCGGCGTGAACCGATCCTCGTGCTGGGTGGACATGGACACCCGGTTGTCGGTGGGCTGCATTTCCTTGTTTTTCTGCCGGTCTTTCTTCATAAAATCACCTCTCTTGGTAGCCTGTCCAAAAAATAACCGATTATTTCCGGTATTATTTCGGGAAATACCCATTGAAATTTCTATTTTTTCTGTTAGAATAGTGGTAGATCAATTATGGAGGTGCTTTACTTATGGCATACAA
>JAFQQM010000042.1 GCA_017410585.1 Clostridia bacterium
AACGAAAGACTACCCCTCAGTCGGCTGCCGCCGACAGCTCCCCTGACAAGGGGAGCCGGCAAAGACTGACAACCCATTTATGGGTGGCCGGCAACCGGTGCGTGGCTGGCAGGCCAATAGGGCTATGCCCGAAAATGAAATCCCCCCGCTATGCGGCGGGCGTTTTTTTGTCCCTTGTGCAAAATTGCTGAAAATTTGTGTGTCGAATTTGCAAAAAAAGTCGGACGGACACTTGAAAATCCCAATGCGATTCGCTATAATGATATATGTACAAAAGTGCGCTTCGGCGTGTACAGTAAAAACCGAAAGGAGTACCATTATGAACTATACTCATGAAGTTGAGCAAATGTGCGTTGTGGCCAAAGGCCCGCACCACGGTCCCGCCCCGATTCCGGAAGAGGGTCTGTGGGTCAAGGCGAAGGAGATCAGCGACATTTCCGGTCTGACTCACGGCGTGGGCTGGTGCGCTCCCCAGCAGGGTGCGTGCAAACTGACGCTGAATATCAAGAAGGGCATCATCGAAGAGGCTCTGGTGGAGACGCTGGGCTGCTCCGGTATGACCCACTCGGCGGCGATGGCGGCGGAGATCCTCCCCGGCAAGACGCTGCTGGAATGCCTCAACACCGACTTGGTGTGCGATGCCATCAACTGCGCGATGCGCGAACTGTTCCTGCAGATCGTGTACGGCCGTAGCCAGTCCGCCTTCTCGGAGGAAGGCCTGTCCATCGGCGCCGGTCTGGAAGACCTCGGTAAGGGTCTGCGTTCGCAGATCGGTACGATGTATTCCACCAACGTCAAGGGTGTCCGCTATCTGGAGATGGCCGAAGGCTACGTCACCAAGATCGCGCTGGACGATAACGGCGAAGTCTGCGGTTACCAGTTTGTTAAACTGGGCAAGATGATGGAAGACATCCGTCACGGTGCCAACCCCACCGAAGCGTACGAGAAGAACATCGGTCAGTACGGTCGCTTTGACAATGCGGCGAAGTACATCGACCCCCGTGAAGAATAAGAAGGAGGAATGTACAGATGGCTAACGATGTAAAGTTTGAAGGCAAAGACCGCCGTATGCCGGGTATCGAAAAGTTCTTGGCGGAAAATGGTCTGGGTTCTCTGGAAGAGTGCCGCGATCTCTGCCTGTCCAAGGGCATTGACGTGGATGCGATCGTCAAGGGCGTACAGCCCATCGCGTTTGAAAACGCGGTGTGGGCGTACACCATGGGTGTGGCGCTGGCGCTCAAGCGCGGTGTCACCGATGCGGCTGAAGCCGCGGCGGTGATCGGTGAAGGCCTGCAGGCGTTCTGCGTGCCGGGCTCGGTCGCTGACCAGCGCAAGGTCGGTCTGGGTCACGGTAATCTGGGTAAGATGCTGTTGTCCGAGGAGACCAACTGCTTCGCGTTCCTCGCCGGTCACGAGTCCTTTGCGGCCGCCGAAGGCGCGATCGGTATCGCCCGTACCGCCAACAAGGTGCGTAAGAATCCGCTCCGCGTCATCCTCAACGGTCTGGGCAAGGATGCGGCGTATATCATCAGCCGTATCAACGGTTTCACCTACGTGGAGACCGATTACGATTTCTACACCGGCGAACTGAAAGTGGTCCGCGAGGTCGCTTTCTCCGACGGTGAGCGTTCCAAGGTCAAGTGCTACGGCGCTAACGACGTCAACGAAGGCGTCGCCATCATGCAGAAGGAGTCGGTCGAAGTTTCCATCACCGGTAACTCCACCAACCCGACCCGCTTCCAGCATCCGGTCGCCGGCACCTACAAGAAGTGGGCGATCGAAAACGGCAAGAAGTATTTCTCGGTGGCTTCCGGCGGCGGTACGGGTCGTACCCTGCATCCGGATAACATGGCGGCCGGTCCGGCTTCCTACGGCTTGACCGATACCATGGGCCGTATGCACGGCGACGCGCAGTTTGCCGGCTCGTCCTCCGTTCCGGCTCACGTGGAGATGATGGGTCTGATCGGTGCGGGTAACAACCCGATGGTCGGTATGACCGTGGCTTGCGCCGTGGCGGTCTCCGAAGCGAAATAAGATAATCCCAATAAAAAAAAGGCCGTGGAAACATCCACGGCCTTTTTTGTTATTTGTCAAAAAACGACGTGCGCGTTGAAGGCACAGTCACTGCGATCGCCGATAGCCAGATCGCAGATGCCTTCCGGCTCTACGGCGTTGCCCGCCGCATCATACAGCCGCAATTTATCCGGCGTGATACGGAAGGTGAGGGTCTGGGTCTCATCCGGTTGCAGGGTGCGCTTTTGCCACGCGATCAGTCGCTTGTCCGGTTGCATCAATCGCCCGTGCCGCAATCTGGCGTAGACCTGCACCACCGCCGCGCCTTCGCGGTCGCCGGTATTGGTCACCGGCACCTCGACAACCGTCGGCGCGACCGTTCGCGGCTCACCGATGGCGAAGGTGGTATAGGAAAGTCCGTAGCCAAACGGGAACAGCGGGTCGTTTACCTCATCAATATACCGATTGACAAAACCGGAATTTTCTTTAAACGGCCGCGCCGAACTGAGTCGATCGTGGTGGATCGGCACCTGCCCCAAGGAGCGAGGAACGGTCATACTCAAATGTCCGCTGGGATTTTCGTCTCCCATCACCAACGCCCGAATGGCCGCCGCACCGGCGGTGCCGGGGAACCAGACGTTCAGCACCGCGTTGCAGTAGGGCAATGCCTCGGTCAGGATCAGCGGACGGCCGCAGAACAACAGCAGTACCACCGGTTTGTTCAACGCATGCAACCGCTTGAGTTCATCGAGTTGCTCGGCGGTCAATTCAATTTTTGTTTTACTGGCATCCTCGCCGGTCTCCTGTTGCCGCTCGCCGATCGCGTATAGGATGACGTCTGCGTTGGCGGTATCGGTCAGCGCCACGCGGCTTTCCTTTTGAAAACTCTGTAGCAGCGTTTCGATCGGATAGCACCCATCGGCCGACCAGCCGCCCAGAATATCGCCGTTGTCGGCGTGTGAGCCGGTCAGTGCCACCTTAATGCCGCTTTGCAACGGCAAGGTGCCGTCGTTTTTCAGCAGGACGCAACTGCTCACCGCCGCTTCATAGGCGGCTTGGCGGATCTCTTGACATCCGCAGACTTTTTCTTCCTCTTCAAGGCTGGTATTTTTGAACGGATCTTCAAACAATCCCAGTTTGTTTTTCAGTTCCAGCACTTTTAGGCAAGCCTCATCGATCGCCTGTTCGCTGACCTTGCCTTCCCGCACCAATTGCGGCAGATGCTTGAGATAGGCCATGCTCATCATATCCATCGTCAAACCGCCCTGCAGAGACAGTTGAGCGGCTTCGGACAGGTCGCCGGCCAGTGCGTGATTGGCCAGTTGCTCTACGTCTCCCCAATCGGAGATGACCACACCGTCAAATCCCATACGGTCGCGAAGGACATCTTTGAGCAACCATTCGTTGCATACGCACGGCGTCCGATCAATGGCGACAAAAGCGGACATAACCAGTTCCGCGCCGGCATCGACCGCCGCTTGAAACGGCGGCAGATAGGTATTGTACAGTTCGGTGCGGCTGACGTCGATGGGGGCGTATTCCTGCCCTGCCTGACTGAGACCGTAGCCGACGAAATGTTTGGCGCAGGCCGCAAGACGGTCTTTGTTATCGCAACCGTCCCCGCGCGTACCCCGTACCATCGCCGCCCCCATTGCCGCGCACAGCGCGGGGGACTCGCCGGGGCTTTCCATTACCCGCCCCCAGCGCGGATCGCGAACGACGTCGAGCATCGGTGCAAAGGTCACGTGCAGACCCTTGGCGGCCCCTTCGATGGCGCCGCACCGTCCCATCGCCTCTGCCTGCGCTTCGTCGAAGGTACAACCGATCGCCAGCGGAATGGGGAATACCGTATGACAGCCGTGGATAACATCGCGCATCACGACCGGCGGAATGTGGTGTGGCTGTTCTTCCATCACACTGCGAATGGCATTGGCGGTATCCTCTGCCGTAACCGGTCGGTCGCAGATCACACTTCCGCAAAATTTCAGCAGTTCAGGCGTTAAGGAATACGCCTCCATCGGGCCGGTCGGCTCCGAAATGCCACCGATACAGCTGACGACCGGCACCTGTGCCAATTGCCCTGTTTTTTCCTCTAACGTCATATCGTTTAACAGTTCGATCAAAGCGTGTTGCGTCATGGTCATTCCTCCACCGTTCGGTTTTGACCTAATGGTAGCATAAAGAAAAAGTGAAAACAAGACGAATTTGTTGCTTTTTTTTAGAAAAAAAGAACACATTTTCGGAGAGATGTGTTATAATGATAATATCGAAAAAGGAGGGCGAAGAAATGGACGTGCAAGAGATCCGATCGCTGACACAAGAATGGAACAAAGCCGTGTGGCAGGTCATCGAACTGCAACATCCGGGGGTAGATGAGGTGCGCCGGTTGTTTGGGTTGACCTTCCGCGTTTTGGATGACTATCGGGCAGAAACGCTGGTGCCGAAAGAATTGAGCGCCCTGCTTTTGGAAATGCAGGATTTCGGCTGGTGGGTGAGCGATCTGGAAGAAACGCCCCTCCATCGGTGGTATCAGGAAATTTTGTCGTTGGTAATCGACCTGAAGACCTATTTTTTGACCGGTGCCGGTGACCCGCAGGAGATGGCGGCAACCCTTGAAAAACTGGGCGAATAAATAAAAGCGGTGGCCGGAAACGGCCACCGCTTTTTTGGTAATTAATGAAGACGCTTACGCCTGAGCCACCCTCTTGTCCACTTCGTTTTTAAGGAACTCGGAGGTTTCCTTATCCATCATGCCTTCGAAGTTGCTATAGAAGACAAAGAGTTTGCTCGGGAACAGATCGATCACGCTGGTCTCACCGTCGGCATAGGTGATGGTGCAACGGAAACCGTCGTTGCCGGTAGCGGCGAACTGGATGGTCTCATTGTATTCCACGCCCACCACATCTTTGGCAATGTTCAGTCGGGCAACTTCTTCCTTATCTTTAAGGAAGATGACTTGCGAGAAGCGGTTGGCCACCGTGACCTTCTCCTTCGGCGGATTGCCCATTGCCAGATGGCAACCGGCGTAGTTGCCTTCGACAACCACCGCATAACGCGTGGCAAGAGAGGCACCGATCTTCTTCAAAATGTCGTCAAAAAATCCCACGGTTGTTTCCTCCTGAAATATTAAGTAAAATTAAGTTTAACGAGGCCGATAATTCGCACAGTTAGCACGGGTATACGAAAGACTGCATCTGCCCGCTAACGCACAAGTATTACATTGGCGGCGAACCGCGGTCTTTTTTTGCTTGTTAATCAGATCTGGTGCGTGTTGCCCGGACGGAAAGCAACGCAATTAAGCGGCGGATTGTTTTTCAGACCGCAAGTACGGAAATTGGTGCACCAATGACATCTGCTTGCCGCTTCGCGTTTGGCGGCAACTGCACGATTACGCTCTTCGTCCGCTTCGCGTTTGCGACGCTGTTCTTCTTGGTATTCGCGTCTGTGCTCTTCGTAGCGGCGTTCCTCTTCCTGTGCTCTCTGGAAAGCCATCTGTTCCTGGTGACGGCGCTCTTCCTCACGGCGGCGCTGTTCTTCCTCGCGGCGGCGTTGTTCTTCCTGCTCGCGTTGCTGTTGCAACTGACGCTCACGGTAGACCAGTTCCTCAAACAGGTTGATGGCTTCTTTCAAATCGTCGGCACGACCGCTCTCCAGCAGATCGATGAGAATATCCAGGGCGGCGAGGTACTCGTCGGCGACGAGATCGTTGGTGTCGTTCAACTCCTTCATGGCGGGAGCGAATTCTTCCTCGTTGATCTTCGAAACGGCGGCTTCGCGATCGGCCTCCAGCTTTTCGTCAATTTCCTCTTCTTCGGCGACGCTCTCCAGATAGATTTTGCGCCATGCGGTGTAGTCATTCAAAAACGCCTGACGGTTGGCTTCGTGTTCGGCATACGCACTTTCGTAGGCCTGCATTTCTTTACGGTATGCTTCCTGGAACTTTTCCTTGCGTGCTTCGTAGGCGACCCGAGCGTCGGCCTCGTTTTTCTTTTCCTGCTCTTTTCCCAATTTGATCTTATAGCGGAAGAACACGCACAAAGCGGCGGCGGCAATAGCCAGCACGATAATGGCGCCGACAGCGCCGTCGGCCGTTCCCAAGATCAAGCTCAACAAGCAGAAAATGGCTGCACCACCCGCGATGTAGGAGAAGCAACCGAATTTTTGCTCCTTGTTTTTGATCTCAGCGTCACCGCTGTATTCAAATTCTCCGAGATTTTTTTCGGTCGGCTTTTGCGGCGCGTATGCGTCGTCGTAGGCCTCGGACATTTGCTCGATGGCATCGTCATCCGTATGGTCTATGCAGGATTCCCATTCTTCGCGCTCATCGTCGTCTTCATACTTACCCGGGAATACCGGCACTTTTACCTTCCGCTTGTAGCGGTCCTCCGGCTCAAAGGTATCCATTTTTTCCTTGAGGCGCACCGTTTTTTTGTAGAGGGCGGAAATTGTGCCCAATTTTTCCAGCAACGCTTCCTTTGACAAACTCATATTTCTCGACCTTTCTTTCCTGTTTTATAAAAGCAACGGAGGATGGTCATCCGTTGGTTTTAACGATCTTCCGTATCCACTTTTCGGTATATCCGTACTTGGTGGCCAGTTCGCGGACGTTACTGCCGTCGTACTCCTCTTTGATCTGTTCAAAAATATACTCCCGACTGACCAGTTCGACGGGGAAGGATACCTGCGTTCCCCGAAACCGGTTATGTAGCGTATAGGCGGCTTCCATGCCGAGCACCGTGGCGATCTCGGCGTACACACCGCATAAATGCTCCGGTCGCAACGCCTTTTCTTTCATATCCATTCTGATTCCCCGCATATATAAGATCCTTTCCCCATTATATTACACTTATCGAGAAGAGTGTAGAGGTGCATAGCGCGGGAACTCTTCCTTGCGAAATTCCGCAAACGCCGTCGATTTTTCTCTGTTCTTCCTACTTTATAGACGGGAAATTTTCAAAAAACTACCAACTTTTCGCAAAAAAAAATACGGTCACGCACGGTGACCGTATTTTTACGTTAATGGGATGGGGTTACTGCCGTCGATTTCACTGCGGTATAAGCCGTCTGCCGTAACGGTGTACCGATATCCGCAAAAGACCGTCCCTTCCGCCGACTCCAGCGGTTGCAGGGTACCGTCGCGGATGGTGTACCGATAGGCCTTCGTGCCGTCGAGGCGATAGAAGCGGATGATCAGCGTGCCGCCGTTATCCGAGGAAGCACTGCCAATATCATAGTAGGAGCCGTATTCGGTGTCCAGTAGCCGCATCACGTTTCCGTCGGAGATCCGGATGACCGCCAGACCGCCGTAGGCGGAGGTTTCGCTGTGCTGATAGGGGTTGTAACCGTCCACCACCAGATAATCGCCGAGGACGAAGAGAGAGCCATAAGACAACACGGCTTGGGGGTTTATTGCCAGACTGCCGAGTTCGGTCATCGCCCTATCGGTGACGTAGGGATAACCGGCGTTTCCGCGACCGTAGAGATAATAGAGCCGTCCTTGATTGAAGGCGTAATCCACCACGTTGTCCAGTGTCTTTTGGATGACGAAATCGGTGTCGGTGCGGTACAGCGTCGCGCTTTGGCGATGATTGAAATCGCCGTGAATGCCGGCTAAGAAATACACCCCGTCGGAGGCGACGGTCAAGCGGGTCAGATAGGTGATCTCGGTTTCGGTAAAGACCACCGAATACCAATCGTGGCCGTATTCGTCGCAACGGTTGAGCACGAACTGCCCCGTTGCATTTTGATTGACCCAGAAAAACTGATGATTGAAATAATTCAAATACTGTCCGGTGTCACCGTACATCCTGCTAAAATCCCGAATGCAGACGGTGGCGGCGGTCTCGCCTGTCTTCACCTTCACCAGATCGCCGCCCACCACCGCATACACGTTGTCACCGGTGGTGGCCATCGGCAGGGTGCCGTCCGCCACGTGACTGCCAAGCACTTCCGGCTCGGCAAACGAGCCGGTCAGCGGCGTCTGTGTCGGCGCCGTGGTGGTTGTGGCAGACGTAGCGGTGGTCGAGGTGGTCGTTGCCGCCGTCGTCGTCGTTTGGGTGGTCGTCTGCGTGCCGGTGCCGGTGGCGGTCGTTGTCGTTGTCGTTGTCG
>JAFQQM010000043.1 GCA_017410585.1 Clostridia bacterium
CGGCAATCGTCAGTTTGATAAAGCCAAAACTTCCGCAGGCTCCTCCCGTCACGCTTCGCGTGCCACCCTCCTCTCGGAGGAGGGCAAGGCGGTTGCCGGCTCCCCTTGTCAGGGGAGCTGTCGGCGGCAGCCGACTGAGGGGTAGTTTTTTCTCTCCCTCCGTCTTTTTTCTTCGCAAAAATCCACCTCCCTCGTCAGAGGGAGGCGCGACATAAAACACTTTCTGCGGTTGCCTTTGATCTCTGCGATTTCTGTTTATCGGTAAACCTCTTTTGAACCACGCGGCTATCGCGTGGTTTTCGTTTACAATAAGAAAAAGGCAGATACATCGGATGATGTATCTGCCTTTTTGGGGGTGAATTTACGAGAGATCGGTGATCTCGTACGGGTTGGCCAACGCCGCATCCACCGCCGCATGGATCACGTCCAGATACGGAGTGATGGCTTCGGAGGTGTCGGCGGGCATCCATTTGACCGTGGATGCTTTGTTGCCGGTGATGGTGCAGTACCATGTCAGCGCGGCCGCATAGCGACCGATATCCAGACTCAGGTGGAAACCGTCGCGGGTGAGGATATCGCCCAATGCGGTACGCAGGTTCTGGATGGTGGTACCCGGTGCGAACAAACCGCTGATCTGCTCATTAGGCAGGATGGTGGTCTGCACGGTGTTGACGATGGCGTTGTACATAGTCATCTGGTCTTTGTTGTAGTTGGCAAAACCGCCGTGCTCGGTATCCTGCTGATATGCCCAAGTCATATTCCAGTAGATCTTGGCATTGCCGATCTCGTTGGCCTTCAGGAAGTCAATGATGTTCTGCAGGTTGCCGAAGGTCTCGGGACGGCCGCTATCTTGGCTGACCTGCTGGATGGAGATGATATCCCAATCTTCCGACTTAAGTTTCTCCAGCAGATTGGCGTTTTCGGTGACCACCCAACGGTTGTTGTCGTTATACCAATACTCGTAAGCGGCGATATCGTTGACTATATTGTCGTAGTGCTTATCCAGATAGCAACCGCCGATCACGAGGTTGCCGAGCACGACCGACTCGTAGCCGGTGGAGTGGAACATTTTCCACAGTTGATCCATACTGTCCAGACTGAAACTGTTGCCGATGGCCAACACCTTGAGGGTGTTATCCCGATCGGACGGGGTATCCTCGGCACCTTCGTCGGCATCGCCGGTATCTTCCGGCTTGGCGAGTTCTTCCTCGTCATCAGAGGCACGGGTGGTTGTCACCAGCGACACGATGCGGACACCTTCGTCCAAGCGCATCACACGGACGCCCTTGGACGGACGGTTACAGACACGGATATCCGAAGCGTGCATACGGATGACGATACCGTCGGTAGAGATGAGCATAATATCTTCCTGCTCCGGATCAATGGCGATGACCGCCGCCACGTCACCGAATTTCTCGGTGTGGTAGTTGGTCAGACCCTTACCGCCACGACCTTGCAGACGATAGTTATCGTAATAGGACAGACGACCGTAGCCGGTCTCGGTGACGGTAAGCAACATCTTACCCGGTTCCAGCGTCACCAGCGCGATGACTTCGTCATCGGCCGCGAGGTTCAACGCCTTAACGCCGCGGGCCGTACGACCGATCACGCGGGCGTTGGCCTCCGAGAAGCGGATAGCCATACCCTTTCTGGTCGCTACCAGCATATCCTGATAGCCGTCGGTGACCGCCACGCCGACCAGACTGTCGCCTTCGTCGAGATCAATGGCGATCAAACCGCTCTTACGGGCATTGGAATACGCCGACAGGCGGGTACGTTTGATAATGCCTTGGCGGGTCAACAGCGTCAGATACTGATCGTCGAGGAACTCGTTGACCGGAATCATCGCGGTGACCTTTTCGCCCTGCTCCAGCGGCAAGAGGTTGACGATGTTCATACCCTTGGCGGTACGGCTGCCTTCCGGCACTTCGTAGCCCTTTAAGCGATACACGCGTCCGGTCGAGGTAAAGAACAGCACCATATCGTGGGACGAGCAACGGAACAGCGTTTCGGTCACGTCCTCGTCGCGGGTGGTCATACCGGTGATACCGCGACCGCCGCGATGCTGTGCCTTGTACACGTCCGCCGCCATACGCTTAATATAGCCGAGGCGGGTCATAGTCAGCACGCTCTCTTCCACCGGAATGAGGTCTTCGATATCCATTTCGCCCGAAATGATGGAGATGTCGGTGCGGCGTTCGTCGCCGTACTTATCCCGCATACGCAGGCATTCTTCCTTCACCACCGCGCGGATCTTCACTTCGTCCGCCAGAAGATCGAGGTAACCGGCGATCTTGGCGTGCAGGGCGTTGAGTTCATCCTCGATCTCCTGCCGACCGAGACCGGACAACTGACCGAGACGCATCTTCACGATGGCATCGGCCTGCACGTCGTCAAAGCCAAAGCGATCGCACAGCGCCGCTTTCGCGCCCGCCTGATCGGGAGACTTACGGATGATATTAATGACCTCGTCGATAAAATCGACAGCGACCTTCAATGCTTCCCAAATATGCGCTTTTTCCTGCGCCTTCTTGAGTTCATACTGCGTCCGGCGGGTGATGACCTCCACCTGATACTTGATGTACTCCTCCAGCATCTGCTTGAGGGTGAGCACACGCGGCTCGCCGTTGACCAGCGCCAGCATAATCGCGCCGAAAGTGGTCTGCATCTGGGTATAGCGATAGAGGTGGTTCAGAACGATCTGCGGGTTGGCGTCCTTTTTCAGTTCGATAACGATACGCATACCGTTGCGGTTGGAGTAGTCCACCACGTCACGGATGCCTTCGATGCGTTTTTCGTCCACCAGTTCGACAATATTCTTGACCAGATCCAGTTTACGCACCATATACGGGATCTCGGTCACCGTGATGCGGAAATGTCCGCCGGTTTCTTCGGTGATCTCGGTACGGGCACGCACGGTGATGCGGCCGCGACCGGTCGCATACGCGGCACGGATGCCGGCACGACCCATAATGACACCGCCGGTGGGGAAATCCGGACCCTTGATGTGTTCCATCAACTCCGGCAGGTCTGCTTCGGGATTGTCGATCAGCATACAGATCGCGTCTACCACCTCACAGAGGTTGTGAGGCGGAATATTGGTCGCCATACCGACCGCAATACCCGACGAACCGTTGACCAGCAGGTTGGGGAAACGGGACGGCAACACGACCGGCTCTTTCAGACGGTCGTCGTAGTTCGGGACAAAGTCAACGGTATTTTTGTCGATGTCTACCAGCATATCCAGCGACATCCGGTTCATACGCGACTCGGTATAACGGTAGGCAGCGGCCGGATGACCGTCGATCGAACCGAAGTTACCGTGACCGTCGATGAGCGGGTAACGCAACGAGAAATCCTGCGCCATACGCACCATCGCATCGTACACCGAAGCATCACCGTGCGGATGGTAACGACCCAACACCGTACCGACCGTATCGGCGCACTTGCGGTACGCTTTGTCGGGGGTGAGGTTGTTCTCGTGCATGGTGTACAGGATACGGCGGTGGACCGGCTTTAAGCCGTCGCGCACATCCGGCAGAGCACGCGCCACCAACACCGAGACGGAATACTCCAAAAACCGGCGCTTCATCTCCTGCTCGAGATCCGCCAAAATGACCTTCTCACCCGGCGCGATCGCTTGCTCCGGCGCCTCCGCACCGTTCTTCAAATTTTCATCCATGGTTCTTCCTCCTATCGCATAGGGGTAGTTTTTGGTTTATACTGATTGTATTAATTCTACAATAATATACAAATTATAGCCCGATTCTCCGCGCGATCTCGGGAATTTCAAGGCAACTGTCCACGTCGGTGAGCAGTTCGCCAAACGGGGTTGCGATCTGCACGCGAGAGCCGATACGGCGAATGAGAACGTCCTCCGGCAGCAGCAACCATTCACCTTCACGGCGGTATAACCGCCAGCCATTTGGCAAAGCCGTGATGCCGATCGGGGATTGCATCAGCGAGCCGGTGCGCTTGGCGTACAGGTAAAACGGAAACAACGTCAGCAGTAACAGCGCGATATACAACAGGATGGCTATGGCCATATCGGTGATACCGCACAGCAACATCAGCGTGGTCGCTACCGGCGCGGTCAACAGCATCAGCATCGGCAGAGCCGAGAACAGTAAGGTGGTAAAGGTCTGCGCAAACGGATGCTCGTATTCCGGATGGTGCAGTAACTGCGGCGGCACGACCGGTTGTTCGGGATACAGCGGGATCGCGTGCGGTTGCGGCATGCGGGCGTTGATCGCTTGGTGGCGGCGGTAGACTCCCGCCGGCAGATGTTGGCAAAGCAGATCACGGATAAACGCCGCATCGTAGGCGGTAAGACCCGCCGCCGGCAACATGACCACCAACTCCCCGTTGCTGATATAAAAGCCGTAACTGTCCTCTACGGCGGCGATCACGTCGCTATACGGGATCATCACGCGACTGCGTAAACTGACCGTTTCCACCGCATCTTCGTAAAAGCGGTAAACGGTGGGGAAAGTGCCGTTACGATGGACGGCTCTTTCGTAGGCGGTCTTTTTCATTTTACGGCGGCTCATCATCTTCCCAAACAGCAACCCCAGCGCCAGAACGGTGATACCGGCGTTCAAACCGGTCAGCATGATAGCCGAGGATTCCTCGTAGAGGTTGGGGAGTTGAAAGATCGCCATCATCAAAAAATAGGCGGATACCGCAAACGACACCGTAAATACCCACAAGGGACGGTGAGTCAGGCGGGATGCCCGATCGTATACGGTACTGCTTGGCTGCAACGCAGCCACCACCGCCAACGGCTCATTGGTCATGAGCATCCATCCTTTCTGCCAAAAAAGCGGCCGCCTCGTCGGATAACGCCGCCATCGGCAACACGACAAGCGAGCCTTTTCCCTGCCGCAACACCCACAGACCGTCGGTCTGCAGAAGAGCAAAGTCGGAGTAGGCCCAGCGGGTATAGGTCTCGGCGGTCTTACCGAAGCCGATAAACTCCTCCCCCAGCCACAGATACACCTTGCGACCGGCGGCGGCTTGTTGTTTGGATAACTGCCACGCCGAAAGCGGCGGATACAAAACGGTGACAGCGGCAAACAGCAGGCACAAAACCGCTACGGTCAACTCGCCTTGCGGTTTGGCTTCGGCAAGCAGGTAGTGGATCAGGCTTCCGATGCCGATCAGCGCGGTAATACCGCCTTGCAGTGCTGTTCGTACCGGACCGAAGCGTTGGCGGTCGCACAGACGCAACGCCCGATAGATCTCCGGTCGGTCGGGACGGTAGCGCACGGAAAAGCGGGCCTCCGCCCCATCCGGCGCCGTCACGTTTTCTTGGATACGGTAAACTTCGTTGATCATATCAGAAATCCAGATTGGTGGCGTATTTGGCGTTTTGTTCGATGAACAGGCGGCGCGGTTCGACCTGATCGCCCATCAACACCGAAATGGTGGCGTCCGCCGCCTGCGCGTCCTCGATGGTCACCTGAATCATCGAGCGTACCGCCGGATCCATGGTGGTCTCCCACAACTGCTCGGGATCCATTTCACCAAGACCCTTGTAGCGCTGGACGTCCGCACTGCCGCCGAGTTCCGCAATATAGCGGTCGCGCTCTTCGTCGGTGTAGGCGTAGTGGATGTTTTTGCCGCTCTTGGATACCTTAAACAGCGGCGGCTGGGCGATATACACGTGACCGTTTTCGATCAGCGGCTTCATATAACGGAAGAAGAAGGTCATCAGCAAGGTGGAGATGTGCGCACCGTCGACGTCCGCATCCGCCATAATAATGACTTTGCCGTAGCGAAGTTTAGACAGATCAAAATCCTCACCGATACCGCAACCGAGCGCCACGATGACCGGATTGAGTTTGTCGTTGCCGTACACTTTATCGGCGCGCGCTTTCTCGACGTTGAGCATTTTCCCCCACAGCGACAAGATCGCTTGGAAGTTGGAGTCACGCCCCTGAATGGCCGAGCCACCGGCCGAGTCACCCTCGACGATGTACAATTCGGTGCGGTCTTTATCCTTCAGAATGCAATCCGACAGTTTGTCCGGCATACGGGTATTCATAATACCCACCTTTTTGCGTTCGCGCTCACGGGCCTTCTGCGCCGCCTCACGCGCCGCCGCCGCACCGATCGCCTTATCCAAAATGGCCCGCGCGACCGCCGGATTTTCTTCCAGATACGGCTCTAACCGTTCCTTGACCAGACGGCCGACCAGTTTCCGCATCTCGGTGTTACCGAGTTTGGCCTTGGTCTGGCTTTCAAACTGCGCATCTTCCAGTTTGACGCTGATGATGGCGGTCAGACCTTCACGGCAGTCTTCACCCTTGAGGTCGGGATTGGCGTCTTTCAGCAAGCCGAATTTACGCGCATAGCCGTTTAAGGTGTTTTGCAAAGCGGTCTTGAAGCCTTGCTCATGCGTACCGCCGTCCACCGTCAACATATTGTTGGCAAAGGACAGAATATTTTCGCTGTAACTGTCGGTATACTGCAACGCGATCTCCGCGATGGAGTTGCCGTTGGCCAGCGACAGATGGATGACCTCGTCGTGCAACGGATGCTTGCCGCGGTTGTTGTAGGTGACGAATTCCGAGATACCGCCCTCGTAGTGGAACACTTCGCTCACGATTGCTTCTTCGTCGCGTTTGTCGGTCAAAGTGATCTTCAAACCGCCGTTGAGGAACGCCTGCTCGCGCATACGCTTTTCCAGCGTGGTATAGGCATACTCCGTGGTATCGGTGAAGATCTCGGGATCCGGCTTAAAGCGGATGTAAGTACCGGTCTCGTCGGTATCGGCAATGATCTTCAGATCGGTGACCGCTTTTCCCTTCTCAAAACGCTGGTGGTAGGTATGCCCCTCACGGGAGACCTCCACCTCCAGCCACTCAGACAAGGCGTTGACCACCGAGGAACCCACGCCGTGCAGACCGCCGGCCACCTTATAACCGCCGCCACCGAACTTACCGCCGGCGTGCAGGACGGTGAGCACCACCGTCACCGACGGCAGACCGAGTTTTTCGTTCATACCGACCGGAATACCGCGTCCGTTATCCCGAACACCGATGACGTTATCCGGCAGGATCTCCACCTCGATATGACTGCAATGCCCCGCCAACGCTTCGTCGACCGAGTTATCCACAATTTCATATACCAAGTGATGCAGACCGCGTTCGCCGGTCGAGCCGATGTACATACCGGGACGCTTACGGACCGCATCCAGACCCTCTAAGACCTGAATCTGACCTTCGCCGTATTCTTCGTCCACGACGTCGGGGACCAACTTTTCTTCATCGATACTCATAAGGCTCCTCCTGCTTCTTCCATGAAGGTTTTGGTTACTCGTTTCTGTAAAGTGGCCGGATTGAGTTGCGACAGGTACACCGTCTCCGGCCGTCCGGCTACCTGACAAAATACAAACGATTTCGGGATATCTTCGGAGGCCATCTCCATTTCCCCCTCTTTTTGCACACGGTTTAGAAATTTGCGGGTGTGCGGGGAGACGGTGGTGTTATCCATATCGAAGATCCCAATGATATCCGATTGCAGTACGACGGTCGAACCGCCCAGATGCAGATACATAGCACCTCTCCCCTCTTAATTATAGCGATGTTTCATGTGAAACATAAATACACACATTGTGTAACACGGATGTAAAACGGCTGTGTCGGTCGTGTGAAATAGGCGATGGCGTTTTCCCTTGTAGGGCGGTAGGTTGCCGCCCGCATGCCTCCCTCGCCTAGAGGGAGGGGGACCGCCGTTAGGCGGTGGAGGGATAATCGCCCAACGGGCGATCTGCCGCAAAGCGGCAGTATCCCCCAGTCAACCTGCGGTTGCCGGAAATTTGCTCCCATTCTCTTGGCTCCCCTTGTTAGGGGAGCTGTCGCGGCGTAGCCGTGACTGAGGGGTAGTCCGATCTCTCCCTCCGTCGGCTTTGCCGACACCTCCCTCGTCAGAGGGAGGCAAGGTCGGTAGCCGACAATTTCTGCAAATTTAACGGGCGGTGGGTAGCCGCCCCTACGTTATTTCAATTCGCCGGCATCCATCTTATATACGTTGCCGTCGGCAAGGCGGCTGATGGTGGAAGGGTCACAGCAGGTAATAAACACCTGCCAGCCATCCAGATGATTCATTAAATAATCCTGACGGGTCTCGTCCAACTCGCTCATCACGTCATCGAGCAGGATGACCGGCTGTTCGCCGGTGCGTTCCCGCAACACGGCCGCCTCCGCCATTTTGAGCGCCAGCACAGCGCTTCGCTGTTGCCCCTGCGAGCCGTAGTGACGCGCAGACAGGCCGGAAATGCTCACCGACAGATCTTCACGGTGCGGGCCGACGGTGGAAAATCCTGCGCCGATATCCGCTTTGCGGCTTTCGGCCAGCGATTGACGCCAGAAATCAACGATCTCCTCCCGCGTCATCTGTTCGTACGGCTTGTCCGCTTCGTAACTGAGCGAAAATTCTTCCCGCCCGCTCGACAGACCGTGGTACACCGCGGTGGCCTGTTCCCGCAGAATACGGCAGTAATCCCGACGCGCCACGACGATATCCGCCGCCGCTTCGGTCATACGGGTATTCCACGCTTCCAACTGATCGTCATCGGGAAAATGATACCATTCTTTAAGCAACGCGTTTCGCTGTTGCAAAATATGCAGGTATTCGGAATAGGTGCGAATGTAGGACGGTTGCACCTGACACAGTGCCGCATCGATAAACCGACGGCGCAGTTCCGGACTGCCTTTGATCATCATCAAATGATCGGGCGAAAACACCACCGCCCCAAACAGACCGGTCAGTTTGGTGGGAGAGGACAGTGCCACCCCGTTTAAGGTCGCCTTGCGGCGTTTTTCAATGGTGATCTCGGCGGTCTGTTCCCGTCCTTCCGCAAAGAAGGTACATTGCAGACGCGCCCTTGGTGCGCCGATACGCACCAGTTCGCTGTCCTTCGATCCGCGAAAACTCTTACCGCCGGTAAACAGCCACAGACTTTCCAGCAGATTGGTCTTCCCCTGCGCGTTTTGTCCGTAGATGATGTTGACCTGCTCGCCCGGCGTCCAATCCACAAAGGTGAGATTGCGAATATCCGCCGCTTTCAACTGACGGACGATCATACCGCGACCACTTTCCAGACAACGCCGCCGGTAAACGGTTCAAAGGTATCCCCATCGCGCAGTTTTTTACCGCGCATCGGGCAAACTTCGCCGTTGACCTTCCACATCCCCGCCTGCACCTGCAGTTTGGCTTCTCCGCCGGATAATACGGCAGAAGCCTTTTTAAGGGCCTCATCCAAGCGAATGTATTCGGTTGTGATCTCTACGATCCGTTCGTCCATACGAAACCTCTTATTGCTCAAATCTCTTCATACGTACCGGCATCACCAAGAACAAAAACGAGTTGCCGGCCACCGGCACGATCTTAAGCGGCGATAACGCCCCATTGATCTCCAGTTTGACCTCGTCGCTTTCGGTGTTTTTCAGCGCATCCAGCAGATACTGGCTGTTGAAACCCATCTCCTCGCCCGGACCGACGATGCTGGCCAGCACCACGTCCATCGCCCGACCCATCGGGGTATTGCACATCACGGTGACGGCGTTCTCTTCCAGCCGGCAGATGATGGGGCTCTTGAGACGGTCGTTGATGATCAGCGAAGCACGGTCCACCGCGTCGATAAACTCACGGGTATTGATGATGACTGTGGTGGCGGTGGTCTGCGGGATCGCCCGCTGGTACGGCAGGAACTCGCCGTCGAGCAGTTTGGAAATGACCGCATAGCCGTTGATCTCCATAATAATATGGCGGCGACCGACCGACAGCGAGATCATCCCGCCGTCATCCGGCGTCAGCAGGCGCATCACTTCCTGCAACGTGCGACCCGGTACCACGAAATGCATCGAATCGGTGTTGTTGATGCTCTCACTGCGTAAAGCCAGACGGGAGCCGTCCACCGCGACCAGATTGAGCACACCGCCGTCCATATCGAACAGAATGCCCTTATGCACCGGACGCTCGTCGGTGGAAGACACCGCAAAGATGGTCTGGCGGATCATATTATGGAGCGTATCCTGCGGCAGCAACACGCCGGTGGCGTCGTTGACCGTCGGGATCTCGGGGTACTCCGAGGCGGAGATACCCATAATATGGAAATCCGAAGATCCGCTGCGGACGTTGACCGCCAAGCGCTCGTCTACCGTCAGTTCCACGGTATCGCCCGGCAGTTTACGCACGATGTCGTTAAACAGTTTGCTGGGCAACACGATATCGCCCGGCTCGGTCACGCTCACCTCAATGGTGGTGGTGATGGCCATTTCGCTGTTATAGCCGGCCAGAAACAGAGAATTGTGATTGGCCCGCATCAGAATGCCTTCCAACGCCGGCAAAATGGCTTTATTTCCGAGGACAGCGCGGCTGACGTTGGTTACCGCTCCGAGCAGGGTTTGCTTGTCACACAGGATCTTCATTTCAACATTCTCTCCTTTGGATTTGAAATTCAAAAATTGCAAGAATAAAATAACTAACTTATATTGTAGCGTATTAGTAATATAGGCTGTGAATTTGTTGAAAAACCGGATTTTCCGCTAAACCGCGCCAAAAATCGGGCTCTTGTTTTCCACAATGCTCTGTGAAGCGTTTGTGGACGGTGTTGAACTTTTTTCGCCTAAAACCGGCGGTTGAAATTTTCTTCAACGGCGTTTAAGTTTTCGTGGATATCCGTCTTTCTTTTCAACCGGTTCAACTAAGCCTCAACCGAAATTTCAACAGCCGATCTTGAGGTTCTTCATAATGTCCTCAACCACCGCTTTAAAGGTGGTATCCTTCTTCATTTTATCGGATATGTTCTTATAAGCGTACGAGATGGTGGAGTGATCCAGACCGCCGAATTCGTTGCCGATCTCTTCCATCTTCATCTTGGTGATCTCGCGGATGATGTACGCCGCCACTTTGCGCGCCTGCTTGATGTTGGCGTTACCGCCCTTGGCGCGGATGTCGTCAACCGACACGCCCATCGTGCGGGAGACTTCGCTGATGACCTTTTCCACCGTCACCGCCACCGGCTGGTTGTCGTTGCGGACGTTGGCGATTGCTTCTTCGGCCGATCGCTCGGTCGGGATGGTGCCGTTGAGTAAGTACTCGCCGTGCAGTTTATTGATGACCCCTTCGATCTGGCGGACGTTGGTCTTCAACTCACGGGCAATATAATCGCAAACGTTTTTGTCGATATGGAAGTGCAACTGTTCCGCCTTCGACCGGACGATGAGAATACGCGTCTCGATGGGTGGCGGCTGGACGTCTGCCAGCATACCCGCCTCAAACCGGCTTTTCAAACGGTCGGTCAAGGTGGCGATCTCGTTGGGGCGGCGGTCGCTGGTCACCACGATCTGTCCGCCGGCGTTCTTCACCGCCTCAAAGGTGTTAAAGAACTCTTCCTGCGTCTGCTCTTTGTTGGCCAAGAACTGGATATCGTCGATCAGCAGGATATCCACCTCGCGGTATTTCTGGCGGAAATCCGGCAACGTCTGCCGGTTCAGCGCGATCAGAAATTCGTTGGTGAAGTTTTCGCAGGTGGTGTAGAGGATCTTCGCCTGCCGGTTCTTGATGTGCATCTCGTTGCAGATGGCGTGCAGAAGGTGGGTCTTTCCTAAACCGGACCCGCCCCAGATAAACAACGGGTTGTACGCGCCGGCGGGCTTGTCCGCCACGCTCTGCGCGGTGGCATACGCGAAGTTATTGGTGGGGCCCACCACGAATGTTTTAAAGGTGTAAAACGGATTGATCATCTTATAGTACGAGGACAGATCGTGCCGCAGGCTGTCGTCCATCGTATCCTCTTCCGCCTTCTGCTGTTCCTCATCCTCCGCACGGATGAACAGCGACAGCGGCAAGCCGATCGCCGCCTCTACCGCCGACGTCAGTTGCGAGGCAAACTGCTGCTCGATGATATCCCGCTGGAAAACGCTGGGAACCGAGACCACAAACGCCTCTCCCTCGATCGCCACCGGCGTGATACACTCTATCCACAGTTCAAAGGCCGCCTGACTGATACCGGCGTCGTTTTGTACGATCTGCAAGACCGCATTCCAAACTTCTTGAATACTTCTCATATTATAATCCTCTTTTATTAGTAGATATAATATTATATTATAATATAAATAATACTTATTATATCATAGGAACGTTCCCGTTGCAACCCCCTTTATTAAAAATAAAGAAAGAAAAATAAAAATTTCTGTTGACAAGCGGCGGTGTTATGGGTTATAATGCATAATTGCGGAATGGTCTGTACTTCAGAGTCAACCGCCAATCACAGAAAAGACGGGAAATTCCCGCAAAAATATCAATCGAATTTCCGCGACGCGGGAAACGAAAAGGAAAGGGAGATAACAATATGCTGCGTACATTCCAGCCGAAGAAGCGCCATGCGCAAAAAGAACACGGTTTCATGAAGAGAATGGCGACGAAGAACGGTCGTAAAGTCCTCGCCCGCCGCCGCGCCAAGGGCCGCAAAAAACTGAGTTACTAATAAAAAGTGCCACCAAGGCGAGATGCCGAAAGGTGGCATTTTTTGTAGAGGGTTGAGGGTTTGATGAGTAAAGGCATCACACTTCGTTTAAATAAGGAATTCCGCACCTTATACTATCACGGCGCTTCCTACGTCGATCCGCTGTTGATCGTGTATGCGCGGAAAAACCGCCTCGGCGTTACCCGTACCGGCATTACCACCGGCAAAAAGGTGGGCGGTGCGGTCCAGCGGAACCGTTCCCGCCGGATCATCCGTGCGGCGTATGCGGCGTTGGCGCCGTCGGTGAAAGAAGGATACGATCTGGTGTTTGTGGCGCGTAACCGTACGCCGGTCGTTTCCAGTAACGATCTGGTACCGGTGCTTCGCAAAGCGTTTACGAAGTTGGCTGTTTTTAAGGAAGAATAAGATGAAACGAGTGCTTATCGGTCTGATACGGCTGTATCAGAAACTGTTTTCCGCTCATCGGCAGGTATCGGTCTGCCGCTTTTCCCCTTCCTGCTCCTGCTACGGTGTGGAGGCGCTGGAAAAGCACGGTGCGATCTACGGTACTTATCTGACGGTACGGCGCGTATTGCGCTGTAATCCGTGGGGCGGCAGCGGCTACGATCCGGTCCCCGAGCACAACCCGCTCAAAAAACGCATTCCAAAACCCCAAGCGAACAAGAAAAGAGAGGATTGACCCATTATGATGGAACTTTTTAAGCCGATCGCGTGGCTGTTTGGCTACGTACTGCGCTTTATCAACGATACTATCGGCTTTAATAACTATCTGCTGACGATCTTTTGGTTCACGTTGCTGATCCGTCTGCTCACCTTCCCCTTCTCGCTGAAGAATCAGAAGAGTATGATGGACCGTGCGCGTCTGGCCCCCAAACTGGAACGCCTGCAGAAGAAGTATGCCCGCGATCAGCAAAAATTACAGCAGAAGACGCAGGATCTGTACCAGAAGGAAAACGTCAGTATGACCGGCGGTTGCGGTCCGATGCTGGTTTCGATGATCGTGTTGATGGGCGTGTTGGCGGATATCTATATGCCGTTGCAGTATCTGCAGGGTATGGACGTCGGCGCGGTCACAGCGGCGGTGGAGTCGGTCACCATTGAGGACGACAAGTACAATAAATTGTCCAACGAGGAAAAGGAACTGTATATTTCCAAGGCCAATTCCTCGGAAAAGTCCTATTACCGCGAGATGTACCTGTTGCAGGTGAAGGATAAGGGCGATAACGAGCAGAAGATCGAAAAGGCGCTGGTCAAGTATTACAGCGACAAAAAAGTGAAAGATCCCGCCGCCGAGGCGAAAAAGACCTTAGACGGGATGGACGAGATCCGAAATCAGTTGTCCTACGGCGAAAACTTCAATATGCTGGAACAGCCGTGGAAAAACACGCTGATGCCCAACGCGCTTTGGATCATTGCGATCCTCTCCGGTCTGTCGGCACTCGGCTCTTCCCTCTTGTCGATGCACTACTCCAAAAAGAGCCAGCCGCAGGCGGAAGGTGCGCAGAAACAGGCGCAAGGTTGCACCAACGGTATGATGTTCGGTATGCCGCTGTTCTCGCTGATCATCACCTTCGGTGTGCCGGGGGCTGTGGGTATTTACTGGATCATTTCCAACCTGCTGGCGCTGGTGCAGACGGTGGTGCTCAACAAGATCTACGATCCCGCCAAGGCACGCGCCGAAGCGCAGAAAGAATACGACGAACGCCGTGCCCGCAAAGCGGAGGATAAACGCCGTTTGGCCGAGGCGCGCAAGGCGGAAAATCAAGCGTACCAAAAGGCCGAGTCGGATGCTCGCCGTGAGGCGGCCGCCAAGGCGGAAGCCGCCAAAAAGAAAAAATCCGGTCAGAAGCCGGAGATCGTGGTCGAAGCCGAAGAGCCGACGTTAAACGGTGAACCGATCGACAACGAGCAGGAATAAGTCAAATCCCGCCGACATCTGCCACTTCCGCAAACGGCGGTAAAATAACCGAAAGGAAGAAATCCCGTGAGAAAAGAAGTCATCAAAGAAGCGGCGACCGTGGAAGAAGCGATCGCAGCCGCTGCCGCGGAACTGGCAGTGGACGTCGCCGCCCTGCAGACAGAGGTCGTGCAGGAACCGCAAAAGAAGGTGCTTGGTCTGTTCGGCGGCCAAGAAGCCATCGTCAAGGCGTGGGTGGAGATCACCGACGAAAAGCCGGAAAAGAAAAAGAAGAAGCACGTAAAGAAGACCGAAAACTCGGCTGCTCCGGCAGATTACACCGAAGCCGCCGAGCGCGCCAAAGCGTACCTTGGTGAGGTGCTAGGGGCGATGGGCGCGCCGGAGACTGCGATCGAGGTGGAGACCACCGAATCGGGTTTCATCCTCAAGTTGGAGGGCGAACACCTCGGCTTCGTCATCGGCCGCCGCGGCGATACGCTGGATGCGTTGCAGTATCTGACCAGTTTGGTCGCTAACCGCGGTCATGAGGGTTACTGCCGTGTGACCATCGACATCGGCAACTACCGTGAGCGCCGCGAAGAGTCGCTGACCGGTATGGCGACCCGCCACGCCAATCAGGCGGCAAAAACTGGCCGCAAGATCTCGCTGGAAGCGATGAATCCGTATGAGCGCCGTATTATCCACACCGCCGTGCAGAAGGTGGAAGGCGCCACCTCTTGGTCGGTGGGCAAAGAGCCCAACCGCTACGTTATTATCGGGCCGTCGGATGACAACCCGATGAAGGATCACCCGCAGGGCGGTAATGACCGTCGCCGCCGCCGTGGCGGTAAGGGCGGCAACCGTGGCGGTAACAACGGCGGTTCGAACAACAACCCGCCGCGCCGCGAAAAGCGTAGCGACCCGTACACCATCCCCTACAAACCGCGCGAGGTGCGTGCGTTTGTCAGCCGTCAGAATCCTCTGCCGGATGCGGACGGTGCTACCCCGCCGGAGAAGACCTTCTCCTCGGTGGAAAACAGCGACGTCAAACTGTACGGCCGCATTGATCTGTAATAAAAAGAAGTCCGATGCTCTGCATCGGACTTCTTTTTGTTATGGTTGAAAATACTACGGTTTTACAGAGACGCCGGCTACCGCAAGGCCCCCTTGCCCTAAAGGTACGCGACGCTCCAAATCTTTGATTTGGTTAGCGGAGCCTATGCGTAGCGAAGCGTAGCTGGGCTGGCAGCCGTAGGCTGACTGGGGGATATTGTCGCTTTGCGACAGATCGCCCAACGGGCGATTATCCCTCCACCGCCTAACGGCGGTCCCCCTCCCTCTAGGCGAGGGAGGCTCTTGTGGGCGGCAATTTGCCTCCCGCCTTAATGTTTCACATGAAACATTATTTAAATTTCCCGCCGGTGCGAAGCGACGGATACCCCCATTGCCGCAGTACCTCATACGCCGCCACCGCCACCGCATTGGATAAATTCAGCGATCGGGCGGTATCGTCATCCAACATCGGCAACCGCACCGCGGTATCGAGGTTTTGCATAATAAGATCTTCCGGAAGCCCTTTGGTCTCCTTGCCGAATACCAGATAGGCTCCGTCCGGATACGCCACTTCGCTGTGAATGTAAGGGGCTTTGGTGGAAAAATAATAGTACGGCCCGTTGTTTTTGGCGAAAAACTCGTCCAAATTCTCATAAACGGTGATATCCAGCAGATGCCAGTAATCCAGCCCTGCCCGCTTCATCCGCTTGTCATCCAGTTCAAATCCCAGCGGTTTGATCAGATGCAACCGCGCGCCGGTGGCGGCGCAGGTGCGGCTGATGTTGCCGGTATTGCCGGCGATCTCCGGCTCGACCAAAACGATATTCAACTGTTGCAAAAGAGACACTTCCTTTATTGTGCGATCTTCGCACCTATTATAGCAAACCCACCGCCGACTGTCAATTCCGTAGACACTTGCGGCAACGGAAAGCCTTCCCCCACACAAAACAAAAAGCCCTCGCGGATGCGAGAGCTTTTTTGGCGCGCTGGAAGGGATTCGAACCCCTGACCTTTTGATTCGTAGTCAAACACTCTATCCGGCTGAGCTACCAGCGCATTTCTTGCTGAATGCTTACTTATTATAACACGAATTTTCGGTTTGTCAACCCCATTTTTCATTTTTTTCTTGACAAATCCCTTTGGCGGGGTTATACTACACTCGACAAATAAACAAGGGGTGCTGGCGAAACGCCGGCTGAGAGAGGTTTGTGCCTTAACCCTGAACCTGATCCGGGTAATACCGGCGGAGGGATGTTTCCATAGAGAATGCGATGCGCGCCGTATTCTCCTTTGTATTCCCTCCTCCCACCGTGACGGTCGGAGGATTTTTTATTTGTCAGAAAGGATGGAATATGAAAAATCAACTTGTCAAACCGGTCGTGCGCCTCACCGAGACCGCGATGATGATCGCGCTCGGTACGGTGCTCTCCCTGCTGTCTTTGTTTAACCCGCCTTATGGCGGCAGTATCACCCCTGCGGCGATGTTGCCGATGGTGATGATCGCCTACCGCCACGGTACCGGCTGGGGTCTTGGTGCGGCGGCGGTGTACGCGGTGGTGCAGATGCTGTTCGGTCTGGATAACTTCGGCTACGTCCCCGGCGTGGCGGCGGTGATCTGCATCTTCTTGTTCGACTATTTTATCGCCTATGCGGCGATGGGTCTGGGCGGTCTGTTCCGCAAATTGCAAAATCCCGCTCTCGGTCTGGCGCTCGGCTCGCTGGTCGCCTGCGCGGTGCGGTATCTCTGCCACGTCGTTTCCGGTTGCACCGTCTGGGCGTCTACCCCGTTTATGACCGACGGCGCCGCTATCAGTTTCTCGCTGTTCTACAACGCCTCGTATATGTTGCCGCAGACCATCATCGAGGTGGCGGCCGCTTGGGTGATCGGCGGTGCGCTTGACCTGCGCAACCCGCGCATCAGCCGCCTTTCCCGCGAGACGGTCTCCCCCGTTTCGTCGGTACTGTCGCTGGTCGGTAAACTCGCCGCCGCCGGCGGTGTCGCCTACCTGCTGGTCGAAATCTCCGTTGCGATGATGATCGTGCTGGATGCCGCCGGCTACGATCCCGCCGCCTTCGTGCTGTCGGCGGTTGTCCTGCCGTGGCAGCGGATGTTGATCGTTGCCGCCGCCTGCGCGGTCGTTTCCACCGTCTGCTTACTGCTCGCTAAGCGGAAATCCGACAACAAACAGTAATATCCGACAAAAATAATACAAAAAGTAAAACCCCGCATCCTCGGATGTGGGGTTTTCGTTTAGTTTTTAAGACTTTGCATCGGGGCGGGAATGCGTCCGCCGCGTTCGATGAAACGGGCGGGCGAGGCGGTGTTGACCGGCATGACCGGACCTTCGCCCAGCAGACCGCCGAACGAAAGAACGTCGCCGGCCTGTTTGCCGATGGCGGGAATGACGCGCACAGCGGTGGTCTTGGAGTTGACCATACCGATGGCGGCTTCGTCCGCGATGATGGCGGAGATGACTTCCGGCGTGGTGTCGCCGGGGATGTTGATCATATCCAGACCGACCGAGCAAACGGCGGTCATCGCTTCCAGTTTTTCCAGTTTCAGCGCACCGCTGGTCGCCGCCGCGATCATACCGGCGTCTTCGGTGACCGGAATAAACGCGCCCGACAGACCGCCGACGTGGGAAGACGCCATCACGCCGCCTTTCTTAACGGCGTCGTTGAGCAGTGCCAGCGCCGCGGTCGTTCCGTAGCCGCCGCAACTTTCCAGACCGATCTCTTCCAGAATATGCGCGACCGAGTCACCCACCGCCGGTGTCGGCGCGAGTGACAGATCGACGATGCCAAACGGCACACCCAACCGGCGGGACGCCTCGGTGGCGACCAACTGACCCATACGGGTGATCTTAAAAGCGGTCTTCTTGATGATATCCGCTACAGCGGTCAGATCGCAGTCCCCCGCTTTGGCAAGCGCGGCCCGCACCACACCGGGGCCGGAAACGCCGACGTTTACTTCCACATCCGGCTCACCCGGACCGTGGAACGCCCCCGCCATAAACGGGTTATCTTCCGGCGCATTGCAAAATACCACCAACTTGGCCGCACCGATGCATTGCCGGTCGGCGGTGAGTTCGGCCGTCTGCTTGACGATGCGGCCCATCATCGCCACCGCATCCATATTGATGCCTGCTTTGGTAGAGCCGATGTTGACCGACGAGCAGATGTGCTCCGTCTCGGCCAATGCCTGCGGGATGGATTCCATCAACTCGCAGTCACCAGGGCCGAAGCCTTTCTGCACCAGAGCGGAGTAACCGCCCAGAAAATTGACACCGCAGGTGACGGCGGCACGTTCCAGCGTGTGCGCCAGTTTGACGGCGTCTTTGTTATCGCAAGCCGCCAGCACCATCGCCGCCGGAGTGATGGAAATGCGTTTATTGATGATCGGAATACCGTATTCTTTCTCGATATCCTCACCGGTGCGCACCAAATGTTCCGCATAGCGGGTGATCTTGTCGTACACCTTATCGCAGGTGACCGACAGATCGCTGTGGGCGCAATCCAACAGCGAGATCCCCATCGTGATGGTACGCACGTCGAGGTTCTCGTCTTGGATCATATGGATCGTTTCCAGTATATCGTGAGCGTTGAGCATAGTACCTCTCCTCAAATGGTGTGCATCGCGTCGAAGACTTCGGCGTTGACCGCCTGCACCGACAGACCGCGGTCGCGTCCCATCGCCGCCAACTGTTCGCCGAATTCGGCAAACGGAATATCGCAGGCGGAGACGTCCGCCATCATGATCATGGCAAACAGATCCTGCAGTACCGACTGGGTGACCTCCAACACGTTGACCTTATGCTCGGCACATTTACCGGACACCGCCGCCAGAATACCGACAGCATCCTGCCCGATCACGGTGATAACAGCACGTTTCATTCTATCGTCCTCCTTGGATGGGATACCCCTATTTTATCACCTTTACCGCCGTATTGCAAAGGATTTCGTAACAATTATCTGTATAATGATAATATATTTATACAATCAGTATTATATTATTCGTTTTTTTAAAGAAAGCCCTTGTCCCTTGCTTGGCGAGGTGATATAATGATTAGATAAAGAGCGCCGCAAAGGGCGGTGGCTACGCTCCCCCTTCTTGAGGGGGCCAAGAAAGTTGGTTGCGTTTGGCCACCGTGGTCAGCGAGACTTTATTTTCAACCCCGTTACTTATCCACCCCCACCCGACAGGAGGAATTCGGATGTTGCTGTTTGATCAACATATTCATACCAACGCCTCGCCGGACGGTCACGCGGACGCGGCGGCGATCGTGGCGGCCGCTCAAGCGAAAGGGCTCACCCATATCGCTTTGACCGACCACTACGAGGCGTGCCCGCCCATCCCCGAACTGTTCCCCGACCACGGGAAAAAATGGTTTCCGGCGGCGGTCGACCGTTACCGTCAGGTGATCGCCAACGCGTGGGATAACGCGATGCAGGCGCAGGCACTTGCCGGCGACGGGTTGACGGTCGTGGCGGGGTTGGAACTCGGCAACCCGCTCGACGATCTCCCCCGCACGGAAGAGATATTGGCAGAACACAATTACGGTTTTCTGTTGGCAAGCCAGCACAACAACCCCGACCGCCCCGATTTTTACTATCTGCAACAATTTCCCGAGATCGACCTCATGGCCGAACTGGACCGTTATTTCGAGGCGGTGTACGCGACGGTGCAGTGGGGTAAATTCCATTCGCTGGCACACCTCACCTATCCCTTCCGTTACATTCCCGCCGATCGGATGCCGCCGGATACGTCGCGTTGGGATGAACAGATCGACGCGATCCTGCGGCTGTTGGCGGAAAAGGGGTTGGCTATGGAGGTCAACACCGCCGGACTTCGCAAAGGGGTCGGTGTCACCTCGCCCGACCTGCCGATCATTCGCCGTTTCAAGCAACGGGGCGGCGAGTTTATCACCGTCGGCTCGGATGCCCATATCGCCGAAGACATCGGCGCCGATCTGGCGGCAGGCGAAGCGCTCTGCCGCGAGGCGGGGTTTGCGTATATCACCCGTTACGTGGATGGAAGACCCATCCCGACCCGAATTTAAGGGGGAGTTTTATGAAAATCATTGACGTCCTTAACAGCGGCAAAGCAACCGTTTCCTGCGAGTTGTTCCCGCCCAAGACCGGCGAACAACTCGAAAACGCCAAGGAGATCGTCCGGCAGACGGCGGCCTTGAATCCGGCGTTTATCAGCGTCACCTGCGGTGCCGGCGGCAGTAACGCCGGTCTGACCATCGAATTGGCGGATATCGCGCAAAACGAATGCGGCGTGCCGGCGCTGGTGCATTGCACCTGCGTCACCGCCACCAACGACCAGATCGCCGAGCGGGTGAACGCGATGAAAGCGCACGGCCTGCAAAACGTGCTGGCGTTGCGGGGTGACATCCCCGAGGGGGTGACCCTCTCCCCCGATTTTACCCACGCCAGCGATCTCACCGCCGCGATCGCGGCGGCAGGGGATTTCTGTATCGGCGGTGCGTGTTATCCCGATAAGCATCCCGAATCCCCCACCGTGGCTGCTGACATCGACGGTCTGAAACGGAAACTGGAGGCAGGATGTCAGTTCCTCACCACCCAGATGTTTTTCGATAATCAGGTGCTGTATCGGTATCTGCTGGAACTGTTGCGCGCCGGTGTGGACGTGCCGGTCTGCGCCGGTATTATGCCGGTCATCAACAGCCGCCAGATCGCCCGCAGTTGCGCGTTGTCCGGCACGTTACTGCCGCCGCGTTTTAAGGCGATCATCGACCGTTTCGGGGATGACCCCGTGGCGATGAAACAGGCGGGCATCGCCTACGCCACCGACCAGATCATCGATCTGATCGCCAACGGCGTTACCCATATCCATCTGTATACGATGAATCGTCCGGAGGTGGCCGCCGCCATCCTGCAAAACCTGTCGGGAATTGTCAATCAGTAATATTTTAAGACGAATATACTCGGAGTTGATAAAAATGGGCTTAAAAGAGCGAATCAAAACCGAATTGCTGTTCTTTGAGGGGGGTATGGGCACCCAACTGCAGGCGGCGGGACTGCCGGCCGGTGAACTGCCGGAGCGGTGGAATCTCACCAATTCGCAGGCGGTGCAAGCGGTACATGAGGCGTACCTTGCGGCCGGTTGTCAGTTGGTGAAAGCGAATACCTTTGGTGCCAACCGCCCCAAACTGGAAGCGGAAGGATTGCGCATCGAGGAGGTCATTCCGGCGGCGTTGCGGCTGGCGCGTGCCGCGCGGGAGAAGACCGGTGCGGATGCATACGTCGGTCTGGATATCGGGCCGTGCGGGCAGTTGTTGCAACCGTTTGGTGATCTGCCGTTTGAAGAGGCGGTCACGCTGTTTGCCGAAATGGTGGACGCGGGCAAGGAACTGGCGGATTTCGTGCTTATCGAAACGATGAGCGATCTGTACGAAGCGAAAGCGGCGATCTTGGCGGCAAAGGAACGTTGCGACCTGCCGATCATCGTCACCCTGTCCTTTGACGGTAGCGGAAAACTGCTGACCGGTGCCGATCCGGAGACCGCCGCGCTGGCGTTGCAGGATCTTGGAATCGACGCCATCGGCTTTAACTGCGGCTTGGGCCCCAAGCAGATGCTGTCGCTGTTGCCGCGGTTACGGGCGGTCTGTTCGTTGCCAATCGTGGTCTGCCCCAATGCGGGATTGCCGCAGACGGTGGACGGTCAGACCGTCTATAACGTCACCCCCGCCGAGTTTGCGGCGGATGCCGAGGCGCTGATCGCGCAGGGCGCGGCCATTCTCGGCGGTTGTTGCGGATCGACCCCCGCCCATCTGGCGGAAACGGTCAAACGGTGCAAGGGAATGTCCCGCTTGCCGATTTCCCAAAATATACCCACCGCCGTCACCTCGTATAGCCGCCGTGCGGTTTTCGGGGAGAGACCGTTGCTGATCGGTGAACGGTTAAACCCCACCGGCAAGGCGCGCTTAAAGCAGGCGTTGCGGGAAGGTGACCTCTCGTATCTGCTTCGTATGGCTGTCGAGCAGGTGGATGCCGGTGCGGACGTGCTGGACGTCAACGTCGGACTGCCCGAGTTGGACGAGCCGCAGGTGATGACCGACACGGTCGCGGCGTTGCAGGCGGTCACCGCCCTGCCGTTGCAGATCGATACCACCAATCTGCAGGCGATGGAAAAGGCGTTGCGCGTGTATAACGGCAAGCCGTTGCTCAACTCGGTCAACGGCAAAACGGAGACGCTGGAGACGGTGTTGCCGCTGGTGAAAAAATACGGTGCCGCCGTGGTGGGATTGACGCTGGACGAAACCGGCATTCCCGATTCGGTGGAAGGTCGGTTGGCCATTGCAAAGAAGATCGCCGCGGCGTGTGACCGTGTCGGGATCCCTCGCCGCAATCTCATTATTGACCCGCTGTGCCTTTCTGTCTCCACCGGCGCCCAAAACGCTAATATCACGCTGGATACGGTGGAAGCGGTGCGGCAACTGGGATTACATACCGTGCTTGGCGTCTCCAACGTGTCGTTCGGTCTGCCGCAACGGGAGACGGTCAACGCGTCTTTCTTTACGCAGGCGATGCGGAAGGGACTTTCTGCCGGTATTATCAATCCGCTGTCGGTCTCGCTGACCGACGCCTACGTCACCTACCTTGCGTTGGCGGGGCAGGATGAGAGTTGCGCGGCGTATATCGAGCGAATGGCTGACCGCGCGGAGGCGGTGGTGACTGCTGTCAAGCAGACGGCCGTTTCGGAAAGCGGCTCGCCGCTGCATCGCGCGATCGTCAAAGGATTTGCGGAGGACAGCCGCCGTCTGGCGGCGGAGGCGTTGCAGACCACCGCGCCGTTGACACTCATCAACGAGACGCTTATCCCTGCCCTTGATGAGGTTGGCAAGGGTTTTGAAAGCGGCAAGGTCTTCTTACCGCAACTGCTGACGGCCGCTTCGGCGGCGAGTGCGGCGTTTGATGCCGTGCGCGAAGTGATGCAACAAAGCGGTGTACAGCAGAATAAGGGCACGGTGGTCATTGCCACCGTACAGGGCGACATTCACGATATCGGCAAAAATATCGTCAAGACGTTGCTGGAAAACTACGGTTACGAGGTAATCGACCTCGGTCGGGACGTCCCGCCGGAAACGGTGGCACAGACGGTGGCAATAAAGGACGTACGCCTTTGCGGTTTGTCGGCGCTGATGACCACCACCGTTCCCGCTATGGAACAGACGGTGCGGTTACTGCGCGAAGCGGCGCCCGCCTGCAAAGTGATGGTCGGCGGTGCGGTGCTGACCGAGCAGTATGCGGCGATGATCGGCGCGGATGCCTACGCACCGGATGCGCTGGGCGCCGTCCGCTACGCCGAAGAGGTATTCGGATAAGGTATAGGGTACCGGATGCCAATCAACACCCTGTAAATTTGTGGGGGAGATTGTGGTTAATTCCTGCCAAAGCGGAAAAATAATACAGATTGGAATAACCTGCAAAGAATGTACAAACCGTGTTGAAAAATCGGTTGAAAGTGTTGAAGTTTCCGGCGTAAAATTGGTCGAAACGGTGTGAAACACCGTGAAACGACCCGAAACAGAAAAAACGGAGTGTATAATGTACACTCCGTTTTTTGCGTTTTGTATTACGGTTTGGCGCCGATCGCGTACAAAACCGACATGGTGGTCATCCCGTTATCGGTGTACGCAAGCGCTTCGACCGGAAACGGTAAGGGGGTAGAATTTTGTAATTTGATCAACCGATAATTGATCCGCAACCGCTCGGTATTTCGTTTGATCGATTCGCCAATCGACGGCTTTTCAATGCGGTCGGGGTCGTTTAGCAACGCGTCCAGAGATCCGAATTGGTTGATCAGTGCGGCGGCGGTTTTAGGGCCGACTTTGTCCGCGCCTTTGATGTTGTCGGCGGTATCGCCGGTCAGCGATTTGAAGTCGGCGTACTGTGACGGTCGGATACCGAACTTTTGAAAGATGGCGGCGGGGTCGAGGATGACCGAGTTATCCCCGCGATACCGCAGTACCGAGACGCGGTCGGTAATGAGTTGGAAAAAATCGCTGTCGAAAGAGGCAATAACCACTTCCCATTCCCCGCCGTAGGTGAGCGCGTAGGCGGCGATCGCGTCGTCCGTTTCGGCGCTGGTTATTTCGGCGTGTTGGATGCCCAGCAGATCGAGGGCGGCATAAATATCCGGCAGTTGCGTAAACGGGTTGTCCTCTTCGTCTACGGCCGGTCGGTTGGCCTTGTAGTTTTCGTCCAGTTCACGGCGCGCCACGGGTGCTTCGCTGTCAAACAGCACCACCGCGTGGGACGGGTCAACCCGACGGAGCATTTTGAGCAGTGCCCCCACAAAACCGAGTGTGCCCTGAATGGGGTCTCCCTTCGCGTTAATGATGCGTGCCGGCATCCCAAAATACATCTGAAACAGCAGGTTACTGCCGTCAACCACCAACAGGCGTTTATCCGACATACGCGCCCTCCTTTTATACACTTATTAATATAAGGGGAAATTCACGGGCGGCAGGTTGCCGCCTATAGGTTTTTTGAAAACTGCCGGCGGCCGCAAGGCCCCCTTGCCTAAAGGTACGCGACGCTCCAAATCTTTGATTTGGTTAGCGGAGCCTATGCGTAGCGAAGCGTAGCTGGGCTGGCAACCGTAGGTTGACTGGGGGATACTGCCGCAAAGCGGCAGATCGCCCGAAGGGCGATTATCCCTCCACCGCCTATCGGCGGTCCCCCTCCCTCTAGGCGAGGGAGGCTTTTTGCGGGCGGCTGGCCTTGCCGCATACCAAAAAGCCTCCCGACAGAGACTCCTGTCGGGAGGCGCCGGACTCATTCTTTCACGGCAATACCGAGGTCGTTTAACTGCTGAATATCCACCGGAGAGGGACATTCGGTCATCGGCTCGGACATATTTTGCACCTTCGGGAACGCAATGACGTCTCGCAGACTGCCCACCTGCAACAGTTGCATCACCAAGCGGTCAAGGCCGATGCCCATACCGCCGTGCGGCGGCGCACCGTACTTAAAGGCGTCGGTGAGGAAACCGAACTTCTGGTAGGCTTCTTCATCGCTGAAGCCGAGCGAACGGAACATTTGCTTTTGCAGATCCGGATCGGTGATACGGATAGAGCCGGAGCAGAGTTCTTCGCCGTTTAAAACCAGATCGTAGCACTTGGCGTACACCTTCTCGGGATCGCTCTCGAGGTACGGGACGCTTTCGTCCAGCGGGGCGGTGAACGGGTGATGCATCGCATCCCATCCGCCGGTCTCCTCGTTCTTCTCAAAGAACGGGAACTGGGTGATCCACAGAAGGTTATATCCCTCACGCGGGATATTCAGTTTATCGGCAACCGCCAGACGCAACGCGCCCAACACCGATAACACGTGCTTTTTGATCGGATCGGCAATGATCAGCACCACGTCACCGGTCTCGGCGTCCGCTTTGGCAAGCAGCGCCGCCATTTCGTCCTCGGTGAGGAATTTGGCAAACGAACTGGTCATCCCGTCGGGGGTGAGTCTGGCCCATGCCAGACCCTTCGCGCCGATACCGCGGACCATTTCGGTCAGTTTGTCGATCTCCTTGCGGGTCAACGTGCCGCAGGCGTCTTTCGCGGTGATACAACCGACCGCGCCGCCCGCTTCGACCGCGGAGGTGAACACGCCGAAACCGCAACCGGCGACCGTTTCGGTCAGGTCGATCAGTTCCATCCCAAAGCGGGTATCCGGCTTATCCGAACCGTAACGGGTCATCGCCTCGTTGTAGGTCAGACGGGGCAACGGCAACGAGACTTCGCGGCCGAGCGCTTCGGAGAACACCCGCGCCATAAACCGCTCACCGATATCCAACACGTCTTCCACGTCCACAAAGGACATCTCAAGGTCGATCTGGGTAAATTCCGGCTGACGGGAGGCCCGTTGGTCTTCGTCGCGGAAGCAACGCGCGAGTTGCACGTAACGGTCAAATCCCGCGACCATACACAACTGCTTGTAGATCTGCGGGGACTGCGGCAGGGCATAGAAACTGCCCTGACGCACACGGGACGGCACCAGAAAATCACGGGCGCCTTCCGGCGTGGATTTGATGAGGATGGGGGTCTCGATCTCGATAAATCCGTTTTCATCAAAGAAATCACGCGCCACCTTGGCTACGCGATGACGGAAGATCAGATTTTGTTGCAGGTCGGGACGGCGCAGGTCGAGATAACGGTATTGCAGGCGCAATAATTCGTCGGTCTTGCTGTCCGCCTCGATGGCAAACGGCGGGGTCTCCGCCTTGTTGAGGATACGCAGTTCGTCGACTGCCACCTCGATGTTGCCGGTCGGCAGGTCGGGGTTTTTGGAAGAACGCTCCCGTACGGTACCCACCGCCGCCAGCACGAACTCGCTGCGGACGGTAAACGCCTTGTCAAACACGTCGCGTGCGGTGTCATCGTCAAAAGCCAACTGGGTGATGCCGGTACGGTCACGCAGGTCGATAAAGATGAGCGCACCGAGGTCACGCTGACGCTGGCACCAGCCAAACAACGTGACACGGCGTCCGATATCACTTTCACGCAACGTACCGCAATAGTCGCTGCGGGTCAATCCTTTGATGGTTTCAGCCATAGATCTTCGCTCCTTTTTTATTCCGCAAGAGAGGTGAATAAGTCACCCATCGCGCCGAGTTGACGGTCCAGCGACCGCTGATACAGCGTGGTATACAGGCTGTCGTCCAGCGAGATCGGTGATTCCTCGCCGGTCTCCATATCCTTGATCTTGGCCTGTTTGGTCTCGAGTTCGTTGTCACCGACCACGATGACCTGTTTAGCGCCGATCTTGTCAGCGTATTTCATTTGCGCCTTGAGACCGCGACCGACGATATCGGTCTGTGCCGCCACACCGCCCTGACGCAGTTTGGCGGCGATCGCAAAGCATTCTCTGGCGGCGCTTTCGCCCATCGGCGCAAGATACAACTCGCACGCCGGCGGGGCGGGGAAGTGACATTCCTTCGCTTCCATCACCATCAGCAACCGTTCGATGCCCATACCGAAGCCGAGCGACGGCAGGTGCGGTCCGCCGAGTTCCTCGATCAGACCGTCGTAACGGCCGCCGCCGCAGACCACCGCCTGCGCGCCCAGCGCATCCGACACGAACTCAAACACCGTGCGGGTATAGTAATCCAGACCGCGGACGATATGCGGGTCTACCGTAAACGGAATTTCCGCCGCCTGCAGGCAGGCCTTGACCGCCGCAAAGTGATTTTCGCATTCCTCGCAGAGAAAATCCAAAATGACCGGCGCTTTGGCCGCAATATCGTGGCAGATCGGGCTCTTGCAATCCAGAATACGCATCGGGTTGCGTTCCAGACGACCGCGGCAGGTCTCGCAAAGCGTTTCGGCGTGCTGTGCAAAGTACGCCTTGAGCGCTTCGTGGTACTTGGCGCGGCAGGTGGGGCAACCGATGGAATTGATAAACAGCGACACGCCGGTGATACCCAGTTGATCCAGCACGGTCTGTGCCAGACTGATGACCTCTGCATCGGCGGTCGGCGCCGCCGCACCGAAGCATTCCACACCGAACTGGTGGAATTCGCGCAGACGTCCCGCCTGCGGTTTTTCGTAGCGGTAGCAGGAAGTGACGTAGGAGACCTTGACCGGCAACGTACCGGCATACAGCCCGCTCTCCAGCACGGCGCGTGCCGCACCGGCCGTTCCTTCCGGACGCAAGGTCACCGACCGGTCGCCGCGGTCGGTGAAGGTGTACATTTCTTTTTGCACCACGTCGGTGGTCTCACCCACACCGCGCTGGAACAGTTCGGTGTGTTCAAAGACCGGCGTCCGCAGTTCGCGGAATCCGAAATCGGCGGCGATGCCGAGAACGGTGGATTCGACGTGTTGCCATTTGTGGCTTGCCTCCGGCAACACGTCCTGCGTGCCGCGAGGCGCTTTGGTGATCAAAGACATAGAGAAACTCCTAATTTAAAATCCGTTGGACGGATTGATGAGATTGCGCCAATCCAGGTCGCCACGTTCAAGACCGTGGATGAGCACTTCGGCGGTGGCGATGTTGGTGGCAACCGGAATCTGCCGCATATCGCACATACGCAACATATCCATATCGTTGGGCTCGGTCGCCTTCGGGGTGAGCGGATCACGGAAGAACAACAGCAGGTCGATCTCATCGCAGGAGATGCGCGCCGAGATCTGCTGACCGCCGCCCTGTGCGCCGCTCATATAGCGGGTGATGTTCAGGCCGGTGGCATCGGCGATCAGTTTGCCGGTGGTGCCGGTGGCGCAGAGGTTGTGACGGCTCAGAATACCGCAGTACGCGATGCAGAACTGTACCATCAGTTCTTTCTTGGTGTCATGAGCGATCAAAGCGATGTTCATAAGTTGTTCTCTCCTTTCAGCGGTTAAGGTCCATCAAGGGGACGTTTTCCCCCTGTAAACGGCGGGCAATGTTGGCAAACGCTTCGTGTGCGGCACTTTGCAACGGGAGCGGATTGCCGTTGGCGTTGGCGGTAGCGACCTGTTCGTCGTCCGGCAAAACGCCGATGAGACGGATCCCCGCCATATCGATGAGCGTATCGATATCGGGGGTCTTTCCTTTGCGGATCGGACGGGCGCGCAGGCGGTTGATGACCAGCCGCGCCGGAATGCCTTTGGCTTCCAACAGATCGGAGACGATGTTGGCGTCACGGGCGCAGACGAGGTCCGGTGTGGTGACCACCAACGCCCGATCGGCGGCGGCTACCGCCGCCTCAAATCCGGAGCCGATACCGGCAGGGCAATCGATGATGAGATCGTCGAAATGCTGGACGAAACTTTGGCACAGCCGCCGCATATCTTCGGGGGAGCAAAGTTGTTCCAGATGCACCGGCGCGGCAATGACCGACACGTCCCGACAGATGGGAGACGGATAGATCGCGCGGACCGGCTCACACCGGCCGGCGAAAACGTCCGCCATATCGTAGACGGTGGCGGAAGACACGCCGAGCATCAGATCAAGACTGCGCAGACCGGCATCGCCGTCAAGCAGTAACACCTTGTGACCGAGGTCAGCCAACGCACAGCCGAGACCGGCCGAAACGGTGGATTTTCCCGCCCCGCCCTTGCCGGACGTGACGACCGTGATGGTACCCATTTCGTGTCCTCCCTTCCCGAAAACTAACAGAGTTTCCCATTTTGCAACAATTTTAACACATTTTTTTTAAAAAGTAAATGCGTAATTAAAAAATTATCCGATGAAATCGCCGCCGTTTGGCATATCGTCCGTCTGTTTTTCCGCAAACCACGCATCCAACATCGCGCGGGCGGTGCGGCAGGCGGCGGCAGACGTACCGTTTTCCATCACCACCGCAATGGCAACTTGCGGATCGCCGACCGGACCGTAGCCGATAAACACGCCGTGATCCGACCCGCCGTTACCCGCTTCGGCCGTACCGGTCTTGGCGGCAATATCGTAGTCCGCGCCGTAGAAGAAACGGGTTGCCGTACCGTTGGTATAGGTGAGGATCATCCCTTCCTCGATGGTATCCCACACGTCCGGACGGACGTAGGACATATCCGCCGCCACGGTGGGGCTCGTCTCGGTCACCTTGCCGGTATGATCGACGGTAGCACGCACCAGATGGGTCTGATAGCGGATACCGCGGTTGGCGACGGTCATCGCGTAGGCGGCCAGTTGCATAGGAGTAAACAGGTTGTCCGACTGCCCCAGCGCCGCCTGCGACGTATCGGCAGGAAACCACGTTCCGCCGGCGGCCACGCGTTCATCCGGACCGGCCAACACACCGGCCGATTCCCCCACTTCGATGCCGGTGCGGACACCGAGACCGAGATCGCGGGCGTATTTGTTCATCGTATTGATGCCGGTCAATCGCCCCGCCTCACAGAAAAAGGCGTTGCAGGATTTGCCCAGCGCGGTCACCACGTTGTGGTGGCCGTGGTAGCCCATACAGCGAATGGTCAGACCGCTGTCGCTGTAGTACGTGTAGGCACCGCCGCAAAACAGCGTTTGGGTGGCGGTGAGCAACGATTCGTTCAGCGCCGCGATAGCCACCGAGACCTTGAAGGTAGAACCGGGGGCAAACGCGCCGTCCAACGCACGGTTATATAACGGCTGATCGGGGTGGGACAGCAGTTCGCTGTAATCGTCGTAATAGTTGCCGAGGTTAAAGTTCGGCCAACTGGCGGCTACCAGCGTGCCGCCGGTGGCAATGTCCAGCATCACCACACCGCCGCTGCCGATATCCTTGCCGTCACTTCCCTTGGGAAGCGCACGGAATTCCTTGACGATGCTGTCCATGGTCGTTTGCGCCAGCCGTTGCAGATCGCTGTCCAGCGTCAGCACCACCGTCTGTCCCGGTTGCGGGTCGGTCGTGACCGCTTCGCTTAAAATATCTCCGTCGCCGTTTTTATAAATAGTGCGCACCCCCGCACTGCCGCGCAGGGTGGTTTCCATCGCCTGTTCGATACCGAACTTGCCGATGGAATCGCTGTAGGAATAACCGTCGTCTTTGAGGTCGGAGTATTCTTCCGGTGAAAGCAATCCCACCGTTCCGAGCAGATGGGAGGCGAGGTCACCGTTGACGTACGACCGCTCCGGCACCAACGTCACGTTCACCCCCGGCAGAGAGGACAACGCCTCGCTGACCGTGTAGGAGGTCTTCTTGGAGACGGAGGGGGCGAAAGTATAGGGATTGGAGGTGGAAAAATCCGCCTGTGCCATACTGTAATGAATGCCCGCCAGTTGCCGCTGTACCGCCGGCTCATAGCCGGTCAAACCATACGTTTCCGCCAGCGCCGCCAGACAGTTTTCCACCGTGGCGTACGGCGCCAGCCGCAACGATTCCTTGAGTGCGGAGACGGCCGATTCCCGCCCTTCTTCAAACGAATAGGGGGAGGTTTTGGTAATCGGAAGCCGGTCGTTCCACTCTTCTTCGGCGGCGGTCAACAATCCGCACAGGTGAAGCAGGGCGGTGTTTTGTGCCGCACGGGCGGCATCCGAACTGCCGGACGGCCAATAGAACGCGTCCAATACGATGGCGTAGGTGGTCTTGTTGACCACCAGCGCGTTCATCTGTCGGTCGAGGATCTCGCCGCGCGTCGGCGCGATGGGCAGTTCGATCTGTCCGCTGCCGCCGGCACCCGAAAGATAGGTTTCGGGGTCACCGACTTGGATCTGATACAGCCGAATGGAGTACAGCAATACAACGACCGCCATAAACACAGCGATCGCCGCGATGCGTCTTTGCGGGTGGGTCTCACGACCGCGTCGCTTGTCCATGGCAACTCCTTTCGAAGATCATACCCGCTTGCGTAACGTACGGATGACCCCTCTTGCCAGAAAATAAAACAGCGGCGAGAGCAGGGCGGTGTACAACGCGTTGGGGAGATAGGTATGCAAAAGCACCCAGCCGGGACCGTCCCGACCGGCGATGAGATAACAAAACAGCCAATCCAGCGTCACCTGCGCCAGCGCGGCGGCGGCGCACAGCATCCACGCGGTCAGCCACGTATTACGCAGTAACAGCCAGATGAGCAGACCGGCCACACAGCCGATGATCATCAAAATGAGACCGTTGAAGCCGTAGATATGGGTGGCGTACAGATCCCACAGCAGACCGGCGGCAAGCCCCGCCGCCGCCCCGCCGATCGGGCCGTTGAACAGCGCGATGCAGACTACAAGCGGCACCAGAAACAACGGCTGTGCGCCGAAGATCTCAAACGCGTGCGGCATCATCTGCAACAGCGAAAACAGCACAATGAGCAGACCCCACGCGGTCCAACTGAGATACCGCGCTTGGATCCACGCCATCGCGCGGTGTCCGGTGAGGTAGGAATGTTTCATTGTCCTTCCTCCCCGGTGGCGGTCGGCTGATAATTGACGATGATAAAGACCTCGTCGACCGTGTCGATATCCGTAAACGGTTTGATGACCGCATACTTGCTCAACCCGTCGGTCTCGGCGTGAATTTCGGTGATGGTGCCGACCAGTAGCCCTTCGGGATAATTGCCGCCGTAAGTGACCACGATATCCCCGACCGCCGCGGTGGCGTTACGGTCGATCTGCGACATTTGCAACAGACCGTCCTTGGCCAATGCCAGCGTGCCGACCAACAACCCGTCTTCACGGGTGCGGCTGTTGTAGGCGCTGATCTGCAGTTCGGGGTCTAAAATGGTGCGGACTTTGGCGTAGGTCGGGCCGACCTCGGTCACGACACCGGCCAAACCTTGCGGGGTGATGACCACGTTTCCTACCGCCACCGACGAGGTCGAACCTTTGCCGACGGTGAAGTTACTAAACGGATCGGACGGATCGGCCGCCACGATGGGGGCATCCACAAATTGATATTCGGGATTTTGTTCTTTCAGTTCCAGAAACTGGGAATACAGTTCGTTCTTGCGGCGCAGTTCTTCCAACTCGACCTGTTGCTGACGCAGTTTGTCGATCTCCGCTTGCAGGCTGTCGATCTCCGCTTGCAACTTGGCATTACCGAAGGAAAATAACCCGCCAAACCATTCCCCGACCGCGGTGGTGGCCTGCTGCAGCGGGGTGATGATCGCGCCGGAGAGGGCGGCGGTCACGGTGGCCGCACCGCCCGATGCACCGGCGTAGATCATGATGCCGAGCAAAAAACAGACGATGCCGCATAAAATTTTAAATCCGATGCTTTTAAAAAAGGTCTTCACGGCTCTCGCCTCCTTTTGGTGTGTAAGGGTGGTGGTTTTGTGCAAACCCTCGGCTACGGCAAGGCCCCCTTGCCTAAAGGGGGCTGGCAACCGTAGGTTGACTGGGGGATACTGTCGCTTTGCGACAGATCGCCCGACGGGCGATAATCCCTCCACCGCCTGACGGCGGTCCCCCTCCCTCTAGGCGAGGGAGGCTTTCGGGCGGCCGGTTGCCGCCCCTGCGGGTTCTGCAGAAACGATCGACAACCGCAAGGCCCCCTTGCCTAAAGGGGGCTGGCAGCCGTAGGCTGACTGGGGGATACTGTCGCTTTGCGACAGATCGCCCGACGGGCGATAATCCCTCCACCGCCTGACGGCGGTCCCCCTCCCTCTAGGCGAGGGAGGCTTTCGGGCGGCAGGTTGCCGCCCCTGCTAATGATTTCTACCCCGCCATAAAACGGCAAAAGCAGACCGTGTAAGGCACGGTCTGCTGCTTATTTAACGGTTGGCGCGGAAATTGCCGGTGATACCGATCTCCAGACATTTGCCGGTACCGTTGACCACGCAATCGATCGGATTTTCCGCCACGTGCACCGGCATACCGGTCTCGCGGTTGATGAGTTCATCCAATCCGCGCAACAGCGCACCGCCGCCGGTCAAGGTGATACCGTTGGTGATGATGTCCGCCGCCAGTTCCGGCGGGGTGGTCTCCAGCGTCGAGCGGATGGCGTCGATGATGGTGGAGACCGAATCGGACAGCGCCTCGCGCACCTCTTCGGAGGTGATGGTGATGTTCTTGGGCAGACCGTCTAACAAGTTACGGCCCTTGACTTCCATCGAGGTCTCTCCTTCGTACGGGAAAGCAGAACCGATATTGATCTTGATCTCTTCGGCGGTACGTTCACCGATGAGCAGGTTGAATTTCTTTTTGATATAGGAGATGATCGCCTCGTCGAAATCGTCGCCCGCGGTACGCACCGAACAGGCCGCCACGATATCACCCAGCGAAATGACCGCCACTTCCGAGGTACCGCCGCCGATATCGACGATCATCACACCGGAAGCCTCGTCCACTTTGAGACCCGCGCCGATCGCCGCCGCCATCGGCTCTTCGATCAACTGTACGTTGCCGCGACGAATGCCGGCGCTGGTCGCCGCATCTTCTACCGCGCGGCGTTCCACTTCGGTAACGCCGGACGGAATGCAGATGACCAGACGCGCCCCGCGCAGGAACATCGAGCGGGTGGAATTGCGGATAAAGTACCGCAACATTTCGGCGGTCACTTCAAAATCAGCGATCACGCCGTCCTTCAGCGGACGCACCGCCGAGATAGAACCGGGCGTACGACCGATCATTTCCTTGGCTTCGCTGCCGACCGCCAGCACTTCCGAGCGCTTGACGTCCACCGCCACGACCGACGGTTCACGCATCACGATGCCCTTGCCCTGCATAAAGACGAGGGTGTTGGCGGTACCGAGATCGATACCGATATCCTTCTTAAAACTAAACATATTCAAACGTCCTTTCCTACGGAATTTTCTTTCGCATCTATTATTATATACAATCGCGCGCAACTATACAAGTAAAATTTTTCGGGAATTACCATTTTTTTCCGAAACGATCCCGCAAAAACCGCCAAACAGCGGCAGGAAGTCCCATCACCGTATAGAAATCGCCCATCAAAGCGGTGATGTAACGGGCACCGATTCCTTGAATACCGTACGCGCCCGCCTTATCCATCGGCTCGCCGGTGGCAACGTAGGCGGCAATATCCTCGTCGGTCAACTCTGCAAACTGAACGGCGGCCGTCTCGGTAAATCCGTCGGCGTCGCCGTTTTCGCCCACCACCCATACGCCGGTCAGCACGTGATGGATGCGACCGGACAGCAACCGCAACATCGCGGCGGCGTCCTCGGCGGACTTCGGCTTTCCCAAGATCTTCCCCTCAATGGTCACGATGGTGTCCGATCCGAGCACCGTTTCGCCTAAATGATCGGCCGCCACCGCTTCCGCTTTAGAGCGGGCCACCGCCATCACCGCCTCTTCCAACGGCAGAGCGAGGTCCATCGAGGCTTCGCTTTCGGCGGGACAGACGGTAAACGGAATACCGAGTTGGGTGCAGATCTCCTGTCGGCGCGGCGATGCCGACGCCAAAATAATGGGTTTCATACGCTCTCCTTTAATGAATGAAATCGATAGCGGCAGGTTGCCGCCCCTACAGAGGTTGCAGAGACTTTCGGCTACCGCAAGGCCCCCTTGCCTAAAGGGGGCTGGCAGCCGTAGGCTGACTGGGGGATACTGCCGCTTTGCGGCAGATCGCCCGTTGGGCGATTATCCCTCCACCGCCTAACGGCGGTCCCCCTCCCTCTAGGCGAGGGAGGCTTTTTCGGGCGGCAGGTTGCCGCCCCTACGGTTAAAACTTATGATTCCTCACACGCGATGAGGGCTTCGCGCAATACGTCCAGCGCGTGATCCCCGCTGTTTAACTTGACCGCAAAATACGGTTTCGCACCCGCCGAGAACATCACCCGACCGGGCAGGGCTTTGTGCATCCGCGCACCCATCGCCACGTCCAACGTCTTTTGCATCAGCATCAGCGTCCGCTCGTTTTGTTTGATCTCGTAGATCCCGTGTGCCGCCGCCATATGCCGCAACAGCGCGACGTCGATGAGTCCTTGCACCGCCGCCGGCGGTTCACCGAAGCGGTCGATGAGTTCATCGTACACGTCCAGCGAATCTTCCTCGGTGCGGATATCCGCAATGCGGTGGTAGATCTCCAACCGGTTGGCGGTAGAGGGAATGTAGGTTTCGGGGATGTGTGCCGAGACCGGCAGGTCGATCAGGCAGTCTGCGTCCTCCTCCCGCTCGGGGATCTCGCCTTTTTGCATAGCCACCGCGTCTGACAGCAATCGCAGATACAGGTCGTAGCCGACCGCATCCATATGTCCGTGTTGCTGTGCTCCCAGCAGGTTGCCCGCTCCGCGGATCTCCATATCCCGCATCGCAATGCGGAAGCCGGAACCGAATTCGGTAAATTCGTGCATCGCTTCCAACCGTTTTTGGGCAACTTCCGAGACCGACTTGCCACGGCGGAAGGTGAGATACGCGTACGCCCGACGGGACGACCGACCCACGCGCCCGCGTAACTGGTGTAACTGGGACAGACCGTAATGGTCGGCATCTTCGATGATGAGGGTGTTGGCGTTGGGTACGTCGATGCCGGTCTCGATGATGGTGGTGCATACCAGCATATCGATCTCCTGCTCCAGCACCTGTCGCCAGATCTCCGAAAGTTGCGCTTCGTTCATCTTGCCGTGTGCCACCGCAATGCGCGCTTCCGGAATACGGATCTGCCAACCGGCCGCGACGCTTTCGATGTTATCCACACGGTTATGCAGATAATATATCTGTCCGCCGCGTCGCAGTTCCCGTCGGATCGCTTCTTCTAACACCGCGTTATCGTGTTCCATCACAAAGGTCTGTACGGGATGACGGTCCTGCGGGGCTTCTTCAATGACCGACATATCGCGGATACCGGCCAGCGCCATATTCAGCGTACGCGGAATGGGCGTTGCCGACAGGGTCAGCACGTCGACGTTCGGGGTCAGTTCCTTGATGCGCTCCTTCTGCGCCACGCCGAAGCGTTGTTCCTCGTCAATGATAAACAGACCGATATTTTTAAATTTCACGTCCTGCGACAGCAAACGGTGAGTACCGACCAGAATATCCACCTGACCGGTGGCGGTACGGGCGAGGATATCCGCTTGCTGTTTGGGGGTACGGAACCGCGAGATCATCTCGATACGGACGGGAAATTGCGCAAACCGCGCCACCATCGTGTTGTAATGTTGCAAGGCCAAAATCGTGGTGGGCACCAATAGGATGCATTGCTTGCCTTCGGTCACGCACTTAAATGCCGCCCGCAACGCCACCTCTGTTTTGCCGAACCCGACGTCCCCGCAAAGCAGGCGGTCCATCGGGACGGGACGTTCCATATCCCGCTTGATCTCGGCAATACAGCGAAGTTGATCTTCCGTTTCTTCGTATTCGAAATGCCGCTCAAAATCGTATTGCCACTCCTCGTCCGGACCGAACGCATAACCGGACGAACTCATCCGCTTGGCATACAGCGCAATGAGTTCTTTAGCGATATCTTTGACCGAACTGCGCACCCGCCGCTTGGTCTTGAGCCAATCCTGCCCGCCGAGGCGGTGCAGTTTGATGTGGCTGTCCTCGCCCGCGCCGATGTATTTGGAGACCAGATCCAACTGGGTGACCGGAACGTACAACGTGTCCCCTTTGTCGTACGATAATTTCAAAAAATCCTTGATGACCCCTTGCACGGTCAACTGCACGATGCCGTTATACCGACCGATACCGTGGGCGGAATGGACGATGCAATCCCCTACCTTCAGTTCCGCGATACTGCGGATCTCCGCGCCCTTTTGCGCCTTACGCAGACGGTGCTTTTTGCGGGCGGCCACCGCCGTTCCGCGGGTAACCACCGTCAAACCGGCATCCGGAAAAGAGGCGCCGGCCGACAAGCCGCCACGCATTACCAAAATCTGCCCCCTGTCTTTTGACAAAGGTGGCTCAAACCGCGCCGCAAAGCCGTTTTTCACCAGATCGTCGGTCAGCGCGCGCACGCTCTTTTCGTCCGCGCCACCCAGCACGATGCAGGTATCGCCACGCGCTTGCGTGTCCCGCAGGTCATCCAAAAGCAGGTCGAATTTTCCGCCCCAGACCGGTAGTTGCTGGGCGGTCAGCGAAAACAGATTTTTTAGCGGGATCTCGGCGGTGGTGCGGGTAAACGCATCCAACAGGACCGTGTCTTCGGCCGCTGATTTTTCAATAAAGTACCCCCAATTTTGGCAAAACGAGGTCAGCCCTTTGCAGAGTTTTCCTTCTTCCAACAGCCGTTCCACTTCCTGCGCCAGCAGTTGCTGGGCGGCGGTGGTCTGTTCCCGAATGCGCGCCGGTTCGGCAAAGAACCAAAGTGCTTGGGGAGCGTAATCCGGCAGGGTGGCGGGGGTGTCTTCCAACAAGGCGCGGAAGCGTTCCGGCGAAGCGGGACGCACCCCGCCCCGTAACGCGGACGCGGCGGAATACAGGCAATCGCGGCCGGTGGCCGCTTTGCCGGTCAAGCCGTCGGCGTAGGCGGTCAACACGTCGGCAAACGCCGCCGCATCCGGTATCAGCAATTCGGTTGCGGGCGGAATGCTCACCCGCGAAAGCGGGTCGGCACGCCGCTGGGATAACAGATCAAAGGTATTCAGCGAATCGACCGTATCCCCCCACAGTTCCAGACGGATGGGGTCGGCATACGCCGCCGGATAGATATCGATGATACCGCCGCGGACCGCAAACTGACCCGCGCCTTCGATCTGCTCACAGCGTTCGTAGCCGGCCGCGACCAACGCCGCCGGCAGATCCGCCACCGGCAGGTCTTCTCCGACGGTCAGCGTGATGGTGTTGGCGGCCAACGTTTGCGGGGACAAGGTGTATTGCAACGCCGCCTCAGCGGAAGCGACCACGACCTGCCAATCCCCTTGTTGCATGCGGCCGAGTACCCCCAGCCGCTGTTGCTCGTATTCACGGGAAGAGGCTTCCACCTCCCGCAGTGACAGATCTTTGGCCGGAAACAGCAAGGCGTTGGTGCCGAGCGCTTGCAGGTCGGCCGTGCAACGGGCCGCCTCCGGCTCGTCGGCGGTAAACAGCAGGGCGCGACGGCCCGTCTCCTCAACGGCTGTGTGGACCAGCAACACCTTGTGGATGTGTGCCGGACCGACCACGCCCGCGGGGAGTTGTCCGTTCCGTATGGCATTGAGCAGGGATGTGACGGTTGCTGACCGAGCGATCCCTTGGGAAAATACCGACATAGTTACCTCGAATACTTGTTCATCGCGTCGTCGATCTGTCCGGCGACGATCAATTTGGCGGCGGCCACCGCTTTATCGGCGGCTTCCGCAATGACCTTCAATTCCGCGGAACTGTACCGCGACAGCACCCAGTCCGCCAGTTCCATTTCAGGATGCGGTTTCTGACCGATGCCAATACGGATACGCGGAAAATCGGTGGAGCCGAGCAGTTCACCGATGTTGCGAAGTCCTTTTTGCCCGCCGTCGCTACCTTTGCGGCGGACACGCACTCCGCCGAGCGGCAACGCAATATCGTCCGAAAAGACCAGAATCCGTTCCGCCGGCAGTTTGTAAAACTTGGCGGCCTCCGCCACCGCCTGCCCCGACAGATTCATATAGGTCTGCGGGAACATCAGCAGTACGCGGGCATCCCCGATACGTGCTTCGCCGGTCAGCGAATGGAACTTGGAGCGGGTCAGTTCCGCGCCCAGATCTTTGGCGAGTGTCTCCAACGCCATCACACCGGTGTTGTGGCGGGTGTTGGTATACCCCTTGCCGGGATTGCCGAGACCGACGATCAGAAAATCGATCGGAGATGATTTTTTGAAAAACATATTGACCTCCGTGGCATCGCCGTTGGCGATGCAGTGAAATATCCCCTGCGAGGATGTAAAAATGGATGACTTCGGCAAGGCCCCCTTGCCTAAAGGTACGTGACGCTCCAAATCTTTGATTTGGTCAGCGGAGCCTATGCGTAGCGAAGCGTAGTTGGGCTGGCAGCCGCAGGCTGACTGGGGGATACTGTCGCTTTGCGACAGATCGCCCAACGGGCGATTATCCCTCCACCGCCTAACGGCGGTCCCCCTCCCTCTAGGCGAGGGAGGCTTTCGGGCGGCAGGTTGCCGCCCTTACGGAGTTTGCAGAGACTTTCGACAACCGCAAGGCTTCCCCTTGGGGGGAAGCTGTCGAGCGAACGCGAGACTGA